>JAWOLC010000029.1:0-19329 GCA_033853925.1 Candidatus Eiseniibacteriota bacterium
AAGGGCGGGTCTCACGACCCGCCCTTCGCGCGTCCGCTGCGCCAGGGCCGAGTGATCAGGGCAGCTCGTCCGCCATCACGTTCGGCCGGACGAGGAACGGCATCAGCCAGGCCTGCGAGTCGTAGGGCGCCTGGTTGTCGAAGAGCGTGCCGAAGGAGAGCGCGTTGACCCCGACGTGGCCGAGGCCCGCCAGCATGGGCATCATGAAGACGCCCGTGTAGGTGTCGTCTCCGTTGCTGTGGAAGCGGAAGCGGTGGTCGCGCATCACCAGGAACACGAGGTCGTTGCTGCGCGTCGTGGTCACGGTGAGGGTGACGGACCCGTCCGGGTCGAAGCTCAGGATGCGACGAAGGCGGAAGAAGGCGAGCGGATCCGTGAGGGTCGTGTCCACGCCATTCGCCTGCACCCGCAGGCTCACGATCTGCGTGGTCGCGTCCTTCGAGGTGACCTTCACTCCCGACGTCGCGACGACGTGCCAGTCGCGCGTGCCCGGGCGGCGCTCGAGCAGGATGCGGCGCACCCAGTGGTCGGCGAGCGGCTTGCGGAGGATGTGGACCGCGGAGTCCATGGGCACGCTGTCGGTGCCGGGAATCCCCGTGAGGATGTTGAAGGTCCCGGTGAGCAGCTTGTTCACGGTGACGATGGCCATCGTCGGCCGCCCGGTCGAGTCGGTGTCGGAGAAGGAGAACTGGAAGCTCCGCTCCACGTTCGTGATCGTGCGCCAGAAGCGGATCGGCGAGATGGCCGCGAAGGCGCCCGGCATCCCTCCGCCGACCGTGGTGGGGTCGGTACTGTCGAACTGCCCGTCGTCCACGACCTGCGGCGCGAGCGAGAGGGCGTTGGCGACAGCGGCCTGGTCCATGGACGACCCCCCGCCCGGGAGGGTCGAGGAGGGCTGGCTCGGGGAGTTCTTGCTGCAGCCGGCCGTCAGCCCCGCGGCCGCGAGCAGAAGCGCCGCGAGCAAGAGCTTGGTTCTCATGAATCCTCCTTCGTGCCCGGCGTGCCGTCGCGGGCGTTGGCTGGTGGACCGAGATGGGGACAGCGAGCTACGCAGCACTCCGCATGCCATGGCCGCCGAGGGGCGAAGCCGTTGAGGCGCAACGCGGCCATCGCGGCCATCAACTCGGCCGGTGTACCCGCCGGGCCACCGGGGCCGGGGGGAGAGCCGCCTCGGGACACCGCGGGCCCGCTGCGCGAGCTTCCGCCGGCTCGTCCCCACCCTCGCTCGCGGCCCCGGGTGGTCCCGCTCCGGCGGGAATGCGAGCGGGGCGGAGCCGTGCGGCTCCGCCCCGTGCGACAGGGCCCGTCCCCAGGGGACGGGGCCCCCACTCAGCGCTTGATGGCCACGGCCTGGCTGGTCGTGAAGGTGAGGGGCGTGCCCTCCTTCAGCTCGACCTGATAGCCCTTCGACTTCGCCACCGCGCCGCCGGCCGCCGCGCCGCCCAGCAAGCCGCCGATGAGCGCGCCCTTGCCGCTTCCGCCGACAGCGCGGCCGATGAGCGCGCCGGCCGCCGCGCCGCCCGCGATGGCACCCAGGTTCCGGGCCCGCGGCGAGCCCGCGATGATGGCTTCCGTCGTGGCCTCGACGTTGTAATCCCGGCCCTCGATGGTCATCGCGTTCACCGCCAGATCGAGCATCGCGCGGTCGCCCTTCTGCGCAGGCTTCACCGCGCTCACGGTGCCGCTCACCGTGCTGCCGGCCGGGATGAGCACCTTGTCGCCGACGGTGACGTTGTCCTTCACCACGCCGGTCCAGGGGTCACCCACCTGGGCGGTCTCCGAGTTGAGCTTCGTGTTGACCGTGACGGTCACGGACGTGCCCGAAGGCACCATGGCGCTCGGGCTCTCCGCCGGCGCGGCCGGGCGCGGCTGCTCGGACGTGCGCGGGCGTGGCTGCCTCGCGACCGGCTCGCGCCGGGGCTGGGGCGGGTTCGCGGCTTCGGGTGGTGGCGGCGGCACCTGGCCCTGGGGCGTGATGTTCCCCTGTCCCTGCTCCGTGGGATTGGTGGCGAAGGCGGTGCTGTCGGTTGCGTTCTGTGCGGATTCCTTCTTGGCGCCGCATCCGGCCACGAACGCGGCCAGCAGAACCGCCAGACTCAAGATGATCCACGTACGGTGACGCATGTCGAGTCTCCTCCTCCTGCCCCGGCATCCTTCCGAGGCTCGTTCCCCGCCCGCGGCGGGCCCTGTCTGCTTCGATCCCGTGTGACCCGCGGCCCGCGCCAGGACTGCGCGCCGGGTTCGCGTGCAGGATGCGACCGCGACCAGGCGAACGCAAGCCCGGGATGTGCCGTTCCCCGGCCACGTTGGGGAACTGACGAGCTTGGGATAGGCTGCCCGGGAACGTTGGCGGCTCAGGTCTCCATCCAGGAGGGCTCTTCCCATGGACGTCGTCTTTCGCCGTGGCCATCCCGCGCAGCGCCGGGCGGGGGCGCTGATCGTCGGCATCCCCGAAGGAGAGCGAAAGCCCGCCGGCGCGGCCGCGGCCGTGGACCGGGGTTCGGGCGGAGCCCTCTCGGCCCTGCTCGCGAGCCGCGACTTCGGCGGGGCCCACGCCGAGATCGCCGTCCTCTATCCGCGACGCCTCGCGGCGAAGCGACTCGTGGTCGTGGGGCTGGGGAAGCGCGCGGAGCTGACGCCGCATCGCGTGCGGCTGGCGGCGGCCGCGGGCGTGCGCAAGGCCCGGGAGCTGCGGGCCGGCACGGTGGTCCTGCCCGTCCTGGGGGCGAGCCCGCTGGATCCGGCTGTCGCGGCCCAGGTGACCGCCGAGGGTGCCGTGCTCGGGCCCTGGCGATTCAGTGCCTACCGGACGAAGGCCGGCGCACCGGCGCTCAAGCGCGTGGAAGTGGTGGAGGCCGATCCCTCCCGCGAGGCCGCGCTGGCCGCGGCCGTCCTGCGTGGCGCGCGCTGGGCCGAGGGCACGGCCCTGGCCCGCGACCTCGCCTGCACGCCGGGGGCCGATCTCACGCCCGAGCGCCTCGCAGAGCGCGCGGCCGAGGTGGCGCGCGCCACGGGCGCCAAGGCCGAGGTGCTGGACGTGCCCGCGATGGAGCGTCTGGGCATGAACGGCGTCCTGGGCGTGGGGCGCGGCAGCGCGAATCCCCCGCGGTTCGTCGTGCTGGAGCGCACCCCCGGCGGCAAGCGCGGCGCGAGCCTGCCGACGGTCGTCGTGGTCGGCAAGGGCGTGACCTTCGACACGGGCGGCATCTCGCTGAAGCCCCGCGAGAACCTCTACGAGGAGAAGTACGACATGTCGGGGGCCGCCGCGGTCATCGGGCTGTTCGCGGCCCTGCCCGGCGTGGCGCCGGGGCTGCGCGTGGTGGGTCTCATCCCCGCGGCCGAGAACATGCCGGGCGGGCGCGCCCTCAAGCCCGGCGACGTGCTGCGCATCCTGGGCGGCACCACGGTCGAGGTCACGAACACCGACGCCGAGGGGCGCCTGCTCCTGGCCGACGCGCTGTCCTACGCGCGCCGGTACGAGGGGGCCACGGTCGTGGACGTCGCCACGCTCACGGGCACGATCGGGATCGCGCTCGGCCACGTCGTGGCCGGCCTCTTCACCGCTGATGATGGCCTGGCCGCCGAGCTGCAGGCGGCCGGCGAGGCGGCGGGCGAGCGCCTGTGGCGCATGCCCCTGTGGCCCGAGTACGAGCGCGAGCTGGAGAGCGACACGGCGGACGTCGTCAACGCCGGAACGCGCGAAGGCGGCGCCTGCATCGCCGCGCGCTTTCTCGAGCGCTTCACCGGCGGCATGCGCTGGGCGCATCTCGACATCGCGAGCACGGCCTGGGCGCCCACGGAGCGGCCGCACGAGCGCCGCGGTCCGACCGGATTCGGCGTGCGGCTGCTCCTGGAATGGGTGGCGCGCGGTGGGCGGAGCGCGGCTCCCTCGGATCCGGCGACGCGCGGAGGGTCCGCGCGGCGCTGAGGCGCCGCGTGGCGGGAGCGCTACCGCGCCGGCCCGCCGGGGCGCTTGGGCGCGGGCGCGTGCCGCTTGACGGGCGGCGCCCGCCGTTCCACGAGGATCCCCGCGTCGGCCTGTCGCAACCGGAGCAGGCGACCGTCGGGTGCCACCCAGATGGTGAAGCGCGTCGCCTGATCGGCGATGAGCCACTTGCGCGCGGCGACCGGGCGGCTGCCCCAGCGGATGCTCTCCGCGCCCTGATCGGTGATGGTGGCGACGACGAACGTGTCCGGCGTGCCGAGGACCAGCACCCCGATCGGCCGGCTCTCGAAGGTCTGGCCCTGCAGGGAGCGGGCGATGAAGTTGAAGGTCGTGAACAGCGGCGGGTCCAGGACGTAGAGGCGGCCCGGCGGCATGGCCACCCGGTCCCCGACGCCGTGATTGTTCAGCTCGCGGTAGATCATGCAGGTCGTGTCGCCCGGGGTCGTCTCGATGCCGCGCTTCAGGGTGTCGGGTCCCAGAACCTGCTGGGAGGCATAACGCACCAGGGTGAAGTCGAGGGCGCCGACCTCGAGCGACATCACCTTGTCGGGAGGCTGATCCGCCCGCGGACCCGCTGCCACCCGGCTCTGCGCCCGCACGACCAGGGTGTCCCCGTTCTGGTCCATGGAGAACTCCTCGACGCGCGCGGTCTTCCCCTGCTGCGAGACGACCAGCGCGCCCTGATCGAGCGTGGTCACCTCGGCGGCGGCGGGTCCGCCGCCCGCCAGCAGGGCGGCGGCCGCGAGGGCGAGCGGGCCGGCGAGCGCGGCGCGCGCGACGTGAAGGACGCGGATCATGGCCTTTCAGGCTACCACAGTCGCGAGGCGCTCTGCCCCCACCGACGGAGCCTGCGGGAACGCGCCATCGTCGCGCCGATCCCGCTCCAGCCGCCGCGCTGGCGCGCCGCTCAGTCGGGTCGTGGCCGCCCCGTCGCGAGGATCTCGTGCACCCGGGCGACGAGCGTGGTGGGGCGGAAGGGCTTGGCGAGGAAGGGGACGTCGAGCGGCACTGCCGGGTGGCCGGCGGGGCCCGGCGCGTAGCCCGAGAAGTAGAGCACGGGCAGGCCGGGCAGGGACTGCTGCAGGCGGTTCGCCAGCTCGGGGCCGTTCATCTCCGGCATCACGACGTCGGTGAGGAGCAGGGCGATCCGTCTCCCGTATCCCTGCGCGGCGGCCAGGGCCTCCTGTCCGTCGCGCGCCTCGATCACGCGGTGGCCGGCGCGGACCAGCGCCGCGCGCGCGACCTCGCGCACGCTGTCGTCGTCCTCCACGAGCAGGATCGCGTCCGAGTCCGCCGACGCGAGGGCCGCGGCGGGCTCCTCGGGGGTCGCCAGGGCCGCGGGCTCCGGGGCGGGCAGATAGATGCGGAACGTGGAGCCGCGGCCGGGCTCCGACGCGGCCTCGATGTCGGCCCCGCACTGCTGCACGATGCCGAAGACCGCGGCCAGTCCCAGGCCGCTGCCGAGGGGCCGCTCGCCCGCGGCGTAGAAGGGGACGAACACGTGCTCCAGCGTGTCGGCGTCCATGCCCGCGCCCGTGTCGCTGATCGCCAGCGTGACGCACGAGCCCCGGCACCCGGCCTTGCAGCGCCGGCCCTGCTCGCTCGCGCACGCCGCGTTGCCCGTCTCGATGACGAGCTTGCCGCCGCGCGGCATGGCCTCGCGGGCGTTCACCATCAGGTAGGTGATGGCCTGGCCGATCTGTGCGGGATCGGCCTCGATGCTCGCCGGCTCGGCGCGGAGGCGCGTCTCGAGGAGCACGTCCTCGCCGATCAGGCGCCGGAGCATGCCGAGCATGCCCCGCACCAGCTCGTTGAGGTCCACGATCCGCGGGCGGCTCGCCTGCCGGCGTCCGAAGGCGAGAAGCTGCTCCGTCAGCTCGGACCCGCGTGTCGCCGCCTCGCGCAGGCGACCGAGGTCGTGGCGAGCGGCCTCGTCCAGGGTAGGCCGCTCGAGCGCCGTCTCGCTGAGGCCGTGAATCACGGTGAGCAGGTTGCCGAAGTCGTGCGCGACGCCCCCCGCCAGGCGGCCGATCGCCTCGAGCTGCTGGGACTCCTGGAGCTGCCGCTCGAGCTGGCGGCGGGTCGTCAGGTCGGCGACGGCGACCACCAGGCCGCTCGTCCCCCCGTCGGCCTGGGTGAGCGGTAGGGACGAGACGCTCAGCTCGAGCCTCCGGCCGTCGCGGTGCACCCCCACCGTCTCGAGGTCCATGAACGGCTCGCCGGCGCGCAGCCGCGCGCCCAGGCCGCGGGCGCTCTGCGGCGGCTCCGCCATCACGAAGGGCACCTCGCGCCCCAGCACTTCGTCCGCCGACCAGCCGAAGAGACGTTCGGCCGCGGGGGTCCAGAAGGTGACCATGCCCTGGCGGTCCAGGGTCAGGATCGCGACGGGGGAGGAGGCCAGCACCGCCTCCAGCGTCTGCTTGCTCTCGCGCAGCTCGCGCTCGCGGGCTTGCAGCTCCTGCGCCATGTCGTCGAACGAGCGGCCCAGCTCACCCAGCTCGCCCGAGTCCGCCAGGTCCGTGCGAGCCGAGAGGAGCCCCGACTGCAGGCGGCGCGTCACGCGCATGAGCGCGTCCACGGGGCGCAGGATGAAGCGATTGGCCCACAGCCACACGGCCATGGACATGGAGCCGAGGAGGAGCGCCAGCACCAGGGCCAGCCGCTGCGTCGCCCGGTCGGCCTCGGCGAACATGGCCTTCGGCGCGAAGCCCAGGACCACGAAGAGGTCGCTTCCCGGGGATACGGAGACGGGCTGGAAGCTCCAGAGCCGCGCCACCCCGTCGATCCCCGCGGCCTGGACCACGCCCGCCTTGCGGGTGAGCACCTCGTGGACCACCGGCACCTCGGGGTAGGCCTGGCCGACGTAGCGTCCCGCGCCGGGGAAGCGCGTCAGCACGGTTCCGCGCGTGTCGAGCACGAGGAGGCTTCCCCCCGGCGGCAGCAAGTCGCCCGCCACCGCACCGCTCAGCCAGCCGACCTCGACCGAGACCACCAGGACCCCCCGGACCCGCCCATCCATCCCCAGCACGCGGTAGGCGACGGCCACGCCGGGCCGGTCCGTGAGCCGTCCCCTGGTGTAGGCGCTGATCGCGATCGTGTGGGTGGCGAGCGCGAGCTGGAAGTAGGCGCGATCCCGGACGTTGACCCGTTCGCGCGAGGGGATCGAGCTGGCCACGATCTGGCCCTCGGCGTCCGCCAAGGCGATCGCCCCGTACGGAATCCGCAGAGAGGCGTCGGCCGAGTCGGCGACGACCGCGCGCTGCCTGTCCCCGACGATCCTGCGCACGCCGTGCAGGGTCCGCGGCAGGTAGCTCGATTCGCGGGAGAGAACCTCGCGGAACAGCTCTTCGGAGCCGGCCGGATCCCCGGCGCGCACCGCTGGCATCTGCGCCAGCGACTGCAGGAGGACCTGCGCGTCGTGCAGGGCGTCGTCGATGTTGACACAAGCCAGCTCGGTGAGATGGCGCGCCTGCTCCAGGCTGCGCTCCTCGGCACGATGCCGTTGCTCGACTCCGGAGTAGATGACGAGCGCGAGAGTCGGCAGCCCGGCGAGGAGGATCAAGCCGAGAAGGCGGGTGCGGACGCTATGGAGCGAGAGCCGCATGGCGGAACTGCCTCAGGATGCGAACGGCCAACCGAACGTCCCGAGGCGCGGACTCGGCCCGGGTTCCGGCAACGACACGTTGCTGGTCGGCCAAGTGCTTCCCCTGGAAGCGACTTGCCAAGATCACTCTAATCCTGGACGGGTCCGTGACTCAATGTTGGATTGCGCGCAACACGCGGCCCGTGGCCGAGGGCAGGACACTAGATCGCGCGGACTCAGTCACATGCGGCCAGGCCCGACCGCAGGTGGGAACCGGGCTCAGCTGCTCGAGGCCGACGTCGGCAGGGAGCCGTTTCCGGTCGTGGCTCAGTGCGGGGTGAGGACCATCAGCGCGATGGCGGACAGGAAGAGGGCGAAGGCCGCCAGCCAGAGAAGAGCTTCCCGGTACCGACGCGACCGATGAGCGTTCGTGGGCCGAGCGACGGAAGACGGCGTCACGGCCAGCGTGAGCCGGGGCGAGCGCGAGCCGGGCGACCCCGGCTCACGACTCGGAGGCTCGATCCTGAAGCGGGTCGCGCCTCTCGTGAAGTCGATTCGCCCCGACAGCCGCCGCGAGCCCCCGCTCGCTCCACCCGGTGAGACGCCCGAGCGCATGCTCATTGGTGCTGGAAAGCGTTCATGCCGAGGTAGAGCCAGTAGTCGCCCATGACCTCGAACTCCTCGGTCGCTTCCTTCTTGACCGCGAGCAGCGGCCGCAGACTCCCGTCCGAGGAGGTCAGCGCCGACTGCACCTGGTTGAAGAAGTAGAGGAAGAGGTGCTCCGTCAGCGTATCGCTCTTCAGCCAGCGGGGCAGCACGGAGGGAACGAGCGGCACGGCCCCGAGGAAGTCGCGGGTGCCGGCGGGCTGAAACACCGCTGCCTGACCCCGGTAGGCCCCGTGCCCGTTGCACTCGGCGGTGAAGGACACGGTCCAGTACCTGGCGCCGGGTCCCGACATGGACTTCCTCTCAGCCCCGGTGAAGCGGATCGAAGCTCGGTTCATCGCGCGTCTCCTTGCACGCCCCCCGCCTCCCGTCAGCTGACGGTCACGGATGGCGGCTCCGAACGTTCACGCCGGCGGCCCGGACTCAATGTGGATGACGGACGACGGAACTGCGGTGCTCGGCATTCGCCTCTGCCCGAGGTCGCCGTCTCCCGCGGGTGCGGGCGCTCGCCCCCCCCGACTGCGCCGAACGTCCCGCGGGGTTTCGGCCTTCGGCCCTCCTCGTGCCGGCTGCGATGGCCCGCGACACGAGCACAGCCTACGGCCCAGCGCGCCACGCGTGTCCGGATCGTGCAAGCGTTCTGGCGAATCCCTGCCAACTCTGCGCGGCGCGGCCCGGGGCCCGCTGCGCGCGGCTCGGCCTCCCGCCTGCGCTGGAAGCTCGGCGCGGGCACTGCCGTCGGCCACTGATCCGGCGCCGGGGGTGCGCCGATCTTCTCGATTCCCCGAGAAGCGCTGCGGTCGAGGGCGAGTTTTGCGGCACTCAACCGACCGAGCCCGGGCCCTCGAGCGCCTCCCGCATCTTGCTCGCCAGCGCGTCGAGCGTGAAAGGCTTGGGCAGGAAGGTCGCGTCGAGAGCCGCGTCGTCGTCGGGGCCCTCGCCCGGCGCGTAGCCAGACAGGTAGAGCACGCGGATCCCGCTCCGCGACCGGCGCAGTCGCTCCGCCACCGCCCGGCCGCCCATCTCGGGCATCACCACGTCCGTGATCAGCAGCTCGATCGGTCCCGCGTGTCGCTCCGCCACGGCCAGCGCCTCGTTCCCCTGGCGCGCCTCCAGCACTCGATAGCCCAGGTGCTCGAGCATGGCCCGCTCGAGGGCGCGCACGGCGTCGTCGTCCTCCACGAGCAGGACCGTCCCCGACCCCGCCGGCGCGGGCGCGACGCCGTTCGTGGCCGGCGCCGGCTCCGGCCCCGGGACGAGCGGCAGCGAGATGCGGAAGGTCGAGCCGCGGCCCGGCTCCGAGAGCACCTCGAGGTCGCCGCCGTACTGCTCGACGATCCCGTGGACGACGAAGAGCCCCGACCCCGCGCCGCGCTCGCGGGCGGCCGAGACCGGCTCGAAGAGACGCCGCTGCGTCGCCGCGTCCATGCCCGCACCGGTGTCGCTCACGCTGAGCGTCACCGACGGGCCGGGACATTCGGGGCGGCAGCGCTGCTCCGGGTCCACGGCGCACTCGTGGTTGCCGGTCTCGATGACGAGCCGGCCGCCCTGGGGCATCGCCTCGCGGGCGTTCACGATCAGGTTCGCGAGCAGCTGCTCGATCTGGCCCGGGTCCACCTTCACCCAGCCGGGCCGCGCCAGGAAGCGGGACTCGATCCGGATGTCCTCGCCCACGACGCGCTGGAGCATGAGGATCATCCCGGCGACGACGTCGTTCAGGTCGACGACGCGCGGCGGTCCCGGCTGGCGGCGGCTGAAGGCCATGAGCTGCCCCGTCAAGGCGGTGGCGCGGACGGCCGCTTCCAGCGCCTGCTCGGCGTCGTCCCGCGTGGCCGCGTCCACGCCGGGCCGGCCCACGATCATGGCGTTGAAGCCGCGGACGATCGTGAGCAGGTTGTTGAAGTCGTGGGCCACGCCGCCCGCGAGGCGGCCCAGCGCCTCCATCTTCTGCGAGTGGTGGAGCTGGCGCTCGAGCTGGCGACGGGCCGTCAGGTCCACCATCGCCACCACCTGCCCGCGCACCCCCTCCGGGCCCACGAGGAGCGCGGTGGACACGCTGAGGAGCAGCGCGCTGCCGTCCTTGCGCCGCGCCGGCCACTCGCGGTCCGCCAGCTCCTCGCCCCGCGCGGCGCGCGCCGCCAGCGCGCTCGTCATCTCGTCCTGCCCCGGCGGGGTGAACGGGACCTCGCGGCCCAGCACCTCGGCCGCCCCCCAGCCGAAGAGCCGCTCGGCGGCCGGAGTCCACATGGTGATCCGGCGGTCCAGGTCGAGGGCGATGATGGCCACCGGCGAGGAGGTCAGCACCGCCTCGAGCGTCTGGTTGCTCTTGCGCAGCTCGCGCGCCTGCCCCTGCAGGCTCTCCGCCATCTCGTCGAACGAGCGCCCCAGCTCGCCCAGCTCGCCCGCGGCCGCCAGCTCCGCGCGCGCGCTCAGGTGGCCCTCGCGCAGGCGGCGGGTCGCGCGGGTCAGCACGTCGGTGGGCTGCAGGATGAAGCGGCGCGCCCACAGCCACAGCGCCAGCCCCGTGGCCCCGGCGACGAGCACCATGACCAGGGCCATGCGCCGGGCGGTGCGGTCCGCCTCGGCGAAGATGGCCTTGGGCACGAAGCCCAGGGCCACGTAGACGTCGGGGCCCGGCGGCATCGGCACGGGCTGGAAGCTCCACAGGCGCTGCTCGCCCGACAGCCCTTCGGCCTGGAGCGTGCCACGGCGGCGCGCGAGCACCTCGTGCACCGCGGGCACGTCGGGGAAGTCGCGGCCGATGAAGCGTCGCGACTCGGGGAAGTGCACGAGCACGGTGCCGCGGGAATCCAGCACGAGGAGCGAGCCGCCCTCGGGCAGCACGCCGCCGGCCACCGCGGCGCCGAGCCAGCCCACGTCGAGGCTGAGAAGGAGCATGCCCTCGAGCTGGCCGTCCGGGCCCAGCACGCGGTAGGCCGCGTCCACGCTGGGCTCGTCCGTCAAGGGATCGGCCGGGTGCGCGCTGAAGGCGAAGTCGTGCGTGGCCAGCGCGAGCTGGAACTCGTCCTCGCCCGCCAGGTTCACGGCGCCCCGCGGCGCGACGGACGAAGCCACCACCCGGCCGTCCAGATCGGCGAGGGCGAGGGCGTGGAAGGGTTCCTGAGCGCCCAGGCTCTCGCTGGGCTTCGTCGCCGCCGGCCCGCGCCGCCCGCGGCTGGCATGGCGCGTCACGCTCGGCAGGTTGCCGCCGCGGCGCGCCATGACCTGGTCGAAGAGCTTCTCGGCGGCCGCGGCATCGAGGGCGCGGACCTCGGGCGCCTGCGCCAGCGATTGCAGCACGACGCGCACGTCCGCCATGGCGTTGTCGATGTTCGTGCACGCCAGGTCGGTGAGCCGCTGGGCCTGGGCGAGGCTGCGGGCCTCCGCCTGCCGGCGCAGCTCCAGGTCCGAGTAGACCACCAGCCCCAGGGCGGGCAAGGCGGCGAGCAGCACGAGGCTCAGGAGGCGCACGCGCAGCGAGGAGAAGGACGCAGGGAGCATGGAACCTCGAGATGCCTTCGCGATGCGGATCCGCGAGCGAGCGATGCCCGCGGTCACGGCAGGCGCGCGTCGGCCACGCGGTCCAGCCCGCCGTGGCGGCCATGCGGGCCGATTGTATTCAGGCGCGGGTCAGCAATGTCCGGAGCCCGCAAAAGGCGCGGGCGCCGCGCCGCCGGGCCGCGGCGCCCACTCGCTCAGGAGCGCGGGGCGCGCTCGGCCTCGGGGCCGAAGTACTCTTCCACGCACCGCGGGCACATGCCGTGCGAGAGGCTGAGATCGGCCGCGGACTTGAGGAAGCCCTCGATCGAGACCCACTCGTCGTCCAGCCGCACCTTCTTGCATGCGGCACAGATGACCATGAAGCCTTCGAGGTAGCGGATCCGCCGGGTCATCCGCGACGTCCAGTAGGTCGTCACGATTCCCAGGGCCAGGATGGTGGCCGAGAGCAGCGTGGCCTGCTGCACGCTGAAGGGCGGATCGAACCACTCCGTGACCCAGCAGGCGGCCGCCGCGACGACGAATCCGGCGGCCTCGAAGACCAGGATCCTTCTCTGGAGCTTCGCGCTGATCGAACGGACTTGCGTGCGCGACATGGGCGGTCCCGGGTGCGGGTCTCACGCGACCACGCGAAGCGTACCACTGCGACCTCGACTTCGTGTTCGCGGATGCGCAGACGAGGGCCGCGGCGGGCGTGGCCGAGGTCAAGGCCACGACAAGTCGGCCCACGAGCGGCGAGAAGCGCGGTCCGGGCAAGCGAGCGCGGCGCGATCTCCCCCGCCCGCGGAGGGGTATACTCCGCGCACCCACGGAGGCCCCCCGGAGTTCGAGCGACCCCAGCGACGAGCCCGGACGATTTGCGAGCCGCGTCCGCAGCGGCGGCCGTGAATGCTCCAGGCCAAGGAGGCCGGGCCATGGTGCGCCCCATCTCATTCACGCTGAACGGCAGGCCCGTTCAGCTCTCGGTGGACGACGAGCGGATGCTCCTCTGGGTGCTCCGCTACGACCTGGGCCTCACCGGCACGAAGTACGGATGCGGCGCGGCCCTGTGCGGCGCCTGCACGGTGCTGGTGGACGACGAGGCCGTGCGCTCCTGCGCGACCCCGCTCAAGGACGTGGCCGGGCGTCGCGTCCTGACGATCGAGGGCCTGAGCCCGGACGGCGAGCTGCACCCGTTGCAGCGGGCGTTCCACGACGGGCACGCTTTCCAGTGCGGCTACTGCACGTCGGGGATGATCATGAGCGCCCACGCGCTCCTGCTCCGCAACCCGCACCCGACGCGCGCCCAGATCGTCGAGCACCTCGACGACCACCTCTGCCGCTGCGGGTCGCACGTGCGCATCCTGGAGGCGATCGAGAGCGCGGCCAAGTCCGGCCCGGGAGGCGCGCGATGAGCCCCGCTCGAGTCGTCCTCGGCCGGCGCCGGTTCCTCGCCCTCACGGCGGGCTCCGGCCTGTTCATCCTCTTCCGCTTCGATCCCCTGGCGGCGCAGGAGCCGGCGCACCCGCCGGGCCGCCCGAGCTATCCCACGGACTTCAACGCCTACCTCAAGATCGGCGGCGACGGCCGCACGACCTGCTTCGTCGGCAAGGTCGAGCTGGGACAGGGCTCGAAGACCGCGCTCGCCCAGCTCGTGGCCGAGGAGCTGGACGTGCCCCTCGACACCGTGGACATGGTCATGGGCGACACCGAGCTGTGTCCCTGGGACATGGGCACCTTCGGCTCGCTCACGATCCGGCAGTTCGGTCCGGTGTTGCGCGGCGCGGCCGCGGAGGCGCGCGCCGTGCTCGTGGCGCTGGCCGCCGAGCGGCTCGGCGCGCCCGCGGCGCGGCTCGTCGCCGAGGGCGGCTCGGTGCGCGATCCCGAGGATCCGGCGAAGCGCGTCACCTATGCCCGGCTCGTCGAAGGGCGGCGGATCGAGCGGCATCTCGAGAAGGTGCCGGCCAAGGCGGTGACGGCCTACCGCGTGGTCGGCCGGCCTGCGCCGCGCAAGGACGCGCTGGAGAAGGTGACCGGGAAGGCCCGCTACGCCGCCGACCAGGCGCTGCCCGACACGCTGCACGCGCGGATCGTGCGGCCGCCCGCGCACGGGGCCACGCTGAAGGACGTGGACACGAGCCGGGCGGCCGAGGTGGCCGGGACCCGGGTGATCCGCGACGGCGACCTGATCGCCGTGGTCCACGAGCGCCCCGATCTGGCCGATCGCGCGCTGGCCCGCGTGACCGCGCGCTTCGAGCGGGGGGCGCCCGCGCTGGACGACGAGAACATCTTCGACCACCTGGTGGCGACCGCGCCGCCGGGCGAGACGGTGGGCGAGAGCGGCAGCCTCGACGAGGGCGCGAAGCTCGCGGCCACGACCTTCGAGCACACCTACCTGAACGGCTACGTCGCGCACGCCCCGGTCGAGACCCACTCGGCGGTGGCGAAGGTGGAGGGCGGCAAGGCGACGGTGTGGGCCTCGACGCAGGCGCCCTTCATGGTGCGGAACCAGGTCGCCGAGGCGCTGGGGCTCGCGCCGAAGGACGTGCGCGTGATCACGCCCTACGTGGGTGGCGGCTTCGGCGGCAAGACCGGCGCGCGGCAGGCGGTCGAGGCCGCGCGTCTGGCCAGGCTCGCCGGGCGGCCCGTGCAGGTGGTCTGGGATCGCGCCGAGGAGTTCTTCTACGACACCTTCCGGCCGGCCGCGGTCGTCAAGATCCGCTCGGGGCTCGGCGCCGACGGGAAGATCTGCCTCTGGGACTACAAGGTGTACGCGGCGGGAGACCGGGAGGCCAAGGCGTTCTACGACGTGCCGCACCAGCGCACGGTCGCGGC
This sequence comes from Candidatus Eiseniibacteriota bacterium, assembly GCA_033853925.1. Lineage (GTDB taxonomy): Bacteria > Eisenbacteria > RBG-16-71-46 > RBG-16-71-46 > RBG-16-71-46 > JANXPZ01. Next base: position 14,508 of record JAWOLC010000029.1, read on the forward strand.
CGGCGGCTGGGGGGGCGGCAATCCGCCGGGGATGCACCCCTTCGGGGTGGGGCCGTGGCGGGCGCCTTCGGTGAACACCAACACCTTCGCGCGCGAGTCGCAGATCGACATCATGGCGGCCGAGGCCGGCGTGGATCCGCTCGAGTTCCGGCTGCGCCACCTCTCCGATCCGCGCATGCGCCGCGTGCTCCAGGCGGCCGCGGAGCGCTTCGGCTGGCGGTCGGGACGAGCCCCGAGCGGGCGCGGGATGGGCGTGGCCTGCGCCACCTACATGGGCACCTACGTGGCCACGATGGCCGAGGTCGCGGTGGACAAGGCCAGCGGTCGGGTGCGCGTGGGGCGGGTGGTGTGCGCGCAGGACATGGGCGTGGTCGTGAACCCGGACGGCGCCCGCCAGCAGACGGAGGGCGCCGTCACGATGGGCCTCGGCTACGCGCTCAGCGAGGAGGTGCGCTTCCGGAGCGGCGAGGTGCTGCACCGCAACTACGACAGCTACGAGATCCCGCGCTTCTCCTGGCTGCCGCGGATCGAGACCATCCTGATCGAGAACCCCACGACGCCCGCCTCGGGCTGCGGCGAGCCGCCCATCGTGTGCATGGGCGCGGTCGTGGCCAACGCGGTCCACGACGCCACTGGCGCGCGGCTGCTGCGGCTGCCGATGACGGCGGAGCGAGTGAAGGGGGCGATCGCCAAGGGGTAGCCGGGGACCATTCCTGAACCCCCTGCGGCAAGGGCCATCTGGCCGCGGCCTGCGGCTCCGGGCCCGCCGCCGAGGCCCGAATCCGCCACGGGAAGGTGCTATGGTGGCCTTCGTGCCGCGCGCTCGGCGCTGACCCGAACCTCTGGGCCGGCTTGAGCCTCGTGTCGCATCGGCGCCGGCAGGTCGCGTCCGGGGACGGCAGACGAGGGGGGTAGCCGCATGTCTCGTCCTCTGGGCATCCTGCTGGGAGTGGTGCTGCTCTTCGCCGCGGGCGATGCAGCGGGCGCCACGAGCACATCGGCCAGGATCGACGCGCTGCTGGCGGCCTATCACGGCCTCGGCCAGCTGAACGGCGCGGCCCTGGTCGCGAAGGACGGTGTCGTCCTGCTGCGGAAGGGTTACGGCCAGGCCGACTTCGAATGGGGCGTTCCCGCCACGCCCGACACCCGCTTTCGCATCGGCTCCATCACCAAGCAGTTCACCGCCGCGCTCGTCCTCCAGTTCGTCGAGGAGGGCAAGCTCTCGCTCGACACCAAGGTCTCGGAGGTTCTCCCCGACTACCGCCGGGACACGGGGAGCCGGATCACGGTGCGCCACCTGCTCCGTCACACCTCGGGCCTGCCGAACTACTCGGAGGAGCCCGGCTGCGTGGCCGCGACCCGCGACAGCGCCTTCGGCGTGGAGGAGTTCGTCAGCCGCTTCTGCGCCGGCGACCTCGAATTCGAGCCCGGGACGAAGTTCCGCTACTCGAACACCGGCTACTACCTGCTCGGCGCGGTGATCGAGAAGGTGACCGGCAAGCCCTTCGACGCCGTGCTGCGGGAGTGCATCCTCGAGCCGTGCGGGATGCTGGCCTCCGGCCTGGACACGCTGGCGGCGCTCGTCCCGAAGCGCGCCGCCGGCTACCTGCGCACGCCGGCGGGCCTGGCGAACGCGCCGGCCTACGACGTGCCACTCTTCTACGCCGCGGGGGGAATGCACGCCACCGCCGAGGACCTGTTCCGCTGGGACCAGGCGCTGCTCGGGGACCAGGTGCTCGAGGCGGCCAGCAAGGACACGATGTTCGCCGCCGGTCTCGGCGGTTACGGCTGCGGCTGGTTCGTGAAGCAGGCTCCCATCGGACCGGGGCGCGTCCCGCGGACCAGCCTCTCGCATGGCGGTGGCTTGCCGGGCTTCAACGCCCTGATCCGGCGCATCCCCGAGGACCACATCGTCGTGATCCTGCTCAACAACACGGGGGGCACGCGACTCGAGGCCATCTCGAACGGGATCCTCGACATCCTCTACGGCCGCCCGCCCGCCGCGCCGAGGGCGCCGCTCGTCTCGCTCCTCTCGAAGACGCTCGAGGAGCAGGGCATCCCGGCGGCGCAGGCTCTCTACCGCGATCTGAAGGCGCGCGACTACGACTCGTTCGACTTCGAGGAGGCGCGCCTGAACGAGTTGGGCTACCGCCTGCTCGCGGCGGGTCGCGCCGAGCAAGCGGCGGCGATTCTCGCGCTCAACGTGGAGACGTTCCCCGAATCCTGGCGGGCGCACGACTCCCTGGGCGAGGCCCAGGTGGCCGCGGGCCTGAAGACCGAGGCGCTCGCGAGCTACCGTCGCTCGCTCGCGCTCAACCCGAAGAACCTCGGGGCGGCGCGGCAGATCGAGAAGCTCACGGGGACGAAGTAGACCGAGCGACGCGACGCCGCGCCGAGTCCCGCTCGGCGCGGCGCGGTCGTCCGTGCCGGGCGCTGGCAGGCGGGCCGGCTACGGCATCACCGGCTCTCCGCTCGTGGGGATGCCCGCGCTCGACGGCGCCGAGAGAGTCACGCGGCTGCAGAACGAGTTCTCGAAGAGCGAGCCGCTGAAGAACACGTTCGAGGCCCGGCATCCGCCCTTGCACACGTCGGCCACCTCGCAGCCCCGGCAGTCTCCCTCGAGCCAGTCCGTGCTGAACTTCCGGTTGTAGGCAAACGCGTCCGGATCCCTCCAGATGTCCGCCAGCGCGCGCGCGCGGACGTTGCCCTCGATGAAGGCCTCGGCGTACATGGCGCCGCATCCCTTGATGTTGCCGACGCTGTCGATGTAGAGGCTCGAGATGCCGGCCTGGCATCCCTCCCAGTAGCAGATGGGCGCCCGCCGCCCCCGGATGTACGATTCGTTCTCGTCGTAGTACCCGATGTTGTCGGCGGCCACGACGATCATCCGGCGCTCCTTGTTCTTCTCCCGGATGAACTCGGTGAGCAGAGGAATCCGCTCGCGCCGGATCAGCATCTCGCGCTTGTCGGCCATGTTCCCCATGGCGTTGACGAGCTGCACCTGCCACAGCGTCACGTTGTTCTCCACCAACAGCTCGTAGAGCCCTTCCAGGTCGGGGTAGTTCATCTCCATCAGGCTGGTCACCACGCCGATCGGGATCCCCGCGGCGTTCAGGAGCCCGAACGCCTTGAGCACCTCGGCGAACGCGTCCTTCCGCCCGCGAATCGTCGCGTGATTGATCTCCAGCCCGTCCACGGAGATGCCCACGTTGGTCAGCCGGGCGTGGACGATCTGCGCGATGGTGGCCTCGGTGAAGCGGTAGCCGTTCGACATGAGGTTGACGAGCACGCCCTGGTCGGAAAGGTGCCGGCCGAGCTTCTCCCATCCCGGGTAGAAGAACACCTCGCCGCCGATGAAGGTCAGCTCGCCGCAGCCCAGGGCCACCAGCTCGTCCGCGACCCGAAGGGTCTCGTCGAGGGACAGCTCCCGATCCCGCGCCCTCCCCGCGACCGAGCCGCAGTGCAGGCACCGCATGTTGCAGCGAAGCGTCAGCTCCCAGAGGCAGGAGAACAGCCTGTAGTCGGGATCCGCGTGGTCGGGCATGGGCGGGGTACCTCGCGATCGACGGGATGCCGTGCCCTGGAGACGGATGGGCGCACCCGTCTCCAGGACGTGTCGGGCGTGGCTCTACCGGAACTGCACGGCTCCCGAGTCGAGGAGGCCGGGGTCGATGTTGATGGAGCTGATGGGAGTACGGATGCCGAACTGCTCCTTGAGGATGAGCATCTGCTCGTCCGTGAGATGCATGACCCAGTCTCCGCGCCGAATGCCCTGGGCCGGGATCTTGTACGACTGCGGGCACTTCACGACGGCCCTGGTGATGAGGATCCGAGAGATGTCCTTCAGCGGGACCTTGGTGAAGTAGGAGGCGGGCATGAAGTCCTTCAGCATTCGCTTCTGCCACGAAGCCAGGTACAGAGTCAGGGCGTTAGCGGGCATGACATGCCTCCAGTCTCGGTGATGGGGGTCGGCAACGCCGGTTCGAAGGCGGATCTGCAGGATCGCTGGTCCGATGGGCTCGACGTTCGCGCATCACCTCCTTCGACCGATGGGCCCGGGGGACGTGCCCGTCGTGCCTGGGGCAAGGGTTGCTCGTCTCGATAAGGAAAGCGATCGCGGAGCGGAAGCGAGAGCTGCACGGCCGCGCGGGTGCGGTGGGTGGACAGCAGGGAAGGAGCGAACGCGCCTCGACGCCTCACGTGACGAAGCGGATGCGGCCCTCCCGAGTCGGGAGAGGTCCGGCGCCATGCGCAACCCTCCGAGGGCCCGGCAGAGCAGCCCGGCCTCGCAGCCAGTGGCGGTTGCGCAAGGGTCGAGAGGTCGCGGCCTGAGCGCTTGCGTGCGCTCACAGGGTCCGAGGGGCAGCGACCGTCTCGTGCGTGAACCCCTGCTTGGTTCACCCCGAGATCCAGGCCACAACCTACGCTCGGCCACTCGGACGTCAAGAAGAATCGGCTTCCGATGTCAGGCCGCTGAACGCGTCCCCACGCCCCGCGGCCCCGGCCGCCGGAGTCCGAAGCTCGAGCAGGGTGCGGTTGAGCCCGGCCGGGCCCTCGCTCTGGACGCGGCGAACGAGCCGCAGTAGGCGACGAGATGTGGCGGCGCGCTCAACGAGGCAGAGAGGTGTCCGCGAGACAATAGGGGAGGGGGTCACGCCCCGCTCCCCTTCTCGTTCCGCGCACTCGCTCCTCGTTCCCCACGGCCCTGGCCGCGCGTTCGCCAGAGGCTAGGGGATCGGAATCCGGGGCCCCGCTTGCACGAGGATCTTGTCCACGCGGCCACTCGCGGTGGCCCCCGCCGCGACGTCCCCGATCGAGGACA
>JAWOLC010000030.1:0-12509 GCA_033853925.1 Candidatus Eiseniibacteriota bacterium
AGGCCACCGGCACCGCGGTGTTCCTGGTCGGCCATGTCACCAAGGACGGCTCGGTGGCCGGGCCGCGCCCGCTCTCCCAGGTCGAGACGGCGGCCAGCGCCCGCTGGACTTCGGGCCTGCGCGAGCTGGATCGGGTGCTGGGCGGGGGCGTGATGCCCGGCTCCCTGGTGCTCGTGGGCGGGGACCCGGGGATCGGCAAGAGCACCCTGCTCCTGCAGCTCGCCGGCCTGCTCGCCGGCGCCGGGCGCAAGGTGCTCTACGTCTCGGGCGAGGAGAGCGAGGAGCAGGTGCGCCTGCGCGCGGAGCGGCTGGGCCCGATTCCGGACGGCCTGCTCATCCTGACCGAGACGGACCTGGAGAGCGTGCTCGAGGCGGCCGCCCGGGTGCAGCCCGACATGCTGGTGGCGGACTCGATCCAGACGCTGGCTCGCGCCGACCTCGAAGGCGGCCCGGGCTCCGTCGCGCAGGTGCGCGAGTGCGGTCTGGCGCTGCTCCACTACGCCAAGGGCTCGCGGGCCGCCGTCTTCCTCGTGGGCCACGTCACCAAGGAAGGCGCGGTGGCGGGCCCTCGCGTGCTCGAGCACATGGTGGACGCGGTGCTCTACCTCGAGGGGGAGCGCTACCAGCACTATCGCGTGCTGCGCGCGGCCAAGAACCGCTTCGGCTCCACGAACGAGCTGGGCGTGTACGAGATGACCGGGGAAGGACTGCGCGAGGTGGCGAATCCGAGCCAGGCCTTCCTCCCGCCGCGCGGGGGAGCCGGCGCCGGCTCGGGCCCGCAGCCGGGGACCGCCGTGGTCGCCAGCCTCGAGGGCACGCGTCCGCTGCTCGTCGAGGTGCAGGCGCTGGTCGCGGGCTCGTTCTACGGCACGCCGCAGCGCGTCACCAGTGGCTACGACCCCCGGCGGCTGGCCCTGCTTCTCGCCGTGCTCGAGCGCCGCGTGGGGCTGCGTCTCGGTCGGCACGACGTCTTCGTCACCGTGACCGGCGGCATCACCCTGGACGAGCCCGGCACGGATCTGGGCTTCGCACTGGCTCTGGCCTCCTCGTACCGCGGGCGGCCCGTGCTCGAGGGCACGCTGGCCGTGGGCGAGGTGAGCCTGGCCGGCGAGCTGCGCCGGGTCTCGCGCGTGGAGGCGCGAGCGCGCGAGGCGGCGGCGCTGGGCTTTCGCCGCGCCGCCGTGCCGGCGAGCCAGGCGGACGACGCGCGCGCGGCGGGCATCGAGGTCGTGCCGGTCGCGACCCTGCGGGAGGCGGTCGCCGAGCTGCTGGGCGCCCGGGTCGAGGTGCGGCCGCCCGCGGGCGAGGCGGCGGTCGGGGGCGAGGGCCGGCGATGAGCCCTGGCGCGGCGCGTCCTCCGGGCGGCTCGCGGCCCCCCGCCGCGGGGGCGACGCGTCGGCCGTACGCCGAGGCGCCATGACCACGGCGGCGATTCTCCTGTGCGCGGGCCGGGGCGAGCGGTTGGGTGCGGGGGTCGAGAAGGCGCTGGCGCCGCTGGCGGGGCGCCCGCTCTTCCTCTGGAGCCTCGAGGCCCTCGAGCGCTGCACGGCGATCGACGGCATCCTCGTCGTGGGCCCGGTGCGCAAGCTGCAGGACGTGCTGGCGGTCACCGGCTTCGGGCCCGGCAAGGTGATCGGCTGGACCGAGGGGGGCCGGGAGCGGCGGGATTCCGTCGTGCACGGCCTGCGCGCGCTTCCCCCCGGCTTCGACCTGGTGGCGGTGCACGATTCGGCGCGCGCGCTGGTGACGGCCGAGCTGGTCGCGCGCGTCGTGGCCGACGCGGCGGCGCACGGCGCGGCCATCGCGGCGGTGCCGCTCGACGACACGCTGAAGCGCGTCAGCCTGGGGCGCATCGAGGACACCGTGCCGCGGGCGGCGCTGTGGCGGGCGCAGACGCCGCAGGTGTTCCGGCGCGACTGGCTCGAGGCGGCGCACCAGGGGCTGGCCCCCGGCGGACGGGCGCGGGGCGCGGTCACGGACGATGCCGCGCTCGTCGAGAGCCTCGGGCATCCGATCTTCGTGACCGAGGGCGACGCGGTGAACTTCAAGATCACGACGCCGCGAGATCTGGCGCTGGCCGCGACCTGGCTCTCGCGGCGGGAGGACTGACATGGGCTACCGGGTGGGCATCGGTTACGACATCCACCGCAAGGCGGCGGGTCGCGCGCTGATCCTGGGCGGCGTGCGGCTCGAGAGCGAGTGGGGGCTCGAGGGGCACAGCGACGCCGACGTGCTGGCGCACGCCATCGGCGACGCGCTGCTGGGGACGCTGGCGCTCGGGGATCTGGGGCAGCACTTTCCCCCCGGCGACGCGCGCTGGAAGGACGCCTCGAGCCTCGAGCTGCTGCGCCTGATCCGGGCCATGCTCGACGGCCGGGGCGCGACGGTGACCCACGTGGACGCCACGCTGGTCGCCGAGGCGCCGAAGATCGCCCCCTTCCGCTCGGCGATGTGCGTGAACATCGCCCAGGCCCTGCACGTGGGGAGCGCCCAGGTCTCCGTCAAGGCCACGACCTCCGAGACGCTGGGCGCGCTGGGGCGTGGCGAGGGGGTGGCGGCGCTGGCGGTGGCCACCGTGGAGGTGGCGTGAGAGCCGCGCCAGGGCGCGCTCGGGACGCGGCGTGAGCCCGGCGGCCCCGGTGCGCGTGCGCTTCGCTCCCAGCCCCACGGGCTGGCTGCACGTGGGCGGCGCGCGCACCGCCTACTTCAACTGGCTCTTCGCGCGCGGGGCCGGGGGCGCGGTCGTCCTGCGCATCGAGGACACCGACGTCGAGCGCTCCACCGGGGCCAGCGAGCAGGGCGTGCTCGACGATCTGCTCTGGCTGGGGCTCGACTTCGACGAGGGGCCGGTCCAGGGCGGCCCGCGCGGTCCCTACCGCCAGAGCGAGCGGCTGGACCTCTATCGCGCCAGGGCCGAGGGCCTGCGCGCGCGGGGCCTGGCGTACCCCTGCTTCTGCAGCGACGAGGACCTCGAGCGGCGGCGCCAGGCCGCGCTCGCCGCCGGACGCCCGCCCCACTACGACGGGCGTTGCCGGCGCCTCGCGCCCGCCGAGCGCGAGGCGCGCCTGCGCGCCGGCGAGCCCCACAGCCTCCGCTTCGTGGTGCCGGAGCGGGACTGGCGGCTGGACGATCTGGTGCGGGGCGAGGTGACGTTCCCCGCGGGTGTGGTCGGCGACTTCGTGATCCTGCGCTCGAACGGCCTGCCCACGTACAACTTCGCCTGCGCGGTGGACGACGGGGCGATGGGCATCAGCCACGTCATCCGGGCGGAAGAGCACCTGCCGAACACGCCGCGCCAGCTCATGCTGCTCGAGGCGCTCGGCGAGCCGGCGCCGCGCTATGCCCACGTGCCCCTGATCCTGAACCGCGATCGCACCAAGATGAGCAAGCGGGCGGGCGAGGTCGCCGCGGCGGTGGGCGACTGGCGGCGCGCGGGAGTGGTGTCCGAGGCGCTGCTCAGCTACCTCGCGCTCCTCGGCTTCCACCCGGGAGACGACCGCGAGATCCTCTCGCGGGCCGAGCTGCTCGAGTGCTTCACCCTGGAGCGCGTGGGGAGGAGCGGAGCGGTGTTCGACCCGGACAAGCTGCGCTGGGTGAACGCGCACGTCCTCCATCACGGGAGCCGAGCCGAGCTGCTCGCGTGGGGGGCCGACTGGTTGCCGGAGGGGGCACGGGACCTGGCGCGCGAGGACCTCGGGCGCCTGCTCGAGGCGGTGCGCGGGAACCTCACGACGCTGGCCGATCTGCCCGTCGAGCTGGAACCGTTCCTCGCCGAGCGGCCGGTGCTCGAGCCCGGGGCCGGCGCGGTCCTCGCCGGGGCCTCGGCGCGGGCGCTGTGCGGCGAGACGGCGCGGGCGCTGGCGGACCTTGCGGAGTGGAGCGAGGAAGGGGTTAAATCCGCGCTCCGCTCCGTCGGCGCGCGGCTCGGGGTGAAAGGTCGGGAGCTGTACCAACCGATCCGAGTGGCCCTCACGGGGCGGACCCACGGCCCCGAGTTGCCGCTCGTCGCCGCGCTCCTCGGGCGCGCGCGGTGCGTCGCTCGCCTGCAGCAGTCGGCGGCGGGCGTTCCGTGAACCATGGTGCCCGGCCAGGGAAGTCCGGGCAGGAGGCAAGGATGAAGGTGGCGGTGCTGATGGGCGGCCGCTCGGCGGAGCGGGAGATCTCGCTCAAGACGGGGCGGGGGATCGCCCGGGCGTTGCGCGAGCTGGGTCACGAGACGACGTCGGTGGACGCCGCGGATGGCGCGATCCTGCCGGCGGGGAACGAGGAAGAGGGCGCGCGCTCCCTGGCCGAGGTCTTGGCTCTGCCGCTGGAGGCGCAGATCGCCGCGGTCGGCACGCCGGCGATCCGCGGGGCGGACGTGGTCTACATCGCGCTGCACGGGACGTTCGGCGAGGACGGCCGCGTGCAGTCCTTGCTGGAGCTGGCGGGCAAGCGGTACACCGGCTCCGGGGTGCTGGCCAGCGCCCTGGCGATGGACAAGGCGATGTCGAAGCGGATCTTCCTCCACGCGGGGGTTCCGACTCCCCGCTGGACGACCTGCCGCGCGGGGGAGCGGCCGGCGGCGGCCGAGCTCGAGGCCTGCGGCAGCCTGCCCCTGGTCGTGAAGCCGAACGAGGAGGGCTCCAGCGTGGCCCTCACGATCGTCGAGGACGAGCAGGATCTGGAGCCCGCCCTCGAGCTGGCCGGCCGGAGCCACGAGTGGATCCTCGTGGAGGAGTACGTTCCGGGCCGCGAGCTGACCGTGGCCGTCATCGAGGACGAGGCCCTGCCCGTCATCGAGATTCGGCCGAAGAGCGGCTTCTACGACTACGTGAACAAGTACACGCCCGGGCGGACCGACTACTTCTGCCCGGCCGACCTGCCCGAGCCCCTCGCCCTGCGTCTCCGCGCGCTGGGCGTCTCGGCCGCGCGCGCCCTGGGCTGCGCCGGGGTGTCGCGTGTCGACTTTCGCCTGAGCCCGCAGCGCGGACCCTTCTGCCTGGAGGTGAACACGATCCCGGGCATGACCCCCACCAGCCTCGTGCCCATGGCCGCCAAGGCCGTGGGGATGACGTATCAGGACGTCGTGAGCCGCGCGCTCGAACTCGCCGTGGACGGCTTCCGGGACACGCGGATCCGGCCCGGCGCTCGAGCCTGAGCAGAACATCGAGGAGGCCCCATGGATTCGACGCTCCAATTCCTGAAAGACCTGGTGGAGGCCCCGGGGGTGCCCGGCGCCGAAGGCCCCGTGGTGAAAGTGCTGGAGCGCCATCTCGAGGGCGTGGGAACGTTCAGTCGCGATCGGCTGGGGAGCTTCATCTGCGAGAAGAAGGGCGAGGCCCGCGCCGGCGCGCGCACGGCCGCGGGGCCGCGCGTCATGCTGGCCGGGCACCTCGACGAGGTCGGCTTCATGGTGAAGTCGGTCACGAAGGAGGGCTTCGTCCGCTTCCTGCCGCTGGGGGGCTGGTGGGGGCACGTGGTCCTGGCGCAGCGCCTCGTCATCCGGACCCGCCGCGGGGACGTGGTGGGCGTCGTGGGGTCGAAGCCGCCGCACGAGCTGCGCGACGAGGATCGCAAGCGGGTCCTGGAGATCAAGGACCTCTACCTCGACGTGGGCGCGACCTCGGGCTGGGATGCCCGCAAGAAGCTGGATATCCGTCCCGGCGATCCCATCGTGCCCGATTCGCCGGTCCTCGTGATGGCCAATCCCGATCTGCTGCTGGCCAAGGCGTGGGACAACCGCATCGGTTGCGCGATCGCCGCCGAGGTCGCGCGGCGGCTCCGGCAGGTGCCCCATCCGAACACGCTGTACGTGGTGGCCACGGTGCAGGAGGAGGTCGGGCTCCGCGGGGCCCAGACCTCGGCCTTCAAGGTGCAGCCCGACGTGGGCCTGGCCCTGGACGTCGGCATCGCCCACGACACCCCCGGCGCCGAGGGCGACGAGAAGCTGGGGGGAGGGCCGATCGTCGTGGTCTACGACTCCACCTCCATCCCCAACCGGGGCCTGCTCGACTTGGTGCTCGACACGGCCAAGCGCCTCCGCGTCCCGCTGCAGTTCGAGGCGGTGGAGCGCGGCGGCACGGATGCCGGGAGGATCCACCTGACCGGCCAGGGCGTGCCCTGTCTGTCGATGGGGGTGCCCGCGCGCTACATCCACAGCCACGTGAGCATCATCAGCCGGGCGGACTTCGAGATGTCCGTGAAGCTGCTGGTGGCGCTGGTGAAGCGGCTCGACCGGAAGACGGTCGACGGCCTGACGTGAAGCCGTCCGTCGCATTCGCCGAGGCCGCCGCCAGAGGATGGGCCGGCGGTCGGGGGAGCGCGGCGAGGTGACGCCGGCCTACACCCTGCCGCCGCTCCACGTCCTGCCGGAGTCGGAGCGGCTGCTCGAGATGGGCGTGCGACTGGCGCTCACCGTGGCCGGCGCGTTCGTGCTGATGGAGCTGGCGTACTTCTTCGTGGGCCGCCTCGAGCCCTGGCTGGCCCGCGCCGGGCGGGATCGGCTGGGCGGCGAGCCGCGCGCGAAGACGCTCGCGCAGACGTTCCGCAACCTGGTCAAGGTCGTGATCTGGGCCGGCGCCTTCATCCATGCCCTGGCCATCTTCGGCTGGGACGTGCGGCCCCTGCTGGCCGGCGCGGGCATCGTGGGCGTGGCGCTGGGCTTCGGCGCCCAGACGCTGGTGCGCGACCTCATCGCCGGGTTCTTCATCCTGATCGAGAACCAGTTCACCGTGGGCGAGCTGATCGAGGTGAACGGCGAGCCGGCCCAGGTCGAAGAGGTCACGCTGCGTCACACTCGCCTGCGCAACTTCAACGGCTACGTGCACTACGTGCCCAACGGCGAGCTGAAGACGGTCACCAACCGGAGCCGGGGCTGGAACCGCCTCGCGGTCGACGTTCCCGTGGGGGCGAACGAGGATCTGGCCCGGGCACTCGCCCTCTGCCGCGGGGTGGTCGACGCGCTGAACTCCGACCCCGCGTGGCGGGGCCGGCTGCTGGAGCCGATCGAGCTTTGGGGGGTGGAGTCCCTGGCCGGGGCGGAGGTCCAGCTCCGCGTCGTCCTGCGGGCGCGCCCCGGCCCCGACGCGTATCAGGTGGCGCGAGAGGTGCGCCTGCGCTGCCACGAGGCGCTCGTGGAAGGGCAGATCCGCGCCGGAACGGGACGCGAGATCGCCATCACCCCGCTCCCCGCCGGGCCCGGCCCGGCTGCCAAGACCCCCGCTCGCCAGGAGATCCCGTGACGCTGCGCATCTACGACACGCTGACGCGCGAGAAGCGCGAGTTCGTTCCCGTCACCCCCGGTCGCGTGGGCATGTACGTCTGCGGGATGACCGTGCAGGACCGCCCCCACGTCGGCCACATCCGGGCGGCGCTGTCCGGCGACCTGATGCGGCGCTACCTTCTGCACCTCGGCTACGCGGTCACGTACGTCTACAATTTCACCGATGTGGACGACAAGATCATCGATCGCGCCGCCCACGAGGGTGTGGAGTACACCTCGGTGAGCGAGCGCAACATCGCCGCCTACCTGCGCTACGCCGAGCTGCACAACATCCTTCCCGCCACGCACTATCCCCGGGCGACGCGGCACATCAGCGAGATCCTCGAGCTCATTCGCGTGCTGGTCGAGACGAAGCACGCCTACGCGGCGGGAGGCGACGTCTACTTCGACGTGCGCTCGAAGGCGGACTACGGGAAGCTCTCCGGCCGCAACGTGGACGACATGCGCTCGGGGGCTCGCGTCGAGCCGGGCGAGGCGAAGCGCGATCCGCTGGACTTCGCGCTGTGGAAGGGGGCGAAGCCGGGGGAGCCCGCCTGGGAGAGCCCATGGGGACCCGGGCGACCCGGGTGGCACATCGAGTGCTCGGCGATGAGCATGAAGTACCTGGGAGAGACCTTCGACATCCACGGCGGCGGCCAGGACCTGGTCTTCCCGCACCACGAGAACGAGATCGCCCAATCCGAGGCGGCCACGGGCAAACCCTTCGCGCGCTTCTGGTGCGAGAACGGCATGGTCAACCTCACGGGCGAGAAGATGTCGAAGAGCACGGGGAACCTCTTCTTCATCGAGGACCTGGTGCAGAGCGTCGAGCCGGAGATCGTCCGCTACTACCTGCTCTCGACCCAGTACCGCAGCCCGATCGAGTTCAGCCAGGAGCGACTGGCCGAGGCGGCCGTGGGCTACCAGCGGCTGCGGGGCGTGCTGGAGCGCGCGGGCGCGTGGGACGTGCCGGAAGGAGCCGAGCCCGGTGGCGCCCTGGGCGAGGCGGTGGCCGACTGCCGCCGGCTCTTCCAGGAAGCCATGGACGACGACTTCAACAGCGCAAAGGCCATCGGCTGTCTCTTCGATCTCTCGCGCGAGGTGAACCGGGCCCTCGACGAGGCATCGCCAGCGGCCCCGGCGGCGGCCAGGGCGCTGCTGGAGCTGGCATCCGTGCTCGGGCTCCTGTGGGCGAGGCCGGCGGGAGAGGCCTGGCCGCCCGACGTGCTGGCCCTGGTCGACGAGCGAGAGCGGGCCCGGAGCGGGCGGGACTGGGCTCGCGCGGACACGATCCGGCAGCGGCTGCTCGAGGACTTCGGCGTGGTCGTCGAGGACGTGAGGGGCCAGCCTCCGCGGCTGAAGCGGCGGTGATTCGCCGCCCCGCCCGGCGGACGGGGCGATTGGGCTCCCCGGCCTGGGGGCGGGCTCGCGGGGGAAGGGGCGGCCGCTGCCCGGTCTGGCCACGGCCTCGGGAGCAGGCCAAGGCCGGGCTCCCTGGCTAACAATCGCTTGACCCGTGCTGGTCACGGGGCTAGCCTCAAGTCAACCGGGCTGCCCGCGAGGGGCGTTCGGGTGGGAAAAGTCACCCCGTATCCCTGCTCCCACCTGGGCGGCGGCAATGCATGCGCACGGGCCGGGTATTGTGGTTTCCCGTTTCAGACACAGGAAGGGACCTCATGCTTCGATTCGCTGCGAATCGGTGGTGGGCGCTCGTCCTGACGCTGTGTCTCTCTGCTGCCTGTTTCTTCCTGTTCAACGCACAGGCACCGCCAGTAGCTCATGCCGACAATTCCCTGCTCCTGCCCGCGGACCCGGGTGCGCCCGGGGCAGGCTATGGGGATCCGGATGTGCCTATTGGTCCGGGGCAGGCGAAGCCCGGAAAGGCGTACGTGGTGCGTGGTGGGGCGAATCGGGTGGTCGTTCAGAGTGGAGTCCGTCCCGCGGGTGACGTGACGACTCCTGGCAGCGTCTTGTGGCTGCGTCTTCGCCTGTACCTGCTGAACCTGAGGAACTTCTACTTGCGTTTCTAGGGTTCGGCGGGGAGGGGCGTGTTTGACCGGAGTTTCGGCGTGCCGATCGATGACCGGAATCGGATTGCCGAGCTGGAAGACAAGCTTGCGTCGGATCGCGAGCCTGGCGGGGCGTGCGCCGGGGGTGCGCCGGTAGAGAGCGCTCGAGCCGCGCTGGTACAGCTCGAGATGCTGGCTGATCTCTACATGCAGGCCGACAGCTACGTGCCCGCCCTCGAGACCATCCAGAAGCTGCTGGCGCTGCCGGCCGCCCGGACGCTTTCCTCCGCGCGCCGGGCGGCGATCGAGAGCCGCGGCGTGGCGTGCCGCCTGGCCCAAGGGGATTGCCAGGGAGCCCTCGGTCACTGCCGCGAGCTGCTGGCGACCGAAGAGCAGATCGAGTCCGTACCGCTGCGAGCCCGCATCCGGCTCCAGTGCGCCGAGGCTCTCTTCCGCCTCGCCCGTATCGAGGATGCCCGGGAGAACGCCGCGGCGGCTCTGGCGCTGGCCGACTCCTGCGGGGATCTGAGCCTGGCGGCGGAGGCGCTGAACGACCTGGGCCGCGCCCAGTACCGGCTCGGCAGGTTGCAGGACGCACGCGACCTGTACGAGCAGGCGCTGGGGCTCTATCGACGGCTCGGCGACGAGGTGCGCGCCGCGTACGTGCGCAACAACCTCGGGCTCATCCACAAGAACCTCTGCGAGTGGGACGCGGCGGCGGCTTGCCTGCGCGCGGCGCTGGAGCTGTTCCGGCGCACGGGCCGCTTCCCCTCCACCGCGCACGCGCTGCTCAACCTGGGGATCGTGTACCAGAAGAGCGGGGAGTGGGAGCGCGCCCAGGAGTGCTACGCGCAGGCCGATCAGATCTACCAGCAGCTCGCGGATCCCTTGCGCCTCGCCGCCGTGCGGATCGCGCTGGGGAACATCGCTCGGCTCCAGCGGCGCTTCGACGCCGCCGCCGCGCTGTACGAGGACGGGCTCGAGCGGGCGCGCCGGCACGAGGCCGCGCGTGAGGAGGTTCTGGCCCTCGAGTTCCTCGGCGAGCTGGAGGCGGATCGCGACCAGCCCGGCGAGGCGCTGGCGCGCCTGGACGAGGCGCTGCGCCTGGCGATGCGCGTCGCTCCCGAAGGGGACCTGGTCGTCGAGGTCGAGCGGCGGCGCGCCGAAGTGCTGAACCGTCTGGGCCGGGTCGAGGAGGCCGAGGGCGCTTGCGAGCGGGCCTTGAGGCTGGCCGAGCGAACGGACGACCGGCTCGAATTCGCCCTGGCGACGCGTGCGGCGGCGGGGATCGCCGCGACCCGCGGTCGCCTCGACGACGCCGTGCGTGGCTGGACCGACGCGGTGCGTCTGCTGGGCGAGAGCCGCGAGCGCTACGAGCTGGCTCGCACGCTCTTCGAGCTGGGCCGCGCGGCGCCGGACGCGCGGGAGGGTCGCCGGCACCTCTATCGCGCGAGTGCGCTCTTCTCGGAGCTGGCGGCGTCCTACTGGCTCGAACGCACCGACGAGGAGCTGGAGCGCATCCTGGGGGCGGCCGCGCCGCAGGATGCCTCGGTGCGGATGACGCTCCCCGGCCGCCGGCATCGGGCGCCCACTCTGGTCGCCTACTCGCGGGCCATGCAGCGGGTCGAGGCGCTGACGCGGCGCGCGGCGGCGACCGACCTCGCCGTGCTGATCACCGGCGAGACGGGCACGGGCAAGGAGCTGATCGCGCGCACGATCCACGCGCTGTCCACGCGCGCCGACCGGCCGTTCCTGGCCGTCAACTGCGGGGCGCTGCGGGCGGAGCTGGCCCTGTCCCAGCTCTTCGGGCATCGCAAGGGCGCTTTCACGGGAGCGCACGCGGATGGCGTGGGCCTGGTCGAGGCGGCGGACGGCGGCACGCTGTGCCTGGACGAGGTCGGGGAGCTTCCGCACGACGTCCAGGTGACCCTGCTCCGGTTCCTGGAGAGCGGCGAGTACCTGCGTCTGGGCGAGACGAAGATCCGCCGGGCGGACGTGAGGATCATCGCCGCCACGAACCGCGAGCTGCGCAACGGCGATGGGGAGAGGTTGTTCCGGCGGGATCTCCTCTTCCGCTTGAACGAGATCGAGATCCGCGTGCCCCCCTTGCGCGAGCGCCTCGACGACATCATCCCGCTGGCCCGGCACTTCCTGGCCTTCTATGGGGGACTCCACGGGCCGCAGCTCACGGCCGATGCCGAGGCGGTCCTGCTCTCCCATCTGTGGCCCGGGAACGTGCGCGAGCTGGAGAACGTGATGAAGCGCGTCGCGGCCCTCCATGCCGAGGACGCTCGCCTCGACGCGGCCTGGCTCATGCCGTTCCTCTCCGAGCAGATCACGCCGCAGGTCAAGCGGAACGGGGCCGAGCGCGAGCGCGCCGCGATCCTGGCGGTGTTCCGGCAGGCGGAGGGCAACAAGAGCCGCATGGCCGAGTTGCTGGGCGTGAGCCGCAAGACGCTCTACGCGAGGCTGAAGCGGCTGGACCTGACGCTGCCCTGATTGTTGAGCCGCACGCGGCGGGGCGGAGAGCGATCTCCGCCCCGTTGTCGTTCCCGCGGCGAGAAGGCCGGGCCGGCCCGGCTCGGGCCATGGCGCCGACTCGTGAAAGGGCCGATCGTCGGCGCAGGGTGTTACCCTGGGACGCGCTGTGAAGGAATGTCACCCGGCGCGGTTACAACACCGACTTGACGTGATGCTAACGAGTTAGCGCCTGCCTCACATCTCGACTGTTACCTCTCGGGGTAACAGTCATCGCCAGGGACGCGCGCTCAGCCCGCGTGCCCGCCATCGGCTCAGGCGCTCAAGTGAGTGCTGCCCAAGAGATAGTGACGATCGGCGGGAATGGGCTGCTGAGCGCGGAATCTTGGCACGTTGAGTGCTGTGCAGAAGCATTCGGATACGGGGAACTCATCTGCAGAGGTGAGTTCGTTCCAAGCAAGAGGTTCGGAGAAGCGAGCGAGCCTCGTCCCTCAGGTGACCGGACGCGAGTCCTGCACCTCCATCAGCGGCCGGTCGCCTGAGGAACTTGGAAAGCAGCGGCAGAGATTGGACTTTCGCGCGATCCCTCGGGATCGCATCGAGGGGCTCGTACCCGACGCGGCACGATGGGCCGCCACTCCAGACTCGAGCCAGAAAGGGGTGAGAGAAGCCCGAACTCAGTCGGTGTCATGTTGATGAGTAGTGGTTCGTAGTTCGTCACAGAAAAACCAAATACGCCCGGTCAACGAAGCCGGGAGGGCAGCGGGGTTCTTCCCGGT
>JAWOLC010000031.1:0-26581 GCA_033853925.1 Candidatus Eiseniibacteriota bacterium
TCCGGCCCGGGCCGGAGCCGCCGGGTGCGGCGTGACGCGGGGGAGGAGGCCCGTTCCAGGGGCGCGACAATTCTAGCGGCCTCGGCCTTGTCGTCGCCAGAGGATTCTCGTCCCCCGGCTGCCCCCCTTTCCGGCACGACCATTGCGATACCGCCACCGCGACCGCCCCCGTGAGGAGGAGCCCGTGCTCCGTGGGGGCCATCGCGGCGCCGCCCTGGCGCTTGCTGTCGCCGGCGTGCTCACGGCCTCGCCCTGCGCCGGGGCCGCGACCTGCGCCCCGGCGGCGCACCCGCTCGTCTCCGAGGTCCTGTACGACGCCGTCGGCGACGACTCGGGCTGCGAGTTCCTCGAGTTCTTCAACCCGCACGATCACGCCCTGTCGCTCGCCGGCGCGCGCATCGAGGCAGGCGACGGCTCGGGCCCGGGCCGCTGGACGCTTCGCTGGACCGGCAACGCCGGTGACAGCGTGCCCACCCATGGCCGATTCGTCGTGGGCGGCGCCAAGGTCCAGCCCCCGCCGCAGGCGCTCGTCACCCTGGACCTGCAGAACGGCCCCGACGCCGTGCGCGTGGTCTGGCCGGACGGGGCGGTGGAGGTGGTGGGCTACGGAGCGCTGGAGTTCCCCGAGTACGCCTGCGGAGCGCCCGCGGTGGACGTGATGGCGGGGCAATCCCTGGCGCGAGTCCCCGACGACTCGGACCGCGGCAGCAACGCTCTCGACTTCAAGGCCTCGGTGCCTTCGCCCGGAAGGCCGAACCAGCCGGCCCGCGACCTGGCCATCGTTCCCGGCTCGCTCGCCACGCTCCCCGAGCAGCCCGAGCCGGGCTCGCCGGCGCGAGTCGTGTGCCTGGTGGAGAACCGCGGCGCCGGGCCCGTGGCGAGCGGCGAGGCGGAGATCGCGGCCGTGACGATCCCGCACGCGGGCGGCACCCTCTTCTCGCGCCCTCTGGCGGCGGCGCTCTCGCCGGGCGATACCGCCGCCTTCGGTGAGGAGGTGAGCCTCGCCGCGGGCAAGTGGCTCCTGCGGCTGACCGTCACCCTGCCCGGTGACGAGCGCCGGGAGAACGATGCTGACTCGCTCCCCGTGCGCGCAGGGCCGGGACCACTGGAGCTGACCGAGATCCAGTTCCATCCCGCCAGGGGTGAAGGCGAGTGGGTCGAGGTGAGGAACCGCTCCGCCGCTCCGCTCGACCTCGCCGCGTTCACCGTCTCCGACCGGGGAAGCGCGCGCGGCCTGCTCGATGGGGGCGGTGGCGCGCTCGCGCCCGAGAGCCTCGCCATCCTCGCGCAGGATCGCGAGGCGCTGCGCGCGGCCTTCGCGGGGCTCGATCCGAACCGGATCTGGCAGGCGCGGCCGTGGTCGAGCCTCAACAACTCGGACGACACGACGGGGGTGGCCGATCTCGTGGTGCTGCGCGAGAGCGACGGCACGCTCTGCCAGAGGGTGGCCTATTCGGCGGCGGGCGTGCCCGTGGGCACGCCCCTCGAGTGGCGCGACGGCGGCTGGTGGCCGGCCTCCGAGCCGGCCGGCACGCCCCTCTCGCCGCCGCGGCTCTGGCCCGCGCTGGCGCGGCGCTTCGAGTGCCTGCCGCGCCGCGTGCCTGCGGGCGGGACCGCGCGCCTCGCCTGGGATCTGCCCTGGCCGCGGGCGCGCGTGTCCCTCGATCTCTACGATCTGGCGGGCCGAAAGGTCGCGCGCCCGCTCGAGGAGATCGAAGTGCCGCCGCGCGGCGAGCGCACCTGGTCGGCCGCGGACGTTCCCCCGGGAGTCTATGTCGCCCTGGCGCGCGGGCGTCCCGATGGGAGCGGCGAGCCGATCGTCGAGAGCCGCGCGCTCCGCATCGAAGGCGGCGCGCGATGAGAGGGAGCGGCCGATGAGGGGCGGCCGCGCGCTGCCGCTCGCGCTGATCCTCGGCGCCTCCGCCGCCGGCGCCCAGGACTTCGACTCCGCGGCGCTGCCGGGACCGGCGGACTCGCCCTGCGCCTTCATCGAGCGGGGCCTCCCGCCGCTTCCCGCGACGGGCGTGGAGGCCAGCTTCACGCGCTGGTGGGGCCTGCCGGGCCTCGAGACCCGCGCCATCGCCGGCATGGCGTCCTTGCGCTCGCTGCGCGTCGCCGCGGGCTGGTCGCAGACCGGGGAGCCGGACATCGGTTGGAACGCGGCGGGGCTCGCGCTGGGAGTCACTCGCGCAGGCGGCGGCGCGGGCCTCAGGCTCGTGGCCCGCCGGGATCGACTGGTCGAGCCGGGCACCGAGGCGGCGATGAGGCTCGAGGCTCGGGCGGGGCTCGAGGCGGGCGGCGGGGCCTGGCTGGAGCCCGCCCGCGGCGTGAGGGTCTGGGCGTTCGTTCCGCAGGCCTGGGCCGGAGGCACGGCGCCGCCCCTGGACCGGCCGCTCGAGATCGGGGTGAGCTGCAGCGTCGATAGGGCGGGGGAGCGCGACGGTCTACTGCTCTGGCTCACGCGCGGGTCGCCGTCGGGCGACTCCCCCGCCGACCATGTGGCGGGCGCGGCCCTTCGCTCGGGGCCGATCACCACCTGGGGGCACGTGCGGGATCGGCCGCTGCGCGGCGGCATCGGCCTGGCCGCGCGGGCGCGTTGGCTGACCGTGGGCGCCGCGGTCGAGAGCCATCCCGACCTGGGCGAGACGGTGCGGCTCTCGCTCGAGATCCTGCCGCCGCGACCCGGGCCGTCGTGAGGCTGACGGCTCGGGCCGCGATCCTCCTCCTGGCCGTCGCGTTCTCGCTCCCGGCCCCGGCGCGGGTCCGGGCTGCGGAGGCCGATTCGACGTCCGCGGGTGGCGGGGCGTCGGCGGCCGTCGGCGCCTTCGTGGAGCCGCCGCCGGAGGAGACGGAGGGAGCCGACTACGATGTCGAGCCCGCAGACTCCCTGAGCGAGGGCTCCATCGAGCTGGGAGTCGGAGCTTCGGGAGCGGTGGGCTCGAAGCCCAGGCAGAGCCGACGCGTCCGCTTCAGCGATCGCAAGCTGGGCGGCTCCGTGCGCGAGGGACAGGGCGATCCGCTGGCCGGCGGCAACGTGGAGACGGAGACGCGCGCGGGCCGCATCGGCGTCGGCCGGCTCGCCCCTCGCTGGGGGCGCGGGCTCCTGCTGGGCTCCGTGCCCGAGCCCTGGGCGGTGGCGCCGAGCGACCGCGGCACGGGAGCCCCGGTTCGCGGCCGCAGCGGCCAGGGCGCCTGGTACCGCGCGGGCCGGGTCGGGGCGCTGGAGACGCTCTGCGGCCGCTTCCAGAAGCGGGATCTGGCCGGAGCCCGCGCCTGCGGCGGCGGGCTCGGCCTTGGTGTCCTCGGCGACCGCTGGGGCCACGCTCAGGCCAGCCTCAGCCTCGCTCGCGGCCGGGCCGAGCACGAGCTGGCCCTCGATCGCGGCGGTCGCTGGCGCGCGGAGGTGGCCATCCGCCACGCCCCGGGCCCGCTCGCCTTGACCACCTGGGCGCGGGGCGGGCACCCGGGCTTCCGCTCGCTGGCGGAGCCCCTGAGGAGCGGCCCCTCGCGGGTGCTGGGCATGGAACTTTCGGATGATGCCTCGTGGGGGCGAATCCGCGCGCTGGCTGCGCTCTGGCGCTTCCAGGCCGGGCGGAGCGGGGCGCGCGCCGCCCTTGAAGTGGAGCGGAGATTCCTTCAACATGGGTCGCTCGCCATGGGATTCGAGGAGCGGCACGGCGCGCATCGCGAGAGCGGCCGCGTCCCCGGGTTCCGTCAGGGTGGCTGGGGGGAGTGGCACGGGTCGGTGGCGGGAATGGCGCTGGCGCTTCGACACGAGGTGCTCGGCGCGCGGCGGCTCGGCCGGGCCGCGGTGCGCACGGTGACGGCGATGCGTCTCGAGATCGAGGGGCCGGCGGGGACGGGCATCGGGATCACGCACTCCACGTATCGCGTGCGATCCGGCGAGACCCTGTACCTGACGGAGACCGCGAGCGACCGGGTCGTCCTCCGAGCCGTTTCGGGCACGGGGCGACGCACGCGCGTGGAGGCGCGTGCTCCGGGGGCCGGGGGCAACATTCACGCGGCGCTCGATGTCCCGGTGGCGACGGGAGCGCGGACCGGCGCTACCCTTCGGCCGCAATGGACGCTGGAATGGACGAGACGCGCGCGGAGCCGCTGAGCCGCGCCTGAGAGGAATCTGGAGGCAGCCATGAAACTCGCCGCGAGCATGAGTCGTCTGGGGACCGAATCCGCCTTCGAAGTCCTGGCCCGGGCCAAGGCTCTCGAGGCGCAGGGGAAGAAGATCATCCACCTCGAGATCGGCGAGCCCGACTTCGACACGCCCAAGTACATCCGCGACGCGGCGATCAAGGCCCTGGAAGAGGGCTGGACCCATTACGGCCCGTCGCCCGGGCTGCCCGAGTTCCGCAAGCTCATCGCGGAGATCTGGCGCGCCGAGCGCGGCATTCCCTGCGACTGGGAGAACGTGGTCGTCACCCCGGGCGGCAAGCCGATCATGTTCTATCTCCTGCTCTCCCTGCTGGAGCCGGGAGACGACGTCCTGCTGCCGAACCCGGCCTTCCCCATCTACGAGTCGGTGGTGGACTTCCTCGGCGCGCGGGCCGTCTACCTGCCGCTGCTCGAGGCCAACGAGTTCGACCTCGACCTCAAGGACCTCGAGAGCAAGATCACCTCGCGCACCAAGCTCATGATCCTGAATTCGCCGCACAACCCGACGGGCGGCGTGCTCAGGCCCGAGACCGTGGAGGGCATCGCCGCGCTGGCGCGCAAGCACGACATCATGGTGCTGTCGGACGAGATCTACGCGCGCGTGCTCTACGAGGGGAAGCACGTCTCCATCGCCTCGCTGCCCGGCATGGCCGATCGCACCGTGGTGCTCGACGGCTTCTCGAAGACCTACGCGATGACCGGCTGGCGGCTGGGCTTCGGCATCATGCGCAAGGATCTCGCCGCCCACCTGGGCCGGCTGCAGACGAACGCCGTCTCCTGCACCGCCAGCTTCACGCAGCGCGCGGGCATGGCGGCCCTGAGTGGGCCGCAGACCGACGCCATGGCCATGGTCGAGGAATTCCGCCGCCGGCGCGACGCGATCGTGGCGGGGCTGAACGCGCTGCCGGGCGTCTCGTGTCTCAAGCCGCACGGGGCGTTCTACGTCTTCCCCAACATCACGAAGACCGGCATGAAGAGCGCCGAGCTGGAGAAGCTGCTCATGGAGCAGGCGGGCGTGGCCTGCCTGGCGGGTACCGCCTTCGGCACCTACGGCGAGGGCTACCTGCGCTTCTCGTACGCGAACTCGCTCGAGAACATCAAGATGGCGCTGCAGAACATCAGCGACTTCCTGGCGGTGCGGGCCAAGTAGGCCGCGCTCGCGGCGGCGGGCGGGGCGGTCTCTCCTCGGGACGTGGGCGGCGGGCTGGGAATCACCCGCCGTCCACGTCGTTCACGGCGAGGTCGCCCGCGAGCGCAGGCCCGCCCCTTCCCCCCGCGCTCCTTCCCGCGCCCCGCGCCTGGCACGGCCGCTGCTCGGAGTCCCGGCGCGCGCTCCCTGGCGCGCCCTGACGCCGTCCCCGGCACTCGCCCCCGCGGGGCATCACCATGCACCTGGCAGCCATGCTCGTCGCGATCGTCGTCGCCGTCCTCCCCCCGGCCCCGGTCCGAGTCCCATCGGAGCCGGGTCTCGTCCTCAACGAATTCGTGGCCGGGCCGGCCCGTGACTGGGACGGCAGCGGCGCCTTCTCCACCCGTGACGACGAGTGGATCGAGGTCTTCAACGCGGGGACGGGGCCGCTCGACCTGGCGGGCTACCTGCTCACCGACGGGGATCGCCTGCCCCGCTACGCCTTCGCCGGCACGCTCGAGGCGGGCGCGCGGCGGCTGGTCTTCGGCAGGGATTCCTACGACTGGGAGAGGGCGAACGGCCTCCCTGCCTACGGGCTCTCGCTCTCCAACACCTCCGACACCGTGATGCTGTGGAAGGTCGCAGGGGCCGAGACCCTGCTCGTGGACTCCTACGCCTACAAGAGCCACGAGGCGGCCGCCGATCGCGCCGTGGGCCGCCTTCCCGACGGCGGCGGCTGGGCGCTTCTCGATGGGCTCAATCCCTACGTGGGCACGACCCCGCCGCAGGGCACCGGCTGCTCGCCCACGCCGGGGCTTCCCAACACGTGCGAGGAGACGCCCGTGAGCCCGGCGACCTGGGGCAAGCTGAAGGCTCTGTACCGCTGAGCGGACCCGCGCATCACAAGAGACCCGGCGCCGCCCGCTTCGGGAGGGCGCCGGGTCTCCTGCGCGCCGGCGTTGACCTTCTCCTGACCCGTGGTCGCCCCCCGTGGCCGGAGTGGCTCGCGTCCGGGCGGCGCTCACGATCGTCCGATGGAGGCCGAGGTTGAATCCCGCCACCGCCCACGCCATCGAGGCCGTCGAGGCCCACCGCGCCGGCCGGCTGCTCTGGTCCGAGGCTCGACTGCGCGAGCAAGCCCTGGCCGTGCGCCGCGACATCGTGACCTTGCTCGTGCAATCCCAGACCGGCCACTCGGGCGGACCTCTCTCGGGCGCCGACTTCGGCACGGCTCTCTTCTTCCACGAGCTGAACGTGGATCCCGCCCGCCCGGACTGGCCGGAGCGGGACTTCTGGCACTTCTCGATCGGCCACGTGACGCCGCTCATCTACTCGCTGATGGCGGAGCGGGGCTACTTCCCGCTGCGCGACCTGATGAAGTTCCGGCGCTTCGACGGCCACCTGCAGGGCCACCCCTCGCACCACGACACGCCGGGGATCGAGGTCTCCTCCGGTTCCCTCGGACAGGGCCTCTCCGTGTGCTGCGGCGTGGCTCTGGCCGCGCGCCTCGACGGCCACCCGCGCCGCGTCTACTGCGTCATGGGAGACGGGGAGCAGCAGGAGGGCCAGATCTGGGAGGCAGCGATGTTCGCCGGTCACCAGCGGCTGGACAACCTGTGCGGCATCGTGGACTACAACCGCAAGCAGATCGACGGAGACGTGGAGGACGTCTGCGGCGTGCGGCCCCTGGCCGACAAGTGGCGCGCCTTCCGCTGGAACGTGATCGAGATCGACGGCCATGACTTCGGCCAGATCCTCCGCGCCTTCGCGGCCGCGCGGGCGCACGTGGGGAAGCCCACCGTGATCCTCGCCCACACGATGATGGGCCGTGGCGTCTCCTTCATGGCCGACGACTACCGCTGGCACGGCAAGCCCCCCAAGCCGGCCGAGGGCGAGCAGGCGCTGCAGGAGCTGGGCACGAGCTTCGCCGAGTGGTCGGCCCGGCTGCTGGCGGGGTGAGCCGATGAGCGCGACGATCACCCTGCCCGCGCAGGTCGAGAAGAAGAAGACCCGCGAGGGCTTCGGCCGCGCGCTCGTGGCCCTGGGCGAGCAGGACCCGCGCGTCGTGGTGCTGGTCGGCGACCTCACCGAGTCCACGATGGTGAGCTTCTTCGCGGAGCGCTTCCCCGAGCGCTTCATCGAGGTGGGCGTCGCCGAGCAGAACATGATGGGCATCGCCGCCGGCCTGGCGGCGGCGGGCAAGATCCCCTTCCTCGCCACCTACGGCGCCTTCGCCTCCTGCCGCGCGGCGGACCAGCTGCGCGTGACCGTGGCCTACACGAACCTGAACGTGAAGATCGGGGGCGCCCACGGCGGCATCTCCGTGGGCCCGGACGGCGCCACGCATCAGGCGATGGAGGAGATCAGCATCGTTCGCTCGATTCCCAATCTGAGCCTGATCGTGCCCTGCGACTACTGGGAGACCTACAAGGCCACGCTCGCCGCGGCGCGGCACACGGGTCCCGTCTACATCCGCTTCGGGCGCGAGGACGTGCCCGTGGTGACGGAGGAAGCGACCCCCTTCACCTTCGGCAGGGGAGAGGTCTTCGCCGAGGGCCGCGACCTCACGATCATCGCCTGCGGGGTGATGGTGTACGAGGCGCTGCGCGCGCGCGAAGCCCTGCTCGAGCGCGGGATCACGGCGCGCGTCGTGGACCTCCACACGGTGAAGCCGCTGGATCGCCTGCTCATCGAGCGCTGCGCCTGGGAGACGGGCGCGATCGTCACCGCGGAGGAGCACCAGGTGAACGGCGGCCTGGGCGGGGCGGTGGCCGAAGCCGTGGTGCGCGCGCACCCCGTGCCCATGGAGTTCGTAGCGGTGATGGACCGCTTCGGCCAATCGGGGAAGCCCGAGGAGCTGATGGAGGCCTTCGGCCTCAAGGCCCGGCACATCGTGGCCGCGGCCGAGCGGGTGCTGGAGCGGAAGACGCGGCCGTAGCGGGGGCGCCCGGGCAAGCTCTCCTCGCGGCGCCATGCTCGCGCTCACGGCACCGCGACCCGGCGAGGCTCGTGCGCGATGCCGGCGGGGCTCGGCGCGCGACGCCGGCGGGGCTCGGCGCCATGCTCGCGCTCACGGCATCGCGAACCGCGAGGCTCGCGCGCGATGCCGGCGGGGTGCGCCACGACGTGGAGGCTCCCGCGGCGGCCGGACACGGCGTTGACGCTCCACGGGCCGACCCCCTATAGTCCTGCGCGCCGTTCGCGTGCGGAAGTGGCGGAACTGGCAGACGCACTAGATTCAGGGTCTAGCGCCCGCAAGGGTGTGGGGGTTCAAATCCCCCCTTCCGCACCAAGAGGAATCGCCTGAACCATGGCCCGGGTCACCCCCGAGCGGCGGCCGGCCGCTGGGGTCGCCCGGGCCTTCTGGCCTGGCCCGGGTCCCGGGCGAACCGGGCCGGCCGCGCGCACCGCCCGGACCGCGAGCGCTCCCTCGCCATGGCGCGTGAAGTATCCAGCCCGACCCGCGAAGCCCGCGGCCCCGCTGCCTCCCGTCCGCCGCGGGCGCCTTCGAGCGGCGATCGGCCGATCGCGCAGAACCGGCGCGCCCGGCACGACTACTTCATCCTCGAGACCTACGAGGCCGGCCTGGCCCTGAGCGGCACCGAGGTGAAGAGCCTGCGCGCGGGCAAGGCCAGTTTGGCGGAGGCCTATGCGACCGTCGAGGGGGACGAGGCCTGGGTGCTCCAGCTCCACATCCCGCCGTACGAGCAGGGAAACCGCTGGAACCGCGATCCCCTGCGCAAGCGCAAGCTCCTGCTCCACCGCGGGGAGATCGCCAAGCTCAAGGACGCGGTGGCGCGCAAGGGCCAGACCCTGGTGCCGCTCAAGCTCTACTTCGCGCACGGCTACGCCAAGCTGCTGATCGGCGTGGCGAAAGGCAAGAAGTCCTACGACAAGCGGCACGCCATCGCCGAGCGCGACGCCCGGCGCGAGATGGAGCGGGCGCGCCGCGCCTCGCGGGAGGCGGGCGGATGAGGGGCCGACGCCCGCTGGCGCTCCTCGTGGGGGCGGCGCTGGTGGCCCTCGCTCTGGCCGCGCGCTCCGAGCCGCCCCCGCCCGGCGCGGCGGCACCCCCGCCGGCGTCCGCCTTCGAGTCGGCGCCGACCACGCGCATCGAGGGCGTGGCCTGCGTGGGGGCGAACGACCTGGCCCGGCTGCTCCCGGCCACGCAGTTCTGGCGCGCGGACGTGCGCAAGCTCGTCCTGCGCGCGGGAGAGCACCGGCTCTCGCTGACGGCAGGAGATCCCTTCGCGGTGGTGGACGAGCGCACGGTCTGGCTGGGCGCCCCCGTGGTCTCGCAGCGTGGCGAGCTGCAGGTCCCGGTCGCGCTGCTGGACGCCCTGCCGCGTGACAGCACGATCGCGCGCCTCCTCTTCGAGCCCCGGCGCGGCCTGGTGGTCAAGGTGCCGGGTGGGGGCGTGGTGAGGAGCCCCGAGGTGGCGGTGAGCGACACGCTCACGCGCGTCTCCTTCCCGATCGAGCGCCTCGAGGACGTCGCGGTGGTGAGCCGGGCGCGGGCCCATTTTCGCCTGCGCTTCGCCGGCGCCTTCGTCGGCCTGCTGCCCGAGTCCCTGCCTCCCGCGGGCCTGGTGCGCCGCATCGCGCCGGTGGCGTCCGCCGCCGGCAGCGCCTTCGAGCTGGAGGTGTCTCCCGATGCGCAGGGCTACCGGCTGGGACGGGCGGCCGGCGCCGTGACGCTCGATCTCCTCGCCCTCCGGCGTCCCGGGCTCGAGGACTTCGCGCCCGAGGGCCGCCCCGCGCGCGGCGTGAGGACGATCGTGCTCGACCCGGGCCACGGCGGAGCCGACCCCGGGGTCGTGGTCGGCAGCGACGTGGAGAAGGACTTGGCGCTGGCGCTGGCCCGCCTGCTGCGCGCGGAGCTGGCGCGACGGCTCTCCGCGCAGGTCGTGCTCACCCGCGAGGACGACCGGGCGCTGACCCCGGAGCAGCGCGCGGAGGCCGCGAATCGCGCGCGCGCCGACCTCGTGCTCTCGCTCCACTTCGGCGCGGTGGAGGGCACGCAGCGCTCGGGGGCCACGGCCTGGTGCCCGCCCGCGGGCATGGGCTCGCGCGAGGCGGCCGCCTCGCCGCGCGCGCCGGTCGCGCTCCTGCCCTGGCGCGAGGTGGGGGAGCGCCACGCGGTGCAGGCGCGGGCCGCGGCCGAGACGATCCTCGGGGCGATGGAGCTGGCAGGCGCGGGGCCCGGGCGGCTGCACGAGCGGCTCATGGTCCCGCTGCTGGGGGTGAACGCGCCGAGCGTCATGCTCGAGTGCGCGACGCTCAGCGCGATCCCCGACCGCCTCCGCGTGGAAGACCCGCGAGGCCTGCCGGAGCTGGCCGCGGCCATCGCCGACGGCGTGGCCCGCTGGGCGAGGGGCGGATGAGGCGCGCCCGCGGCGAGCAGGGCCGCGCCGAGGCGGCGCGGCCGCGGCGGCGGCGCGGCCTCCGCGCGCGCTGGCTGATCCTTGGCGGGCTCATCCTGGCTGTGCTAGCGTGGGCCACGTGGCGCTGGAGCGAGCGCTCCGGCGAGCTGGCGGCCGTGAGTCCCGCGGCCTCGGACACCTCGGGCGCGGGCTTTCGCGCGGCGCGCGTCTGGTTCGTCGCCGCGACCGGCGACACCCTGGTGGGCGAGTCGCGCGAGGTCATCGAGCAGACCGGCTTGCACGAGCGCGTGGCGGCGCTGCTGGACGAGCTGGCGCGCGGCCCGCGCGGCGCGGGTCTCTCGCTCCTGCCCGCCGGGACCACGCTGCGGCACGCGTACCTGGACGACCGCGGGCTCCTCACGCTCGACCTCTCGGGGGCGTTCCGCGCCCGCTTCCGCGGCGGCGCCAGCGCCGAGGAGCTGGCGATCGCCTCGCTCGTGCGCACGCTGGGCGACAACCTGCCCGAGGTGAAGTTCGTGCAGATCACCTGCGAAGGCGCGCCGCTGGCGAGCCTCGGCGGCCATCTGCCGCTGGATCGCCCGCTGGTCGTGGCGGAGTGGCCATGAGCGGGACGCGGCGGCGCCGGCCGCGGGAGGGAAGCGCGGCGCGAGAGGAAGCTTCGTGAGCGAGACGCAGGATCGGCGACCCATCGGCGTGTTCGACTCGGGCCTCGGCGGGCTCACCGCCGTGCGCGCCCTGTTCCGCGCGCTCCCCGACGAGAGCGTGGTGTACTTCGGCGACACCGCCCGCGTGCCCTACGGGAGCAAGTCGCGCGCGACGGTCACCCGCTTCAGCCTGGAGATCGCCCACTTCCTGCGGCGGCAGGACATCAAGTGCCTGCTCGTCGCCTGCAACACCGCCTCGTCCTACGCGCTCGAGACCCTCAAGGCCCGCTTCGACTTCCCGGTGGTGGGCGTGATCGATCCGCCCGCCGGGGTCGCGGTCACCGCCGGCGCGCCCGGCGCGGGTCCGCGCCGGGTGGGCGTCCTGGGCACGCAGGCCACGATCGCCAGCGGCGCCTACGCCCAGGCTCTCGAGCGTCTGGCCCCCGGCACCCGGGTCGTCTCGCGGGCCTGTCCCCTGTTCGTGCCCCTCATCGAGGAGGGCTGGCTCGACCATCCGGTCCTGCGCCGGGTGGCCGAGGAGTACCTCGCGGGGCTCGGGGAGGAGAACCTGGACAGCCTGATCCTCGGCTGCACGCACTACCCGCTCATCGCCCCGCTCGTCCAGGAGCTGGTGGGCCCGCGCGTGCGGCTCGTGGATTCGGGGGCCGAGGCGGTGCTCGCCACCGCCGCCCTCCTCCGCCAGCGCGGGCTCCTCGCCGCCCCCGGCGCCTCGCCCGCCCACCACTTCTACCTCAGCGACGAGCGGCTCAGCTTCGCGCGCGTCGCCCAGGCCTTCCTGGGCCGCGACCTGCCGCCGACCACCATCGTGGACCAGACCGACCTGCCGTGGTTCGAGCGGGCGTTTCCCGTGTGAGCGGCGGGCCTCGCCGCGTCGAGAGGAGCAGCGCGTGACCCAGAAGCCCAAGGCGATCCGCGAGCGCGAGAGCGCCGCCTCCGCGGCGGTCGAGCCGCCCGCCCCTGCGGGGCGGCCGGACGGGCGAAGCCCGCGGCAGGCGCGGGCGCTCAAGATCGAGCGGGGCACGCTGCCCACGGCCGAGGGCTCGGCCCTCGTCACCATGGGGCGGACGCGCGTGCTCTGCACGGCCACGATCGAGGATCGGCTCCCCGGTTGGCTGCGCGGCAAGGGCGGGGGCTGGGTCACGGCGGAGTACGGCATGCTGCCGCGGGCGACGCGCGAGCGGACGCCGCGCACCGCCCAGGCGGGCGGGCGGGCGCAGGAGATCCAGCGTCTGATCGGCCGCTCGCTGCGGGCCGTGACGAACCTCCGCGTCTTCGGCGAGCGCACCATCCTGCTCGACTGCGACGTGCTCGAAGCCGACGCCGGCACGCGCACGGCGGCCATCAACGGCGCCTTCGTGGCCCTGCACGACGCCTTCGTGAAGCTCTCGAACGCGGGCCACCTCTCGGGCCCGCCCCTGCGCGACACGGTGGCCGCGATCTCGGTCGGCCTGGTGGGCGGCCTGCCGTTCCTGGACCTCACCTACGCCGAGGACTCGCAGGCGCAGGTGGACATGAACGTGGTGATGACCGGCTCGGGACGCTTCGTCGAGGTGCAGGGAACCGGAGAGGGCGCCACCTTCGACGATGCCCAGCTCCGCGCGCTCCTCTCCCTGGCGCGTCTCGGCATCCGCCGGGTCACCGCGCTCCAGCGCCGCCTGCTCGGCGACTCCGGGCTGCTGCCGGGCTGAAGCGCCGGCGCGGACGGCGAGGGGCGGCGCGGACGACCCGAGGAGCCCACGTGCGCTTCGTCCTGGCCACCTTCAATCGCGACAAGCTGCGGGAGCTGTCCGCGCTCCTCGGCCTGCCCGGCGTCTCGCTCCGCGCCTTGGCGGACGTGCCCGGCGCCGCCCCGCCGCCCGAGACCGGCGCGACGCTGCTGGAGAACGCGTGGCTCAAGGCGCGGGCGGCCCTGGCGGTCACGGGCGAGCCCGCCATCGCCGACGACACGGGCCTCGAGGTGGATGCGCTGGGCGGCCGGCCCGGCCTCGAGGCCGCCCGCTTCGCGGGCCCCGGCGCCACGTACGCCCGCAACGTGGCCAAGCTCCTGGCCGAGCTGCGTGGCGTCGAGCCCGAGCGCCGCGGCGCGCGCTTCCGCTGCGCGTGCGTGGCGTGCCTGCCCGACGGGCGGGAGTTCGAGGCCGAGGGCGTGCTCGAAGGACGGATCACGCTCGAGCCGCGCGGAGCGAACGGCTTCGGCTACGACCCGGTCTTCGAGATCCTCGGCCTCGGCCGGACGATGGCCGAGCTGGGCGAGGCGGAGAAGAACGCCCTGTCGCACCGGGCTCGCGCCGTGAGGGCCCTGGCCGTTCGCCTCGCCGCGGCCGTGCCGGGCCTCGGCGAAGCGGCAGGCTGAGGTCCGTCTCCGCCCCGGGTGTGGCCCGCTAGGCTTGCCGCGCTCTCTCGGCGGCGGCGATGCGCGCCCGCACGCGGCCGGGCGAGGCCACGGTGAAGCGCTCGAGGAAGCGGCGGGCGAGCAGGGCCAGGGTCGTGCCGATCGTGCGCAGCACCTTCATCTTGCTCTGCCCCACGCGCTCGCCGTAGTCCAGGGGAAAGCCCATCTCGACCGCGCGGACGCCGACGGGCCCGAGCTTGAGGAGGAGGTCCATGACCGCCTCGAAGCCGCGCGCCGTGCACAGGTCGTCGCCCCAGGCCAGGCGGGCGCGGCGGAGGAGCGGCACGCGATAGGCGCGGAAGCAGCAGGTGTAGTCGCGCACCCCCGGGATCGGGTAGAGGGCCTGGAAGAGCAGGCGGCTGCCCTGCGAGAGGAGCAGACGATAGCCGGGCACGCCCTTCACGCTCGCGCCGGGACGGTAGCGCGAGGCGATGGCCAGGTCGTAGCGATCCCCCAGCTTCTCGACGAGCGCGGGGATGAGGGCGGGCGGATGGGTGTTGTCCGCGTCCAGGGTGACGATCACGTCCTCCTCCCGGGCCCGGTCCAGGCACCAGTAGAGCCCCGTGCGCAGGCCGGCGCCCAGGCCGCGATTCTGCTCGTGGCGAAGCACGGTGAGGGGCAGGAGCCCGCCGCTCTCGGCCATGGCCTTCTCGGCCTCGGCCACGGTGCGGTCGGTGCTGCCGTCGTCCACGAGCACCACGTGGTAGCCGTCCTCCCGGCCGCGCACGGCCGCGGCCAGCGCGCGGAGCGTGTCCCCGATGACCCGCTCCTCGTTCCACGCCGGCAGGACGACGTAGACCTTCGCCTTCGCCTCGGCCATTCCCGAATCTCCTCGATCACCCAGCGCCGCGCGCCATCTTCTACGCGGCTCCCAGCCGGTGGACGCGCAGCGAGTTCGTGCTCCCGGCCGCGCCGGGGGGCGTGCCGGCCACCATCACCACGAGGTCACCCGGCTCGCCGCGGCCCACGTCGAGCATGGCGCGCGTGACCTGCGCCACCATCTCGTCGGTGGTGCGCACGTCGGGCACCACGAAGGTCTCGACGCCCCAGACGATCGCGAGCTGGTCGCGCACCTCCGGCTGGCTGGTGAAGGCGAAGAGGGGCACGGGCTCGCGGTGCGCGGCGAGCTGACGAGCGGTGGAGCCCGAGCGGGTGAAGGCGACCAGAGCCTTGGCCTCCACTCGGCGGGCCACCTCCGCCGCGGCGCGGGCGATGGCCTCCTGCACCGTGCCGGTCCCGGACGCCGCAGGCAAGGGGGAGAGGTCCTCGGCCTCGGCCGCGACGACGATGCGGCGCATGGTGGCCACGGTCTCGACGGGGTACCGGCCGATGGTGGTCTCGTTCGTGAGGAGCAGGGCGTCGGCCCCGTCCAGGACCGCGTTCGCCACGTCCGAGACCTCGGCCCGCGTGGGCCGCGAATGGCTCACCATCGAGTCGAGCATCTGCGTCGCCACGATCACCGGCCGCGCGCGCTCGCGCGCCAGGCGCACGGCGTGCTTCTGCACCAGGGGCACGTCCTCGAGGGGCATCTCGACCCCCAGGTCGCCGCGGGCCACGAGCAGGCCGTCGAAGGCGCGCACGATGGGCTCCAGGTCGAGCACGGCCTCGGGCTTCTCGAGCTTGGCGAACACGGGCACTCGCCGGCCCGCCTCGTCCATGGCCCGCCGCACCTCCGCGGCGTCCACGGCGCTGCGCACGAAG
The DNA here is from genome assembly GCA_033853925.1 of Candidatus Eiseniibacteriota bacterium. Lineage (GTDB taxonomy): Bacteria > Eisenbacteria > RBG-16-71-46 > RBG-16-71-46 > RBG-16-71-46 > JANXPZ01. The sequence goes on from JAWOLC010000031.1 coordinate 15,442, forward strand.
GAGAGGGCCACCATGTCCACGCCGAGCGCGAGCGCGAAGCCGAGGTCGTCCCGATCCTTGGGGGTGAGCGTGGGGGCGCTGACCTGAACCCCGGGGAGGTTGATGCCCTTGTGGTCGGAGACCTCGCCTCCTTCCCGGACGCGGCAGGTCACCTGCACGCCGTCGCTGGCCACGGCCTCGAGCCGCACCAGGCCGTCGTCCACGAGCAGCGTGTCGCCCGCCTTGACGTCGCGCGCCAGCCCCTCGTAGGTGGTCGAGACGGCGTGCGCGTCGCCGGCCACGGGCCGCGTGGTGATGACGAACTCGGCGCCCGGCTCGAGGCGCACGGGCCCCGAGGCGAACGTGCCGAGGCGGATCTTGGGGCCCGCGAGGTCCGCCATCACCCCGACCGCCCGCCCGGCCGCGGCGGCGGCGGCGCGGACGCGCTCGTAGTGGGCGCGGTGCTCGGCGTGCGTCCCGTGCGAGAAGTTGAGCCGCGCCCCGTCCATCCCCGCCTCGACGAGGGCGCGCACGGCCTCGGGCGTGGCCGTGGAGGGACCCAGCGAGCCCATGATCTTGGCCCGCGGCGCGGCTCCGGCGGGGCGCCGGGGAGACGGGGTGGGCACGGGATGCGAAGCGGGCATGGGCGGGCCCTCAGGCGCGAGAGATGAACCGCGGCCGCGGGGAACCCGCGACCGCGGTCGTCACGTTGGGGTGGATGGCGGGGTTTGAACCCGCGACCCCCTGAGCCACAGTCAGGTGCTCTGCCAGCTGAGCTACATCCACCGCCGCTGGATCCCGGTTCGTCGGAGGGCGCAGGAAGCTGGCGCGCCTGGAGGGAATCGAACCCCCGACCGACGGATTAGAAATCCGTTGCTCTATCCGACTGAGCTACAGGCGCGGGGAGCATCCCCCGAGGCGCCCTGCCTCGAGGCAAGCAAGTCGGGGCGAGAGGATTTGAACCTCCGACTCCCTGCTCCCAAAGCAGGTGCGCTACCGGACTGCGCCACGCCCCGGAAAGACCGCAGGCATTTCCGGGCGGCGAGGATAAGGGGCGGCCTCGGGGGCGTCAACCGCCGCGTTCGCCTCCTCGCCTTCGCCGCCGGGCTCGCGGCCGTTGCGCCCTGCTTCTCCCGCACGTATGCTTCGCCCGAGAGGAAAGGCCCCGACCACGAGGGCGGCTCCCGTCTGGCACGAATCGAGGGGGAGAGAATGGGCGTCAACAAGGTGATCCTGGTCGGCAATCTCGGGGCGAACCCCGAGATGCGCTTCACCCAGGGTGGGCAGGCGGTCGCCAATCTGCGCCTGGCCACGACCGAGCGCTGGACCGATCGCAACGGCCAGAAGCAGGAGCAGACCGAGTGGCATCGGATCGTGGTCTGGGGCAAGCAGGCGGAGATCTGCGGCCAGTACCTCACCAAGGGGCGGCAGATCTACGTCGAGGGCCGCATCCGCACCCGGCAGTGGCAGGACCAGCAGGGGCAGAAGCGCTTCACCACCGAGATCGTGGCGCAGAACGTGCAGATGCTCGGCCCGAGGAGCGAAGGCGCCCCTCGCGAGGACGTGGGGGCCGCGGCGGCTCCCGACGAGGCCACGGCCGACTTCGGCGGTGGGCCGGACGACGACATTCCGTTCTGATCGCGCGGCTCGCGGCCCCGCGCCGCGGACGCGCATCGGCGTCGGTAACTGGGGGGCGACAGGTCTCGACGGGGGTCGAGAAGCAGGAAGTGCAGGCCGGGGACCCGCGACCTCGTCAAAAAAGCGGGAACTCACAACTGCCAATGAGCAGTTGGCTCTCGCTGCCTAACTAGAGCAGCGACGGCCGCCCGGTCCCCGCCTGTGGGGGCCGGAGCGGGCGTCAGACAAACGCAGGCTGGTCCGAAGTCATGCCCGAGGGCGGAGGACGAGATCTTCGAGGGCTGGCACGCCGCTGATCCCGCCGGTCGGAGCGGGGGCGCGCGAGATTCAATCGGCCGGACACGCCTGTAGGACTTCCTGGGGACCGACTTTCGGACGCGGGTTCGATTCCCGCCGCCTCCACCACATCTACGGGTCGCTCCCGCCCGGAGCGCCCCGGGACGCACCGGAGGTCCGCGCTCCGTGGTCCGGGCCGCCACGACATGACGCCTTCCCGCCGCTCTCCCCGCCCGCGTCGCCCGACGGGGGCGCCCCGGCGTTCGCGCCGCCGCGAGGCGGCCGCGCGCCCGGGAGCCGCCGCCAGCTTCGAAGCGCGGCCGGGGGCGCGGGGCGATCTCCTGGCCGCGGTGTTCGACGTGGCCGCCGCGCTCGTGGTCGTCCTGGACCGCGAGGGCCGCATCGTCCAGTGGAACCGGGCCTGCGAGAAGCTGTCGGGCTACACGTTCGCCGAGATCGCGGACCGCTACGCCTGGGACGTGCTCATCCTCCCCGAGGAGGCGGAGAGCGTCCGCGGCACCTTCAGCCACCTCACGGCCGGCGGCTTTCCGAACTATCGCGAGAACCACTGGCGCACCAAGGACGGCACCCGCCCCCTGATCGCCTGGTCGAACACGGCGCTCACCGGCGCGAGCGGCGAGGTGGAGTACGCCGTGTGCACCGGCATCGACGTGACCCGGCTCCGGGACGCCGACGCGCAGCTCCGCGAGAGCGTGGCCGACTACCGCGCGCTGTTCGAGCAGGCTTCCGACGGGATCGTCATCACGGACGAGGCCTTCCGCTTCGTGGACGTGAATCCGCGCCTGTGCGAGATGTTCGGCTACGAGCGCGACGAGTTCATGGGCGCGTCCGTGCTGGGGCTGGCCGCGCCCGAGCTGGGGCCCGAGCTGGAGAGGAGCATGCAGGCCCTGCGCGAGGGCCAGGTCGGGCCCGAGGAGCGTCAGGCGCTCCACAAGGACGGCCGGAAGCTGACGATCGAGACCCATTCCCGCTGGCTCCCCGACGGGCGCCTCGTGACGATCGTTCGCGACGTGACCGAGCGCCGGCGCGCCGAGGACGCGCTGCGCGAGAACGAGAGCCGCTTCCGCGCGGTGATCGAGCAGGCCTCGGAGGGCATCACCCTCACGGACCCGGAGTGGCGCTTCCTCGACGTGAACCCGCGCGTCTGCGAGATGTTCGGCTACAGCCGGGACGAGCTGCTCCGGATGACCGTGCGCGACATCGGCACGCTCGCGGAGCTGGAGGCCCGTCCCCTGCGCGAGCAGGAGCTGAAGCAGGGCCTCTCCACCCGCACCGTGCGCCGGCTCCGGCGCAAGGACGGCTCCACCTTCCCGGCGGAGATCAGCGCGCGCGCCCTGCCCAACGGCCAGGTCGTGAGCGTCGTGCAGGACGTGACCGAGCAGCAGCGGGCCGAACAGGCCCTGCGCGAAAGCGAGGCCAGGTACCGGGCCGTGGTCGAGCAGGCCTCCGACGGCATCTGGTGCATGGACGCCGAGAACCGGCTGCTCGAGGTGAACGCGCGGCTCTGCGAGATGACGGGGTACACGCGCGAGGAGACCTTGGGCCGGAGCGTGACCGACTTCCTCCTGCCCGAGGAGCTGGCCCGGGATCCCCTCCGCAGCGACGAAGTGACCCTCGGCCGCACGGTCCTGACCGAGCGCAGCATCCGCCGCAAGGACGGCGCGATCCTCCCGGCGGAGATCAGCGCCCGCGGCCTGCCGGACGGGCGCATCCTCGGCATCGTCCGCGACGTGACCGAGCGCCGGCGGGCCGAGCGGGCCCTGCGCGAGAGCGAGGAGCGGCTGCGGCGCGTGGTCGAGTCGGACATGCTCGGCATCCTCTTCGGGCTGCCCGACGGAGCGGTCTACGACGCGAACGACTACTTCCTCCGCCTGGTGGGCTACACGCGCGAGGAGGTCGGCGAGGGGGCGCTGCGCTGGGACCGGATCGTGGCTCCGGAGCGCGAAGCCGAGGTGCGGCGGGCGGTCGCCGAGTCCCAGGCGCTGGGCAGCCCCCGTCCGTTCGAGACCGAGTTCGTCCGCCGCGACGGCACGCGCGTGCCGGTGCTGGTGGGGGTGGCGTTCCTGGGCGCGGAGAAGACCAGCGGGGTGGGGTTCGCGCTCGACCTGACCGAGCGCAACCGGGCTCGGCAACGTCTGGCCGAGAGCGAGCGCTACTTGAAGCGCGCCCAGGAGCTGGCCCGGTTCGGGACCTGGGAGGCGGACCTCGAGGCCCGTCGCGGCCGCTGGTCGGCGGAGGCGGCGCGGATCTTCGGCCTGGCCCCGGCCGCCCGCACCGTGACCTACGAGGACTACGTCGAGCGCCTGCACCCCGACGACCGCGCCAGGGTCGAGAGGCAGCTCTGGGACCTGATCGAGGGGCGCTCCGCGGAGCAGGAATTCGAGCACCGCATCGTGCGCCGCGACGGCAGCGTGCGCGTGGTGCAGTCCATCATGGAGCCGCAGCGCGACGCCAGCGGGAGGACGACGCGCCTGATCGGCTCCATGCAGGACATCACCGAGCGGCGCTTCCTCGAGGAACGGCTGCGCGAGGCGCAGAAGCTGGAGGCGATCGGCCGCCTGGCCGGCGGGGTGGCGCACGACTTCAACAACCTGCTCACCGTGATCCTCGGCTACGGCGAGACCCTGCTGGGGGGGCTCCCGGCCGACGATCCGCGGCGCGCCGGCGCGGAGCAGATCCGCCAGGCCGCGCTCCGCGCCGCCGCCCTGACCCAGCAGCTCCTCGCCTTCGGGCGGCGGCAGGTCCTCGAGCCGCGCGTGCTCGACCTGAACGCCGTGATCCTGGAGATGCGGGAGATCCTGCAGCGGCTGATGGGCGAGAAGATCGAGGTCCGCGTCTCGCCCGGCGCGGCCAACGGCCTGGTCGAGGCGGATCGCGGGCAGGTCGAGCAGGCCATCCTCAACCTGGCGCTCAATGCCCGCGACGCGATGCCGGACGGGGGCCGCCTGAGCCTCGCGACCGGCGACGGCGAGGCGCGGCCGGCGGAGCCGGGCGGCCAGCGCCCGGGCTGGCTCACGCTGACGGTCGGCGACACGGGCAGGGGCATGAGCGCCGAGGTCCAGGCCCATGTCTTCGAGCCCTTCTTCACCACGAAGGACGTGGGGGAGGGCGCGGGGCTCGGGCTGGCCACGGTCTACGGCATCGTCACGCAGAGCGGTGGATCCATCGAGGTCGCGAGCGCTCCCGGCCAGGGCACGACGTTCCGCATCCTGCTGCCCACGGCCGGGGGAGCGCCGGCCGGGGAGCCCGAGCTTCCGGCTCCGGACGAGCCGGGGGGCGACGAGACCATCCTGGTCGTGGAGGACGAGTCGGCGGTCCGCTCCCTCATGGGCGAGCTGCTGCGCCACCGGGGCTACCGCGTGCTGGAGGCCGTGGGCGGCGAGGAGGCCCTGCGCCTGTCGCGGGAGCAGGAAGGGCCCTTGCACCTGCTGATCGCCGACGTGGTGATGCCGGAGATGGACGGCCCCGACCTGGCGAAGCTCCTGTCCCGCGATCGCCCCGACCTGCGCGTGCTCTTCATCTCGGGCTACAGCGAGCACGCCACCGCCGGGTGCTTCCTGGCGAAGCCCTTCACCAGCGAGGCCCTGATCCGCACGGTCCGGCAGGCCCTGGACGCCCCGGGCCCGGCGGCGACCGAGGGCTGAGCCCCCCGGCGGACCGCCCCGGGGGCCCCTCCCGGGCTTCCGTTTCCGCTTGCAGCCGTCCCGGCCGCGCGCTTACCCTGGCGGGCTTGTGGATTCCGACGGGGTCGCGCTTCGGCAGCGCCTGGACGCGGTTCGGGAGCGTGTGGCCGCGGCGGCGACGCGGTCCGGGCGGGCGCCGGCGTCGGTCGTGCTCGTCGGGGTCACCAAGACGGTGGCGGCGGAGGTCGTGCGCGCGGCGGTTGACCTCGGGTTGACGGACCTGGGGGAGAACCGCGTGCAGGAAGCGCAGGCCAAGATCCCCCGGGTCGGGAGAGGCCGCGCCCGCTGGCACCTGGTCGGGCACTTGCAGCGCAACAAGGCCGGGCGGGCGGTGGAGCTGTTCGATCGGATCCACGGCGTGGACGGTTTGGAGCTGGCCGAGGCGCTCTCGCGGCGGATCGCGCCCGGACGGCGGCTGCCGGTGCTGGTGGAAGTGAACGTGAGCGGCGAGGCCAGCAAGTTCGGCGTCGCCCCGGCGGACCTCGAGCCGCTGCTCGAGCGCGTCGCGGCCCTGCCGGGACTGCGGCTCGACGGACTCATGACGGTGGGCGCGCCGGTGGCGCGCGCGGCCGACGCCCGGCCGGGATTCGCCCGGCTGCGCGAGCTGCGTGACCGGGCGGCCGCGCGGCTCGGCCTCGCCCTGCCGGAGCTGTCGATGGGCATGAGCGCCGACTTCGAGGTGGCGGTGGAAGAGGGAAGCACGATGGTGCGGGTGGGCACGGCGATCTTCGGGCCGCGTCCCCGCTAGGCCCGGGAGGCGAGACGGCGATGACGGGTGGCGGATTCATCGGCTGGCTGCTGCAGCTGCTGCTCGGGGCTCTCTGGATTCTCGAGCTGCTCATCGTGGTCAACGCGCTCCTGAGCTGGGTGCGCCCCGATCCGTCGAGCCCGATCGTGAGGTTCCTGGACCGCGTCTCGGACGCGGTCTGCAACCCCATCCGCAGGATCTTTCCCACCGCGATGGGCGGCTTCGACTTCGCTCCGGTCATCGCCATCCTGGCGATCGAGATCGTGAAATGGCTGCTGCGGACCATGCTGTGACGGCGGCGGAGCGCCTCCCCGGCGCGCGCCTGCGCGTGCGGGTGCATCCCGGCTCGCGCCGTCCCGGCCTGGTGGGGAGGCTGGCCGATGGCTCGCTCAAGCTGGCGGTGGCCGAGCCGCCCGAAGGGGGCAGGGCGAACCGCGCCGTGGAGATCCTGCTGGCCGAGTCCCTGCTCGTCCCGCGGGCGCGCGTGCGGGTCGTGGCCGGCGGGGGCGGACGCGTGAAGCAGGTCGAGATCCAGGGGCTGGCGGCCGACGAGCTGGAGCGCCGGCTGGCCGCGGCGCTGGCGGGCGCGGAGCGCGGGGCGGGAGCGCGAGATGGCGAGTGAGCACGTGCAGCAGATCGAGGAGGCGACCGCGGCGGTCCGGGCGCGCGCGCGCCTGCGGCCCGAGGTGGGCGTGATCCTCGGCACGGGCCTCGGCGACTTCGCCGACGCCCTCGAGGTGGAGACGATCGTGCCCTTCGCCGAGATCCCGCACTTCCCGGTGTCCACGGTCGAGAGCCACGCGGGCGAGCTGCACCTCGGGCGGCTGGCGGGCCGCGCCGTCGCGGTGATGAAGGGGCGCGTGCACTACTACGAGGGCTACCGCATGCGCGAGGTGGCGTTCCCGGTGCGCGTGCTGAAGGCCCTCGGCTGCGGGACGCTGGTGATCACGAACGCGGCGGGCGGGATGAACCCCGACATGCCCCCCGGCACGCTGGTGGTGACGACGGATCACATCAATCTCATGGGCGACAATCCGCTCGTCGGCCCCAACGACGACGAGCTGGGGCCGCGCTTCCCGGACATGAGCGAGCCCTACTCGCGCGCGCTCATCGCGCTCGCCGAGCAGGTGGCCCTCGACCTGGGCATTCCGCTCCAGCGCGGCGTCTTCGCCGCCGTGCCGGGGCCGAACCTCGAGACCCCCGCCGAGTATCGCTTCCTGCGCTGGGTGGGAGCGGACGTGGTGGGCATGTCGTTGGTGCCCGAGGACCTGGCCGCGGTGCACGGCGGGCAGCGCGTGCTGGCGCTGAACGTCGTGACGGACGCCTGCCTCCCGGATGCCCTCGCGCCCGCGAGCATCCCCGAGATCCTGGCGGTCGCGGGGCGGGCGGCGCCGACGCTCATCCGGCTGGTGACCGAGGTCATCCGCCGCCTGGAGGCCGTGCCATGAACTCGATTTCCCGGCGGATCAACGAGACGGAGGTGTGACGATGGCCAGCCCGCGCAAATCCGCAAGCCGCTCCCGAGCCGTGAAACCCGCGAAGAAGAAGCCGGCGCGCTCCGCCCGGCCCGCGGCGAAGGCGCGGACTCGGCCGGCCCGGCCCGCTCACCACGCCAAGGCGAAGGCGAAGGAGAGGAAGGTGCTCCCGGCGCACAAGCCGCCGGTGGCCAAGAAGCCCGCACCGGTCAAGACGAAGTCTCGGCCGGTGCCGCGCGTGATCAGTCCGCCGGCGAACAAGAAGGCCGCCCCCGCCCCGCCCGCCGCATCCAAGAAGGCGCCGTCGCGCCCCAAGGCGGTGGCGCGCCCGCCCGCGCCGCTTCCCGAAGTGCGCCCGTTGGGCGTGCTGCCACCCGAATCTCGGGCGCGGGGAATCGAGCGCTCCGTCTCGGGCGCCGCCCCCCGGCTGGCCGTCGGGCGGCCCGCCAGTCAGTCGATCAAGAGCCAGGGAGTCGAACGCGTGACCGAGAAGGATCTGAAGGAATTCGAGCTGCGGCTGCTCGGCGAGCGACAGCGCCTGATGAAGGAGATGGGCCACCTCGAGAACACGGTGCTCAAGGTCAATCCCCGCGACAGCGCCGGAGACCTCTCCGGCTACTCGTTCCACATGGCGGACGCGGGGACGGACGCCTACGAGCGCGAGAAGGCGTTCCAGTTCGCCTCGACCGAGGGGCGCCTGCTCATGGAGCTGAACGAGGCGCTGCGGCGCCTCTACAGCGGCACCTACGGCATCTGCGAGTCGTGCGGCAACCCGATCGCCAAGGTGCGGCTCGAGGCGGTGCCTCAGGCGCGCCTGTGCCGCGACTGCAAGCAGAAAGAGGAGGAGCGGGAGAACCGCCCGGCGCAGTGAAGCGCTCCCTGCTCCCTCTGGCCGTCGTCGCCGGCGTCGTCGTCGCGTTGGACCGCTGGACCAAGTCGTGGGCGAGCACGGCGCTGCCCTTCGGCAGCCCGATCCGCGTGCTGGGCGACTACCTGCGGCTCACGTACACGCGCAACTCCGGGGTGGCCTTCGGCATCGGCCAGGGCACGCACTTCCCGTACTACGTCTTCTCGCTCGTCGCCATCGTCGCGATCCTGTGGATGTTCTGGCGCGGGCGGGGGGGAACGAGCGAAGCGGGCGACGGCCTGACGAGCGCGGTGCGCCGCTTCGCGCTCGCCTTGATCCTGGGCGGGGCGATCGGCAACCTGGTGGATCGCCTGGGCAGCGGCGAGGTCGTGGACTTCATCGAAGTGGGGATTCCGCAGTGGCACTGGCCGGTCTTCAACGTGGCGGACTCCGCGGTCACCGTGGGCGTGATCCTCTTCGCCCTCACCTGGGTGCTCCGCCGCGAGCCGCCGGCGGTGGACGCGGGGCCGGAGGCGGGCGGGGCGGACGGCGATGAGCCGCCTCGACCTCGAGGTTCCGCGGTCGAGCGCCGGGGAGAGGCTGGATCGCTTCCTGGCGGCGGCGCAGAAGAGCCTCTCGCGTAGCCGAGTGCAGTCGCTGATCCGCGCGGGTCGCGTCACCGTCGCGGGGAGGCGGCCCCGGGCCGCGCAGCGCCTGCGCGCGGGGGAGCGCGTCCTCGTCGAGCTGCCGCCGCCGCGGCCCCCGCGGCTCGAGCCCGAGGCGATCCCCCTGAAGATCCTCTACGAGGACGAGCACGTGCTCGTGGTGGACAAGCCCGCGGGCCTGGTCGTGCATCCGGGCGCGGGCACGACGAGCGGCACGCTGGTGCACGCGCTCCTCCACCACGCGCCGGGCATCGCCGACGTGGGCGGCGAGGCGCGCCCGGGCATCGTGCACCGGCTCGACAAGCAGACCTCGGGGCTCATGGTCGTGGCCAAGAGCCAGGCGGCCTACCGCGCCCTCGTCGAGCTGCTGCGCGCGCGCGCCGTGCGGCGCCGCTACCTGGCGCTCGTCTGGGGCGTGCCGCGCGCGCCCGCGGGAACGATCGAGGGCGCCGTGGGGCGCGATCCGCGGCGGCGCCAGCGCATGGCCGTCGTTCCCCGCGGCGGCAAGCCCGCCCGCACCCGCTGGCGGGTGCGCGAGCGGCTGCCCGGCGCCGCCCTGCTCGAGGTGAGCCTGGACACGGGGCGCACCCACCAGATCCGCGTGCACCTGGCGCACATCGGCCACCCGGTGGTGGGCGACCCCGTGTACGGCGGCCGCGGGCAGTTGAGCGGGGCTGCGCGGGAGCGTAGTCTTCGTTCGGCGGTGCTCGCCGCGCTGCCCCGCCAGGCTCTGCACGCGACGGAACTCGAGTTCCCGCACCCGGTGAGCGGAGAAGCCCTGCGCTTCGGCTCTCCGCTGCCGGAGGATCTCCGAGAGGCGCTGGAACGGCTGCGCCTGGCGGCAGCCGGCCGGACGCCTTGAGCGCCCACATGTCCGATAGCGATGCCACCCCGGAAGTGGTCACGATCCGCATCCCCAGCCGGCTCGAGCTCCTGAGCCTGCTGGACCGGGTGAGCACGCTGCTGTGCGAGCGCGCCCGCTTCGACGAGGACTCGAGCACGCAGGTGACGCTCTCGGTCATCGAGGCGGGCACGAACGCCATCCAGCACGGCTCGCGCCGCGATCCCGCCAAGCCGGTGGACGTCACCTTCGCCGTGTATCCGGACCGCCTCGAGGTGAGCGTGCACGACCAGGGGCCGGGCTTCGACCTGGGGGCGGTGAACGGCGACGTGACCTCGCCCGCGCACCTGCTCGAGGCGCGGGGGCGGGGCATCTTCATCATGCGTGCCTGCATGGATTCGGTGGACTTCGAATTCGGCGAAGCGGGCACCACCTGCCACCTCGTCAAGCGCCGCGCGCCCGCGAAGTGAGGCTCACGCGGTGCGCGTGCTGGCGGTGGACTGGGGCGAGCGCCGGCTGGGCCTCGCGGTGAGCGACCCGCAGGAGGTCATCGCCAGCGGCCTGCCCACCGTGGTGGTGAAGAGCCACGGCGAGGCCGTGGAGGCAGTGGCCCGGGTGGCGCGCGAGGTCGAGGCCGAGCGCATCGTCGTGGGATTGCCGCTGCGCATGGACGGCGGCCGCGGCCCGGCCGCCGAGGCCGCCCAGCTCTTCGCCGACGACGTGCAGCGGCGCAGCGGGCTGCCCGTCCGCACCTACGACGAGCGGCTCACCTCGGCCCTGAGCGAGCGCCGGCTGCACGAGGTCGGCGTGCGCACGGGCCACGCCAAGGAGCGGGTGGATCAGGGCGCGGCGGTGGCTCTCCTCGAGTCCTATCTGGCGCACCTCAGCGCCCGGCGCGCGCGGGGCGAAGCGCCTTGACCCCCCGCTGGCACTGGCGCGCGCGGCCGGCGCGGCGCGCCGCGGGGCC
>JAWOLC010000032.1:0-46853 GCA_033853925.1 Candidatus Eiseniibacteriota bacterium
CGGATGCGAGCCCACGGCGTCTCCGTGACCGCCGCCGAGGTGCTCGTCACCAACGGGGCCCAGCACGCGCTGGACCTGGTCCTGCGGACGCTGGCGGGTCCCGGCGCCGCCATCGCGGTGGAGTCCCCCACCTACAGCATGGCCGTCCCGCTCTTCCGCTTCCACGGGTTGACCATCCTCGAGGTCCCCGTCCGCGGGGACGGCGCCGACCTCGGCGTCCTCGAACGCCTCACCGCCCGGAAGAAGCCGGCGCTCTTCTACACGATCCCCACCTTCCAGAACCCGACCGGCGTCACGACGGACCAGGCGCACCGCGAGAGGCTCCTGGGGCTCTGCGAAGCGCGCGGCCTCCCCCTCGTCGAGGACGGCTTCGAGGAGGAGATGAAGTACTTCGGGAGGGCCGTCCTGCCCATCAAGTCCATGGACGCCCGCGGGATCGTGATCTACCTCGGAACGTTCTCCAAGGTGATCTTCCCGGGTCTGCGCGTGGGCTGGCTCGCGGCGCCGCGCGCGTGCATCGAGCGTCTCTACGCCATCCAGCGCTTCGCCAACCTGGGAGGCAACACGCTCGCCCAGGCGCTGGCCGCGCGCTTCTGCGCCTCGGGGGGCTACGAGGCCTACCTGCGCCGCGTCCACAAGGTGTACCGCCGGCGCATGCAGGCCCTGCTCCAGGGGCTGCGCCAGCACATGCCCGCGGGAGCGCAGTGGAGCGAGCCGGTCGGGGGCTACACGCTCTGGCTGCGCCTGCCCCGCGCGGCGGGCAGCGAGCGGGCCCTGGACGAGCGCTTCCTGCGCGACGGCGTCAAGGTCGCGCCCGGAAGCCTCTTCTACACGCGCCCGCGCCCCGAGCCGCAGTTCCGGCTCTCCATCTCCTCCGCCAGCGAGGACGAGATCGGCGAAGGCTGCCGGCGACTGGGCCGCTCGCTCGGGGCGGCGCTGGGTGCCTGACATGATCCGGGCGCCGCAGCGCGCGATCGTCTACGGGCCGGTCCGCTCGCGCCGGCTGGGCCGCTCGCTCGGCATCAACCTGCTGCCGATCGGGCGCAAGGTCTGCAACTTCGACTGCTGCTACTGCCAGTACGGCTGGACCGATCCCGCCCGCATCGCCGCGCTGACGCCCGCCGAGCTGCCGTCGGCGCAGGAGGCGCTCGACGCGGTAGCGGCCGCGCTCGCCTCCCTCGCCGAGCCGCCCGCCTACCTCACCTTCTCCGGCAACGGCGAGGCCACCCTCCATCCGGAGTTCGAGGCCGTCGTGGACGGGCTCGCTCCCTTGCGCGAGCGGCTGGCGCCCGACGCCCGCACCGCCATCCTCTCCAACTCGTCGCGTGTCGCCGACCCACGCGTGCGCCGGGCCCTCGGCCGGCTGGACGAGCGCATCATGAAGCTCGACGTCGGCACGGAGGAGTGCTTCCACCGCTACAACGGAGCCCCCCGGGGACTCTCTCTGGACGAGGTCGTCGAGGGCCTGCGGCATCTGCCGGACGTCACCGTGCAGGCTCTCTTCACCACGGGCCCCGCCGGCAACCTGGAGGCGGCGGAGCTGGAGGCCTGGCTCGCGCGCATCGCCGTCGTCCGGCCGCGGCGCGTGCAGCTCTACACTCTGGACCGCGGCGCTCCGTGCGAGCGCCTGGTGGCGGCATCCCGCGCCGAGCTGGAAGCCGTGGCCGTTCGCCTGCGGACCGCGGGCTTCGCGGCCGATGTCTATTGAGCCCGGCGGGAGGGAGGCGACCAGGGATCGGGCTCGACCACGACGGCGATCGCCCGGCGGGCCCGCCGCGCGGGTGAGTGCGCCGTCCGCTGGCAGGATTCGGCCGGCTCGGCCATCCTGCGCAGCGGACCAGGAGGCGCGAGTGCTGAGGGCGATTGGCGCGACGTTGGCAATGGGAATCGCGGCGGCGGCCATCCTCTTCGGGTCGGCGGGGCGGTGGGACCTGCCGATCCTCTGGATCTACCTCGCGCTCATGCTGGCCGCGAGCCTCGTCCTCGTGCCCCTCCTGGCTCGCCACCACCCGGGGATGCTCGAGGAGCGCATGCGGCCGGGGCCGGGCGAGCGCGATCGGGCCACGTCGCTGGTCCTCGCGCTGGGTATGCCCGCGATCTGGACCCTCACCGGCCTGGACCTCGGGCGCTTCCACTGGTCGCGCGGGTTTCCCCCGGGCCTGCAGGGCGTGGGGCTCGCCGGCGTCCTCGCCGGCTTCTGGATCGCGGCCTGGGCGATGTGGGTGAATCCCTTCTTCTCCTCGGCCGTGCGGCTGCAGGACGATCGGCGCCAGACCCTGGTCGCCTCGGGCCCGTACGCGAGGGTGCGGCATCCCGGCTATGCGGGGGCCCTGCTCTTCACGCTGGGCAACAGCCTGGCGCTGGGCTCCTGGTGGTCGCTGCTCCCGGCTGTGATCGTGACGGCGGCTCTGGTCCGGCGCACGCAGCTCGAGGACCGCATGCTGCAGCGGGAGCTGCCCGGCTACGAAGCCTACGCTCGCGCGGTGCGCTTCCGGCTCGTCCCGGGCCTCTGGTGAGGGAGTCCTGCCGCAGGCGCCTCGGGCCGGCAGGGACACGGGACTCACGGGCTCGTCAAAGTGTTGACAACCTCGCGGCGGGCTCAGGTATCGTGCTCCGCGACTGCAGTGCCCGCGACCCATGAGGCTGTGGCTCCGCCGCCAGCAGCAGCGTCCCCGAGCGGATGGAGCCGTGACGGGGAGGCGCCAATGATGCGGATGCTCGCGCGCAGCGTCGGTCTGCTCGGGATTCTCCTGCCCACGATCGCCTTCGCCGCCGGCGACACCGAGCGCGGCCTGGAGTTGTACGTCGCCAAGGGGTGCCTCGGCTGCCACGGAGCGAGCGGCCGCGGGGGAGTGGGGCCGGTCCTGGCGCACACGCCGCTGCCCTTCGACTCGCTCCTGCACCAGCTCCGCGCCCCGCGGGGCATCATGCCGCGCTTCCCCGGGACGGTGGTGAGCGACGACGACGCGCGCCGGATCCACGCGTACCTGCAGAGCGTGCCGCCGCCCGCGCCCAAGCTGCGCACCGACGTGCCGCACGGCGTCCTCGACCCCAAGACGTGCCTGCCCTGCCACGCCGGCCTCCATCCCCTCATCGTGCAGCAGTTCGGAGGCGCGGCCATGGGCAAGGCCGGAACCCAGAACCCGCGCGTGATCTACCCGCTGCGCCAGCTCACCTGCGCGAACTGCCACGGCACGGACCACGACGTCATCATGGCCAGCAAGGGGCGCGTGCCGGAGACGATCTGCGGCGGCTGTCATGCCGCGATCTATCAGGAGCACGTCGTGGACGCCGGCCACTCGTACGGCCCGGGGCCGGGAGGCCTGGGCATCAACTGGGAGCGGAACATCGGCGTACCCCACTACAAGGAGATGCCGCGGAAGGTGATGGAGATGGGGTGCGACGTCTGCCACTCGCAGGCGGGGGCGAGCGACGACAAGTACTGGAGCGACCAGGAGCAGAAGTACGTGGACACGAGCAGCCTGCCCTACCGGAACGGCTGCATCGCCTGCCACACCCGCCACGCCTTCAATCTCACCGAGGCCCGCAAGCCCGAGGCCTGCCACACCTGCCACATGGGCCCCGACCACCCGAACTACGAATGCTACGAAAGCTCGAAGCACGGCTCCATCTACTCCGCCCGCGGGGCGGGGTGGGACTGGACCGTGCCGCTCGACCAGGCCAAGTACGAGACGCCGACCTGCGCCTACTGCCACATGCTCTACGTGGACAGCACCGGCACGCGACGCGCGAGCCACAACATGACCCGGAAGATCATCTGGGGCATGGGCGTGCAGGCCGCCTCGGGCCAGATCGCCGACCTGGTGATCCAGCCCGAGAACCGCGCCAAGCGGAACGAGATGGTCAAGGTCTGCCTGATCTGCCACTCGGAGGACCGGGCCCGCGAGTACCTGCGCTCGGCCGATGCCCACAAGCTGGCAGGCGACGCCCTGGTGGTCGAGGCGCGCGGCATCCTGGCGGGCCTCTACAAGGACGGCCTCGTCCGCCCGGGCCGCGGGCAGGCCTCGGCGGGCCTGCTGCCCGGGCCGCGCTTCAGCGCGATCGAGCTGCCGGGCGGCATCGCCCAGCACTCGCCCACGAGCCTCTACTACGACGTCACCCCGGTCGAGCGCGAGTACTTCGACCTGTTCTTCTTCTCGGCGCTCAAGAGCTACAAGGGGGCGTTCCACATGAGCCCCGACTACGCCTGGTGGTACGGCTACGCCGACGTCCTCGGCCACCTCGCCACCATCCGCGACGACGCCGCGCGCTTGCGTCAGGCCCGCGCCGTGCGGCGCGAGACCCTGTTCATGATCTGGACGGGCCCGCTCATGGTGCTCGCCGTGCTGGGCGCGGTCTACTGGGTGCGCGGCCGGCGCCGGCGCGCGCCGGGGGTGTGACGCGACAGCGGTAGAAGCTCAGCCATCGGCGGCGGCGGGCTCCCGGGCCCGCCGCCTCCTTGATGCGCTCTTGATGTCCCGCGGCACCTTCCATACGCCCCCCTGACGCCCGGCCGTGCTCCAATCTCCGCAGGAGTTCACCGCGGAGGAGGAGCCATGTGGGACCTGATCGCTCTGGGCCTCGTCGTCCTGTTCTTCCTCGTCACGCTGGGGATGGCCGCCGCCTTCGCGCGGCTGCGCTGAGGCCTCGATGAACCCGCTGTACGCGGCCGGCGCCGTGATCACGCTCGTGCTCTTCGTCTACCTCCTCTACGCCCTGCTGCGGCCGGAGCGCCTCGGATGACCGGGAATGCCTGGGTCCAGGTCGCGATCTACCTCGGCCTGCTGGTGGCGCTGGGGCCGCCGCTCGGCCGCTACATGGCCCGCGTGCTGGAGGGCAAGCCGGCCCCTCTGGCGCGCCTCTTCGCGCCGCTCGAGCGCGCGCTCTACCGCCTGGGCGGCGTGCGTCCCGAGGTCGAGACGGATTGGCGCCGCTACGCCGTCGCCATGCTGCTCTTCAACCTCGCCGGCCTCCTGCTCGTCTACGCGCTCCAGCGCTGGCAGGCGGCCCTGCCCCTGAACCCGCAGCACCTGCCGGCCGTGCCGCCCCCCCTCGCCTTCAACACCGCGGTGAGCTTCGCGACCAACACGAACTGGCAGAGCTACTCGGGCGAGACGACCCTGGGCTATCTCGTGCAGATGGCGGGGCTCACGGTGCAGAACTTCCTCTCGGCCGCCACCGGCATCGCGATCCTGGCCGCGCTGGTGCGCGGGCTCGCGCGGCGCACCGCGCGCACGATCGGCAACTTCTGGGCGGACGTCACGCGCACGACGCTGTACGTCCTGCTGCCGCTCGCCCTGCTGCTCGCCCTGGCCCTGGCCTCCCAGGGAGTGGTCCAGACCCTGGGCCCGTCGCGGCACGTACCGCTGCTCCAGCCGCTCGCCGTGAGCGGGCACGGGCTCGTGCGCGAGCAGACGATCGCGGTCGGTCCGGCCGCCTCGCAGATCGCCATCAAGCAGCTCGGCACGAACGGGGGCGGCTTCTTCAACGTGAACTCGGCGCATCCGCTGGAGAACCCCACGCCGCTCTCCGACTTCCTCGAGCTGCTGGCGATCCTGATCGTCCCGGCCGGGCTCTGCTTCACCTTCGGCGAGATGGTGAGGGACCGGCGCCAGGGCTGGGCCCTCTTCGCGGCCATGACCCTGCTCTTCGTTCTCTTCCTCGTCCCCTGCATCGCGGTCGAGCAGGGCGGCAACCCGCGGCTGGCGGCGCTCGGGGTGGACGTGCGGCACGGCCCGCTCCAGGCCGGCGGCAACCTGGAAGGCAAGGAGGTCCGCTTCGGAGTCGTGGACTCGGGGCTCTGGGCCACGGCCACCACCGCAGCCTCGAACGGCTCGGTCAACTCGATGCACGACTCGTTCATGCCCCTGGGGGGCATGATGCCCATGGTGCTCATGCAGCTCGGCGAGGTCGTCTACGGCGGCGTGGGCTCCGGCCTCTACGGGATGCTGATGTTCGTGATCGCCGCCGTCTTCATCGCCGGCCTGATGGTCGGCCGCACGCCCGAGTACCTGGGCAAGAAGATCGAGGCCTTCGAGATGAAGATGGCCTCGCTCGTGATCCTGATCTCGCCCCTCACGGTGAAGATCGGGACGGCGATCGGGGTGATGGCGGCCGCCGGCCGCGCCGGCATCGCCAACCCCGGCCCGCATGGGTTCAGCGAGGTGCTCTACGCCTTCTCCTCGGTCGCCAACAACAACGGCAGCGCCTTCGCCGGCCTGAACGCGAACGGGACCTTCTACGACTTCGTGCTGGGACTGGCCATGCTGGTGGGCCGCTACTGGCTCGCCATCCCCACGCTGGCGATCGCCGGCTCGCTGGCGGCCAAGAAGAAGGTGCCGGCGGGGCCCGGCACGCTGCCCACGCACACCCCGCTCTTCGTCGCGCTGCTCGTGGCCACCGTGCTGATCGTGGGCGCCCTGGCCCTGTTCCCGGCGCTCGCCCTGGGCCCGATCGCCGAGCACTTCCTGATCGCCGCGCGCTGAACGGGAGGAGGGACGCCGTGTCGAAGCTCCAGGCCCGCCCGCTGTTCGAGGCGAGGATCGTGCGCCGGGCCGCCCTCGACGCCTGCCGCAAGCTGGATCCCCGGGTGCAGCTTCGCAACCCGGTCATGTTCGTGGTGCTGGTCACGGCGGTGCTCACGACCGTGCTGGGCATCCAGGCGCTGCGGGGCCGCGGCGAGGCGCCGGCGGGCTTCATCCTCGGTGTCTCGGTGTGGCTCTGGTTCACGGTCCTGTTCGCGAACTTCGCCGAGGCCATGGCGGAGGGTCGGGGCAAGGCGCAGGCCGAGGCGCTGCGCCGGGCCCGCGGCGACGTCTTCGCCAAGAAGCTGGAGGATCCGGCGGAGCACCTGCGGATCTGGACGGTCCCCGCCTCCGACCTGCGCAAGTGCGACCACGTCATCGTCGCCGCGGGCGACGTGATCCCCTGCGACGGCGAGGTCGTCGAAGGCGTGGCCACCGTGGACGAGAGCGTGATCACCGGCGAGAGCGCGCCGGTGATCCGCGAGAGCGGCGGCGACCGCAGCGCGGTCACGGGCGGGACGCGCATCCTCTCCGACTGGCTCGTGATCCGCGTCTCGGCCGACCCGGGCGAGACCTTCCTCGACCGCATGATCGCCATGGTCGAGGGCGCGCGGCGGCAGAAGACTCCCAACGAGATCGCCCTCGCCATCCTGCTGGCGGCGCTCACCCTGATCTTCCTGGTCACCACGGCGACCCTGCTGCCCTTCTCGCTCTTCAGCGTGCACGCGGCGGGCGCGGGCACGCCCATCACGGTGACCGCGCTGAGCGCCCTGCTCGTGTGCCTGATCCCCACCACGATCGGCGGCCTGCTCTCGGCGATCGGCATCGCCGGCATGGACCGCCTCACCCAGGACAACGTGGTGGCCATGTCGGGACGCGCCGTCGAGGCCGCCGGCGACGTGGACGTGCTGCTGCTCGACAAGACGGGGACCATCACGCTCGGCAATCGGCAGGCCACGGAGCTGATCCCCGCGCCCGGGGTCCCGATCGAGCGGCTGGCCGACGCCTCGCAGCTCGCCTCCCTCTCGGACGAGACCCCGGAGGGCCGGAGCATCGTCGTGCTGGCCAAGGAGCGCTACGGCCTGCGCGAGCGTGACCTCCACGGGCTGGGCGCCGCCTTCCTGCCCTTCAGCGCCCAGAGTCGCATGAGCGGCGTGGACCTCGACGGCCGCCGCATCCGCAAGGGCGCGGCCGACGCGGTCGAGGCGTTCGTGCGCGGGCACGGCGGCGAGTTCCCCGGGCCGGTGCGGACGTCGGTGGAGAGCATCGCGCGAGCCGGGGCCACGCCGCTCGTGGTCGCGGAGAACGGGTCCGTGCTGGGCACCATCCAGCTCAAGGACATCGTCAAGGGCGGCATCCGCGAGCGCTTCGCGCAGCTCCGGCGCATGGGCATCAAGACCATCATGATCACGGGGGACAACCCGCTCACGGCCGCCGCCATCGCCGCCGAGGCGGGCGTGGACGACTTCCTGGCCGAGGCCACGCCCGAGGCGAAGCTCGAGCTGATCCGCGAGCAGCAGGCCGGCGGCCGCCTCGTGGCCATGACCGGTGACGGCACGAACGACGCGCCGGCCCTGGCCCAGGCCGACGTGGCGGTGGCGATGAACTCGGGCACCCAGGCAGCCAAGGAGGCCGGCAACATGGTGGACCTGGACTCGAACCCGACGAAGCTGATCGAGATCGTGGAGACGGGCAAGCAGCTCCTCATGACCCGCGGGGCCCTCACCACCTTCAGCATCGCCAACGACGTGGCCAAGTACTTCGCCATCATCCCGGCGGCTTTCGCGACGACCTACCCGGCCCTGAACGCGCTCAACATCATGCGGCTCGCCACGCCGGCGAGCGCCATCCTCTCGGCCGTGATCTTCAACGCCCTGATCATCGTCGCCCTGATCCCCCTGGCCCTGCGCGGCGTGCGCTATCGCCCGCTCGGGGCGGCGGCGGTGCTGCGCAACCACCTCTTCGTCTACGGAGTGGGTGGTCTGGTGGCGCCATTCGTCGGCATCAAGGGGATCGACATGCTGCTCGTCGCCCTCCACCTGACCTAGGAGGAACCCTCCATGCGCTCCGAGCTGCGTCCGGCGATCGTGCTGTTGCTCGCCTTCACGGTGCTGACGGGCGGGCTCTACCCGCTGCTCGTGACGGGCGTGGCCCGCCTGGCCTTCCCGCGCCAGGCGGAGGGCAGCCTGCTCGTGGCCAGCGGTCGCGTGGCGGGCTCGCGCCTGATCGGTCAGCCCTTCGACGCGCCGCGATACTTCTGGGGCCGCCTCTCCGCCACGGGCGCCGTGCCCTACGACGCGAGCGCCTCGTCGGGCTCGAACTACGGTCCCCTCGACCCGGCCCTGCTCGACGCCGCGCGCGCCCGCATCGCCGCCCTGCGGGCGGGCGACTCGACCGCGCGCGGGCCCGTGCCGGTGGACCTCGTCACGGCTTCGGGCAGCGGCCTGGACCCGGACATCAGCCCGGCCGCGGCGCTCTACCAGGCGCCGCGCGTGGCCCGCGCGCGCGGGCTCGCTCGCGCGCGCGTCGAGGAGCTGATTCGCGCCCACACCGCCGGACGCACGTTCGGCGTCCTGGGCGAGCCGCGGGTGAACGTGCTCGAGCTGAACCTGGCCCTCGACGCGCTCGGCACCGGCCGCGGGGCCCCGTCGCGCCCATGACGCCCCGCCGGGCGGTCTTCACCGCCGCGCTCCTCGTCCCGTGTCTCGTCTCGCTCCCTCCAGCCGCGCGCTCGGCCGCCGATTCGACGTCGGCGGGCGCCTCCCCGCCCGCGGCCCCCTTCGCCTTCGCGGACTTCTCCTGGGTGCCGGGCAACGCGGGCGCCAGCGAGCGGCCGCTCGCGACCGGGGCCTTCACCGGGGAGTTCCGGCTCGACGACGCCTACCACTACGAGTTCACGAACCCGGAGGACAACACGATCTCGGGCTCGAGTGAGGTGTTCCGCCACGGCGAGTTCCAGGTCACGCAGCTCGGGATCGGCGGCGATCTCCTCTACAAGAACGTCATGGGCCGGCTGATGACCCAGTTCGGCATGTACTCGCAGACCACGCCGCGCAACGACGCCAGCCCCGGGCGCGGGCAGTGGCGGCTGGACGACGCCTACCGCTACCTGTCGGAGGCCTACGGGGGCTACCACTTCGACGCCCTGCGCGGCATCAACGTGCAGGCGGGAATCTTCATGTCGTACATCGGGCTGTGGAGCTACTACAACGCCGACAACTGGACCTACCAGCCGTCCTACGTGTCGTCGAACACACCCTGGTTCTTCAATGGCATGCGCGTCCAGATCTTCCCGAGCGACAAGCTGAAGATCGAGCCGTGGCTGATCAACGGCTGGCAGTCGTATGGCCGCTTCGCCACGAGCCTGGGGGCCGGCGGCCAGATCCTCTGGCGCCCGAACGGCTCGATCTCGGTTGTGGGCAACCAGTACGTGGGCCACGACGTGCTGGGCATCCCGGGCCGCCGGCGCCTCCACACCGACGACAGCTTCATGGCCAAGTACCTGGATCGTCCCGGGCGCGCTCTCGACAAGGCTGCGGCCTCGCTCACCATCGACGCCGGCTGCGAGAGCGGGGGAGGGGTGACGGCGTCGTCCCAGTACTTCCTCGGCTTCATGGCCTACAACCGGCTGTGGTTCGCCCGCGATCGCTACGGCTTCACGATCGGCGGGGGCGCGATCACCAACCCCGGCCGCTACCTGGTCCTGATGCCGCCGATCAACGGCGCGACGGCCTTCTCGGGAACGCCCTACTTCACCGAGAACCGCGGCGACTCGTTCCGGGCCTGGGATCTACAGGTGGCCACGGACTACTCGCCCCAGCCGTTCATCACCTTCCGTCTCGAGTACAACCACCGCCAGGCGAACGTCCCCTACTTCGCCGGGCACGGCGGCCTGACGCCACCGGGCGGCGATCAGGGCGCACCGGGCTCGCTCGTGTCGGGCTGGGCCCCCGACCTGGTGAAGGTCGAGCGCCGGATCACGGTCGCCATGCTGGTGAAGATGTAGGACGACGAGCGCCGGCGCGCCACGGCGCAGGGCTCGATCCATGCCCGCACGGGTGTGCTAGGCTGCGGCGCGGTCAGTGCGATGCCGCGCCGCTGGAGCGGCCCGGATCCTCGGAGACTCGCATGAGCGACCAGCGTCCCGATCCCGACGAACTCCTGCGCCGCGTCCAGGAGCAGGAGGAGCGGGAGCGCCGCGCCAAGCTCAAGATCTTCTTCGGCGCCTCGGCCGGCGTCGGCAAGACCTACGCCATGCTGGTCGAGGCCCACGAGCGCCGGCGCGCCGGCGTGGACGTGGTGGTGGGCGTGGCCGAGACGCACGGCCGCACCGAGACGGGTGCGCTCCTCGAAGGCCTCGAGGTCCTGACGCCGCGCGCAATCGAGTACCGGGGCGCGACGCTCCGCGAGTTCGACCTGGACGCCGCCCTGGCCCGCCGCCCGGGCCTGCTCCTGCTCGACGAGCTGGCGCACACGAACGCGCCCGGCTCGCGCCACGCCAAGCGCTGGCTCGACGCCGAGGAGCTGCTCGACGCCGGCATCGACGTCTACACGACCCTCAACGTCCAGCACGTGGAGCGGCTCTACGACGTGGTTGCCCAGATCACCGGCGTGGCCGTGCGCGAGATCGTGCCCGACTCGATCCTCGAGCGCGCCGACGAGATCGAGCTGGTGGACCTGCCCCCGGACGACCTCCTCCAGCGCCTGCGCGAAGGCAAGGTCTACATGCCCGAGCTGGCCGGGCGGGCGATGGAGAACTTCTTCCGCAAGGGCAATCTCATCGCGCTGCGCGAGCTGGCCCTGCGCGTCACGGCCGAGCGCGTGGACCAGCAGATGGAGTCGTACCGCCGCGACCACGCGATCCGCGACACCTGGGCGGTGGGCGGGCGCATTCTGGTCGGGCTCGGGGAGCCGGTGGCGGGGCTGCGCCTCATCCGCGCGGCGCGCCGAATGGCGGAGCGGCTGCAGGCCGAGTGGCTGGTGGTGCACGTCGAGACGCCCGGGGAATTCGGCCCCTCGGACGCGACGCGCGACCACATCGTGGACCTCATGGGCTACGCCGAGGAGCTGGGCGCCGAGACCGCCATGCTCTCGGGCCCGCGGGTGGCCGATCAGCTCCTGGCGTACGCGCGGGAGCGCAACGCCTCGCGCATCCTCGTGGGGAAGCCCACGCGCCCGCGCTGGCTCTCGGCGATCCGCGGCTCGCTGGTGGACACGCTCGTGCGCGGGAGCGGCGACATCGACGTCCACATCGTGAGCGGCGAGGCCGACGAGGAGGAGGATCGGCGGACGCTGGCCACGCGGGCCGACGTGCCGTCGCTGCGCGCCTCCAACTACGCCTGGAGCGCGGCGGCCGTGGCCGCGGCGAACGTGCTCGCCTGGCTCGTGCACGCCTACGTCACCCCGGCGAACCTGGTCATGATCTACCTGCTGGGGGTGATGGCCGTGGCCGCGCGCCTCGGCCGCGGGCCCGCCATCCTCGCCTCGGTCCTGAGCGTGGCCACGTTCGACTTCTTCTTCGTGCCCCCGTACCTGGCGTTCCGGGTCTCGGACACGCAGTACATCCTGACCTTCGCGGTCATGCTGGCGGTGGCCCTGGTCATCAGCACCATGGCCTCGCGGCTGCGCCAGCAGGCCGAGGCCGCGCGCCAGCGCGAGCGCCGCGCCGCGGCGCTCTACCGGCTGAGCCGCGAGCTGTCCGGCCTGCGCGGCGTGCAGGAGCTGCTCGAGGCCGCCGTGCGCCGCGTGGCCGACCACGTCGGGGGCCGCGCGGTGGCGCTCATGCCCGACGGCTCGGGGAAGGTGGCCCTCGCGGCGGGCGACGGCTCCCTGCTGGGCGCGGGCGGGCACGACCTGGGCGTGGCGCAGTGGTGCTTCGACCACGGCCAGGCGGCCGGCCTGGGCACGCCCACCCTGCCCGCCGCCGCGGCGCTCTTCGTGCCCCTGCGCGGATCGCGGGCGGCGGTCGGGGTGCTCGGCGTGGTGCCCACGCCGTCGCGCCGCGCGCTGACGCGCGATCAGCTCCGCCTCGTCGAGGCGTTCGGCGACCAGGTGGCGCTGAGCGTCGAGCGCGCTCAGCTCGCGGAGCAGGCGGAGCGCGCGCACGTCCTGATCGAGTCGGAGCGCATGCGCAGCACCCTGCTCAGCAGCGTCTCGCACGACCTGCGCACCCCGCTCTCGGTGAGCACCGGCGCGGCGAGCAGCCTGCTGGCGGGCGGGGCGCCCCTGCCCGCGGCCACCCGCGAGGAGCTGATCGAGACCATCGCCGAGGAGGCGCAGCGGCTGAACCGCCTCGTCGGCAACCTGCTGGACATGACCCGCCTGGAATCCGGGGCCATGCCGGTCAAGAAGGACTGGCACTCGCTCGAGGAGGTGGTCGGGGCCGCGCTGGCGCGGCTCGAGCCCCGCCTGCAGGGGCGCGAGCTGAGCGTGCGGCTGCCTCCCGGCACGCCGCTCGTGCAGGTGGACGACGTGCTCGTCGAGCAGGTGATCTTCAACCTGGTCGAGAACGCCGTGAAGTACACTCCGCCCGCGAGCCCGATCCAGATCACCGCCACCGTGGGGGACGGCGCGCTGCGGATCGAGGTCGCCGATCGCGGCCCCGGGCTGCCGGCGGGCGAGGAGGAGAACGTGTTCGAGAAGTTCGTGCGCGTGCGCCGGGAGGGCGACCCGAGCGGGGTGGGGCTGGGGCTCAGCATCTGCCGGAGCATCGTCGCGGCCCACGGCGGCCGCATCCACGCCGCCAACCGCGAGGGCGGGGGCGCGGTCTTCGTCCTCACCCTCCCCCAGGAGGGCGAGCCGCCGGCGATCGCCCCGGAGGACGAGGCGCCGACGCTCCCCGATCCCCGCGAGGCGCCCCGATGAGCGACGCCGACTCGCCCGAGCCCGGCTCGCCGGCCGAGCCGCCGGCGCCCGCGACGCCGGCGCCCCTGGCCCTGATCGTCGAGGACGAGCGGGCGATGGTGCGCTTCCTGCGCGCGGCGCTCTCGAGCCACGGCTTCCGGGTGGCCGAGGCGGCGACCGGGGAGGAGGCGCTGCGCCAGGCCGCCACCCGCGCGCCCGATGTCGTCGTCCTGGACCTGGGCCTGCCCGATCTGGACGGCCTCGAGGTCACGCGCCGGCTGCGCGAGTGGTCGCAGGTGCCGATCGTGGTGGTCTCCGCGCGCGGCCGGGAGAGCGACAAGATCCGGGCCCTGGACGCGGGCGCCGACGACTACGTGACGAAGCCGTTCGGCGTGGGGGAGCTGATGGCGCGCGTGCGGGTGGCCCTGCGCCACGCCGCCGGCGCCGCGCCGGAGGCGGGGGAGACGGCGATCGCGGTGGGGGAGCTGCGCGTGGACCGGCTGCGACGGCAGGTCTTCGTGGGCGAGCGCGAGGTGCGGTTGACGCCGATCGAGTACCGCCTCCT
The DNA here is from genome assembly GCA_033853925.1 of Candidatus Eiseniibacteriota bacterium. Taxonomy (GTDB): domain Bacteria; phylum Eisenbacteria; class RBG-16-71-46; order RBG-16-71-46; family RBG-16-71-46; genus JANXPZ01. The sequence goes on from JAWOLC010000032.1 coordinate 13,933, forward strand.
CGTCGCGCTCTCGCAGTTCCCGGGCCGCGTGCTCACGCACGAGCAGCTCCTCCGCCAGGTGTGGGGGCCGGGGTACACGCACCAGCACCACTACCTGCGCGTCTACATGGCCCAGCTCCGGCACAAGATCGAGAGCGAGCCCTCGCGCCCGCGTTACCTCCTCACCGAGCCCGGAGTGGGCTACCGGCTGCGAGGCGCCTGAGCTGGAGGGCGTGGCCGAGCCGGCGTCCCGCGCGGGTGGCGGGCGCGACGGCGCGGCCGGAGATCCGCACTCATGCCGCCCCCGGCCCGCGCCGATAACCCGAGCGCCATCTCGTCACGCCGTGCGGCGACCGGATCCTCCCCGGCGGAGGCCCGGTGGAGGCGCGAAGTGGAGAATCCCTCGGAGCAGCGCGACTTCCTCTCCTACCTGCGGAACATGGTCTCCCTCGGGGCCTCCGACCTCCATCTCAAGGTGGGATCCCCGCCGACCTTCCGCATCGACGGCGTGCTGTTCTGCGTGGACGAAGCCCCGTGCGCCACGGCCGATCTCGGCCAGCTCCTGGACCTGGTCCTCACGCCCCAGAGCCGCGAGCAGTTCGAGAGGGAGCAGGAGCTGGACACCGCCTACAGCCTCCCCGGGGTGGCGCGCTACCGCGTGAACCTCTGCCGCCAGCGCGGCACCGCGGGCGCCTCGTTCCGGCTCGTGCCGATGACCATCCCCTCGCTCGAGGACCTGTGCCTGCCCCCGGTGCTGGGGGACCTGGCGCAGGAGCCGCGCGGGCTCATCCTCGTCACCGGCGCCACGGGCTCGGGGAAGTCCACCACCGTCGCCTCGATGATCGAGCACGTGAACCTGCGCTCCACCCGCAAGGTCGTCACCATCGAGGACCCGATCGAGTACCTGCATCGAGACAACCGCTGCCTCATCTACCAGCGGGAGATCGGCCAGGACACGCGCTCGTTCGCCCATGCCCTGCGGCACATCCTGCGCCAGGACCCCGACATCATCATGATCGGCGAGATCCGCGACGTGGAGACGCTGACCATCGCGCTGAACGCCGCCAACACGGGGCATCTCGTCATCACCACCCTGCACACGGCCGACGCGGTGCAGTCCATCCAGCGCGTGCTGACCCACTACTCGCCGCACGAGCAGGACGAGATCCGGCGTGTGCTCGCGGACAACCTCCGGGCGGTCGTCTCGCAGCGCCTCCTGCCCCGGATCGGCGGTCAGGGACGGCTGCCGGCGGTCGAGGTGATGATCAACACGAGCACGATCAAGGAGTACATCACCAACCCGGAGAAGACCTCGCTCATCCGCGACGCCATCCAGGAGGGCGCCACCCAGTACCGGATGCAGAGCTTCGACCAGGCGCCGGCGAGCATGGTGGCCAAGGGTTTCGTGGCTCCCGAGGTCGCGCTCCACTACGCCACCCAGCCCACCGAGCTGGCGCTACACCTGCAGGGATTCAGCGGCGCCTCGAATCGAGCCTGGGCGGAGGCGGAGCTGTCGGCTCTGGACAAGCCTCTGCCCCCGAAGGACCCGGACTGGCTGGAGCGCAAGGCCGCCTGACCTCCTCGCCGGCCCCGGCCTTCGCCCCCGCGCCCCGCTCACGCTCGCTCGGCCTTCGCCCCCCGGCGGTCGCTTCACTCCCGCGAGGCCAGCGCCGGCCCCGCGGCGTCCGCCCGCGCGGCCCGCACGCGCGGCAACGCCACGAGCCCGCCCGTCAGCGCGCCGACGACGACGATCGCCGCCGAGATCACGGCCGCCGGCTTGGTCACCATGATCAGCAGGATCCCGGTCACCGTTCCGGTCATGAGGTAGAGGCTCAGCCACACGCTCGGCATGCAGGCGGCCGCGTGCAGAGCGGGGGAGACGGGCCCGTTCGGCACGCCGGCCAGCGCCGCGCCGAGTCGGGCGAAGCCCGCGCGGTTCGCCGTGCCGCCCAGCACGAACACGGACACGAGGCCGATGATCGCCACGATCACCCAGCCGTCGTTCCAGCGGAAGGCCGCGTGGGCCATGTAGAACCCGGTGAGCATGAGCAGCAGGCCGCTCACGGGGAAGACGTACGACATCCCGCCGAGGGTGCGCAGCCAGTCGCGCACCTGCTCCACGCGCTGGGCGCCCCGCAGCCGCCCCAGCGCGGCGTGGCTGATGACGAGGCCGTTGAACAGCGTGATCGCCGTGAGCAGGTGGGCGAAGAGCACCAGGCTGTACGAGAGGTTCGGCATGGGCATCGGCGTGGGCCTCCTGGCGGCGGGGTGGACGAGCTCGCTCTCCGCGGTCCACAACCGTCGCGCACGGGCGCCAGGACCGCCGGCCTGGAACTTGGACGCGGACGTGACGAGGGCGATGTCTCGTCCCCGCCGGACCCTGTCGCGGTGCGCGAGGGGCAGGGGAAGAGGGAGACGGCGACAGCGCGCGCCGGACGGGCTCGATCCCGAGAGCGGGTCTGCTCTTTCCAAACATGTCCAGCTCCTGCTAGCGTTCCCCGGACGTAGGCGACCTTCCCCCAGGAGGACGAGGCCCGATGCGCGAGCCCACCCAAGCGGATGCCGACCTGCTGCTCCGGCTCTACGAGCTGCGCCGCGACCCCGAGCTGCGCCGCGCGCGCAAGTGGTTCCTGAGCGAGTTCCAGCCGACGACCTGGGAGGCGATCGCGGCGGCCTACCTGGGCCACAGCGATTCGGATCGCTGGTTCCGCATGACCACGGCCTACTGGGAGATGGCGGCCACCCTGGTGAATCGTGGGCTCGTGCACCCCGAGCTGTTCTTCGACCACACCGGTGAGGACATCCAGACCTGGGAGCGGTGCAAGCCCTGGATCGCCGGTGCAAGGGCCGCGATGCGGCCGACTTACCTCTATCAGCTCGAGCGAATGGTGAAGGAGCATCAGGAGTATCGGGCCCGCCGGAGCGCCGAGTTCCTCGCCGCGAAGGCCGCGTCCGGCGCGGGCGACGTCGGGGCCCGCACGCCTGCGCCGCGCGGCGGCTCGAGCGCGGGAGAGGGCGCCAAGCCCGGAGCGGCTCGTGGCCCGCGCCCGCGCCGGGGCTCGAGCCCACGGACGCGTCCCCGCGGACGAGGCGGGCGCTGACCATGTCCTCCTCCTTCGGGACCCTCTTCCGCGTCACGACCTTCGGCGAGTCGCACGGACCGGCCGTGGGCGTGGTCGTGGACGGCATGCCGCCCGGGATCGCCGTGGACCTCGCCGACGTCCAGCGCGAGCTGGACCGCCGCCGACCGGGACAGAGCGCCCTCACCACCCAGCGCCGCGAGGCGGACCAGGTGGAGATCCTCTCGGGGCTCTTCGAGGGCGTCACCCTCGGCACGCCGATCGCCATGATGGTGCGGAACCAGGACGCGCGCTCGGCGGACTACGAGGCCCTGCGCGACGTCTTCCGCCCCGGCCACGCCGACTTCGCCTACGAGCAGAAGTACGGCGTGCGCGACCACCGCGGCGGCGGCCGCTCGTCGGGCCGCGAGACGGTGGGCCGCGTGGCGGCGGGCGCGCTCGCCCGCGTGGCCCTCGCCACCGCCGGCGTGAGCCTCGTGGGCGGCACGGTGCAGGTCGGCGCGATCCGGGCCCGGCGGCGCGACTGGGAAGAGGCCGAGAGGAATCCCGTCCGCTGCCCCGACGCCGAGGCGGCGGTGGAGATGGCGCGGGCCATCGAGGAGGCGCGCGACGCCCGGGATTCGCTGGGAGGCGTCGTCGAGGTGGTGGCGCGGGGCGTGCCCGCCGGCTGGGGCGATCCGACCATGGCCAAGCTCGACGCCCTGATCGGGGCGGCCATGCTCTCGATCCCCGCCACCAAGGGCGTCGAGATCGGCGAGGGCTTCGCGATGGCCGAGCGGCGCGGCTCCGCGGCCAACGACGCGCTCGAGGGTGGGCGGTTCGTCACCAACTTCGCGGGCGGCGTCTCGGGGGGCATCTCCACCGGTGCCGAGGTCGTGGTGCGCGTGGCCGTGCGGCCGACCTCCTCGATCGGCCGGCCGCAGCAGGCCGCGACCCGCTCGGGCGGCTCGACCACGATCGCCATCCAGGGCCGCCACGATCCCTGCATCTGTCCGCGCGTCGTGCCCGTGGCCGAGGCGATGCTCGCCCTGGTCCTGGCCGACGCGTGGCTCAGGCAGCGAGCGCTCCGCGGCCGGGAGAAGTAGACTCCGGCGATGCTCCTCCTCCTCCGCCCGGGCACCAGCGAGCCCGCGACCAGCGACATCGCCGCCCGCCTGCGCATGGCCGGGCTCTCGGTGCACCGCACCGAGCACGAGGGCCAGACTCGGCTCGCCGCGGTCGGCGAGATCGGGGCGGTGAACTGGGACGAGGTGCGACGCTGGCCCGGGGTGGAGGACATCCGCAAGATCCCCGTGCCCTTCAAGCTCGTCTCGCGCACGTTCCAGCCGCGTGACACGGTGATCTCGGTCGGACGCTGCGCGGTGGGCAGCGAGCAGCTCGCCCTCATGGCCGGTCCCTGCTCGGTCGAGGGCGAGGAGCAGGCCTTCACCATCGCCGCCGCTGTCGCGCGCGCCGGCGCCACCGTGATGCGCGGCGGCGCCTACAAGCCCCGCACCTCTCCGTACGCGTTCCAGGGCCTGGGGGAGGAGGGACTGCGGATCCTGCGCCGGGCCGCCGACGCGTACGGGCTGGCGGTGGTGAGCGAGGTCATGGACGCCCAGCAGGTCGAGCAGGTCGCGCGCTACGCCGACATCCTGCAGGTCGGCGCCCGCAACATGCAGAACTTCACGCTCCTGCGCGAGGTGGGGCGCACGCGCAAGCCCGTGCTCCTCAAGCGTGGGCTCGCGTCCACGATCGAGGAGTGGCTGATGAGCGCCGAGCACGTGATCTCGAACGGCAACGCCCAGGTCATCCTCTGCGAGCGCGGCATCCGCACCTTCGAGACCTACACGCGCAACACCCTCGACCTGAACGCCGTGCCGGTGGTCAAGGAGCTGTCGCACCTGCCGGTGATCGTGGATCCCAGCCACGGCACGGGCATCCGCGACAAGGTGGCGCCCATGGCGCGGGCCGCGATTGCGGCGGGGGCCGACGGGCTGATCATCGAGGTGCACCACGATCCCGACCACGCGCTCTCGGACGGCCCGCAATCGCTCTACCCCGAGCAGTTCGACGAGCTGGTCGCGCAGATCCGCACGATCGCCACCGTGCTCGGACGGAGGTTGTAGGAGGCGGTAGACGGACCCGTCCGTAGCCGGCGCGGAGCGCACCCCCTCGACCGAGCGCTCATCGGAAGAAGCCGAACGCGCCGCCCGCGACGTGGCCGAGGCGTCGGGGTTCCGGCGCCGGCCGCCCCCGGGATCGCGCGGAGGCGGAGGAGAGCGCCATGAGCATCGCCGCCGAGAGCCGGCCGCTCGGGGCCGCGTCGGCGCTCCTCGTCCGCGCCGGCGGCGCGAGGGGCACGGCCGGGTCGCGGGGAGCGTGAGGGCATGGCGGAGAGCGGCGCCCGCGTGCCCCGCGCCCTCGAAGGCAAGGTCGCCCTCGTCACGGGCAGCTCGCGCGGGATCGGCGCGGCGATCGCGCGACACTTCGCCGCCCACGGCGCGCAGGTGGTCGTGCACGGCCGAGACGAGGCGGCGCTGGCCGCCGTGCGGGCGGCCATCGAGGGCGACGGCGGGCGGGCCCTGCAGGTGGCGGCCGATCTCGGTCGCTTCGCGGAGATCGAGGCCATGCGCCGCCGGATCGAGGAGGCGCTCGGCCCCGTGGAGATCCTGGTGGCCAACGCGGGCGGCAGCCACACGCCACCGGGCCCGCTGGAGGACGTCACCGAGGAGGGATGGCGGGCCTCCCTCGACGGCAACCTCACGGCCACCTTCCTGACGCTCAAGAGCGTGCTGCCCGGCATGAAGGCGCGGAAGGCCGGCACGATCGTCACGATCTCGTCGTTCGCGGCGCGCCGGCCGCACCCGCAGGCTCCCATTCCCTACGCGGCGGCCAAGGCGGGCATCCAGATCCTCACGCAGCACCTCGCCGCACAGGTCGGGCCCTTCGGCATCCGCGTGAACTGCATCGCTCCCGAGACGATCCTCACCGAGCGGAACGCGCGGCAGATCCCGGGCCCCGTGCAGGAGCAGCTCGCGCAGGCCCACGCCCTGCGGCGCCTGGGCACGCCCGACGACGTGGCCCGGGCGGCGCTCTTCCTCGCCTCCGAGGCCTCGGCCTGGATCACGGGCGTGGTGCTGGATGTGGCGGGCGGGTCGATGATCGCGTAGGGACCGCGCGCGAAGGCCGGGACCTCGTCGGGGCCGACGCCGGGCCGCGATTCTTGACAAGACCTCGGCTTCGCGGCTTAAATGCTCGGCTCCGCGGGCGATTAGCTCAGGTGGCTAGAGCACTTGCTCGACAAGCAAGGGGTCACTGGTTCAAGTCCAGTATCGCCCACCATCTCCCAGGTAGCGGCCTCCCGCACGCGCCGGGTCCCCACCGGCGCCCCGTGGGTGGTCTTTCGCCCGAGCCCGGGCCCCGTATGCCCGTGCCGGGATCGAGGATCCGACCCATGTCGAAGGAATCCAGCCTCGACGCCCGTCCCGATGTCGCCGGCTATCCCGGCGGCGAAGAGCTGTACCGCCTGCGGCACTCGACCGCGCACGTGCTCGCCAGCGCCGTCACCGACCTGTTCCCCGAGGTGAAGGTCGCGGGCGGCCCGCCGATCGACGGCGGCTTCTACTACGACTTCGCCAAGCCCACCCCGTTCACGCCCGAGGACCTGGAGCGGATCGAGGCGCGCATGCGCGAGATCGTCGCCGAGGACCAGCCTTTCGAGCACCTGGAGACGACGAAGGAGGAGGCGCGGGCGCGCTTCGCGGCGGCCGACGAGAAGTACAAGCTCTACTTCCTCGACCAGATCCCCGAGGGCGGCAAGGTCACCTACTACCGGAGCGGGCGCTTCCTGGACCTGTGCCGGGGCCCGCACCTGGCGAGCACGGGCCAGGTCAAGGCCTTCAAGATCACCCACGTGGCCGGGGCCTACTGGCTGGGGAACGAGCGGAACGAGATGCTCCAGCGCATCTACGGCACGGCCTTCCCGAGCCAGCCGGAGCTGGAAGCGCACCTGAAGCGCATCGAGGAGTCGCTCAAGCGCGACCATCGGCGGCTGGGGCGCGAGCTGGACCTGTTCTCGATCCACGAGGAGGTCGGGCCCGGGCTCATCCACTGGCACCCGAAAGGCGGGATGGTCCGCCACCTGATCGAGGAGTTCTGGAAGGAGGAGCACCTGCGCCGCGGCTACCAGTTCGTCTACACCCCGCACCTGGCCAGCGAGCGCCTCTTCGAGATCTCGGGCCACCTCGAGAACTACGGCGACATCATGTACTCGCCGATGGACATCGACGGCCAGCCCTACCGGGTGAAGCCGATGAACTGCCCGGGCCACATCATGATCTACCAGACCCGGCGCCACTCGTACCGCGACCTGCCGCTGCGTTACGCCGAGCTGGGCACGGTCTACCGCTACGAGCGCTCGGGGGTGCTGCACGGCATGGAGCGGGTGCGGGGCTTCACCCAGGACGACTCGCACATCTTCTGCACGCCGGAGCAGCTCGAGGACGAGGTGCTGGGCATCCTCGACCTGATGGACTTCCTCCTCAAGGCGTTCCACTACGAGTACAGCTGCTATCTGGCGACGCGGCCGAAGGACAAGTTCATCGGCCGCCCCGAGGACTGGGAGTTCGCCACGGAGGCGCTGCGCAAGGCCCTGGACCGTCGCGGTCTGGCCTACCAGGTGGACGAGGGAGGCGGCGCCTTCTACGCGCCCAAGATCGACGTCAAGCTGCACGACGCGCTGGGGCGCGAGTGGCAGTGCCCCACGATCCAGGTGGACCTGAACCTGCCCAAGCGCTTCGGCGTGAGCTACACGGGCCCCGACGGCAAGGAGCACGAGGCGGTGATGCTGCACCGCGCGCTCTACGGCTCGCTCGAGCGCTTCGTCGGCATCTACATCGAGCACACGGGCGGCGAGTTCCCGGTCTGGCTGGCGCCGGTGCAGGCCATCGTGATCCCGGCGAACGCGAAGGCGTTCACCTATGCCGCCGAGACGGCGCAGTTCCTCGAGCAGGGCGGCGTGCGCGTGGAGGCGGACCTGCGCGACGAGAAGATGAACGCCAAGATCCGCGACGCCGAGCTGGCCAAGATCCCCTACATGGTCGTGGTCGGGCCGCGCGAGGCGGAGGCGGGAACCGTCGCGCCCCGGCGCAAGGGCGAGGGCCAGCTCGAGGCGATGTCCCGCGAGGCCTTCCTCGAGCGAGTCCGTCGGGAGACCCGCGAGCGGAAGTAGCGCCGGATCGGGCGGACGCCAGACCGCCCCGGGCGGCGCGGCTCCACCTTGCGCTCCGGCCCGCAGCACGGAAGGAAGCGGCCCCGTCTCTTTCCGAGGCGGGGCCGTCCGCTTCCCCGACGCGGGTCTACGGCTGGTGCCGGCCGAAGAAGATCGAGAGTCCGGCGGCGAAGCTCACGCTGTTGGCGTCGAGGCCGTCCTCGCCGTCGGCGTTGGTGACGTGCTGATAGGCGACGCTCAGGTTCACGGAGGCCGAGGGCACCACCATCGCCCGCACGCCGGCGCGCACATAGGGGGCGATGAACGAGGTCTTGGGGCTCACGTAGGCGTCGCCGGAGAAGGTCTGGAAGCCCGCGCCGGCGCGCAGGAAGGGCACGAGGTTCGTGGGCGTGGCGAAGTTGGCGGTCAGGTCGGCGGAGAGGCCCATGGCCGTGCCGCTCGCGCTGACGGCGTCGGATTCCACGCCGAGGTAGCCCAGGGTGATCCCGCCGCCCGCCTGGAGCAGCGAGGTGAAGCTGTAGGCGGCGCCCACCGAGGCGTCCAGGTTGGTGCGCGAGCCGACGGAGGACTCGGAGTAGCTGGTGTGGTCGAAGGGCACGCTGCCCTCGATCTCGATCATGCCCTTCTGCAGCGCGGCCGCGGGCGCGGGATCCGCGGCCAGCAGAGACAGTCCGCCGAGGCACAGCGCGGACAAGACGGCGACGATCCGCATGGACGACCTCCACGGTACGGCGCCGCGGCCTCCATGGCCGAGGCTCGGGCAAACCTACGGGCCGCGGCGGCGACCGTCAACGGCGCTCCGCCTCGGCCGGGCACGCGGCGCGGGGGGAGAGCCACGGGCGCGGGGAAGGGCGAGCCCGGGCTTGCTTCCCCGCCGGGTCACCTGTAGACTCCCGCCTCACATAGCCTCCAAGCAGAAGCCCCGCGCTTCTCACCCTCCGCGGGCCCCTGTGGCCTCGCACGAGGGTTCATGGCGTCGCCCGGCGCGGCGCCGCGGTCGTCCGCTCGCGGAGCGGACGCTCGTGGGTCGGCCGGGAGCACGCGGCTCGACGCCGGGCGGGTCTTCGCGCAGAGGACCCGCCCGGCGTCTTCGTTCAGGGCAGCGCCGGCGGGGTAGCCCGAGCCCTTCAGGAAACGGAGGTGACAGCCATTTCGTCTGTGAAGCAGCCCGAAGTCAGGGTCAACGAGCGCATCCGGGTGCCCCAGGTCCGCGTCATCGGCGAGGACGGCGCCCAGATCGGTGTTCTTCCGGTGCGTGAAGCACTGGCGCTCGCGCAGTCGCGAGGTCTCGACCTGGTGGAGGTCGCCGCCACGTCGCGGCCCCCCGTCTGCCGCGTGATGGACTACGGCAAGTTCAAGTACGAACAGAACCGGCGGGCGCGCAAGGCCAAGAAGAAGCAGCACCAGATGCAGCTCAAGGAAGTGAAGATGCGTCCCAAGATCGAGGAGCACGACTACGACTTCAAGATCCAGCACGCGCGCGCGTTCCTGGGCGAGCGCGACAAGGTCAAGCTCACGATCACGTTCCGCGGGCGGGAGATCGCGCACCAGGATCTGGGCTACAAGCTGATCCAGCGCGCCATCGCCGATCTCGCCGAGCAGGCGACGGTGGAGTCCCCGCCACGCTCCGAGGGGCGCACGCTCACCGCGGTCCTGATGCCCAAGCCTTCCCGGCCCGGCGCCAAGCCCGAGGGCGTGGACTCGTCCGCGCCCGGGGCCGGCGCCGCACCCGCCAAGAAGGGCGGGGTGGCCGGCCCGGTCTCCGCCGTGGCCTCGAGGACCTCGACGCCCGGCGAGACCCCGACCCGAACCTCCTGAGGAGTCTTGGATGCCCAAGCAGAAGAGCAACCGTGCGGCGGCCAAGCGCTTCGCCCTCACCGGCACCGGCAAGGCGACGCGCGGCCACTCGAGCCTCCGCCACGGCATGATCTCGAAGTCGCGCCGCCGCAAGCGGAAACTGGTCGGCCGCGTCGTCGTCGCCGCTGCCGACCAGGCCCGGGTTCAGCGCCTGCTCGGCAAGCGGTAGCCGCACCTGGCACACGAAGTCTCAACGACCCGTCGGCGGACAACCTCGGGCGCCGCCGCGGGAGAGGAGATAGAACACCATGCCACGCGCAAAGACCGTCGTCCCCGGGCGCGCCCGGCGCCGCAAGGTTCTCAAGGCGGCCAAGGGCAACTTCGGCGGGCGGCGCAAGCTCATCAAGAGCGCGATCCAGACCGTGCAGCGCGCCGGTCAGTTCGCCTACGTCCACCGGCGCAAGCGCAAGCGGGACTTCCGCCGCTTGTGGATCACGCGCATCAACGCCGCGGCCCGCGTCAACGGGCTCTCGTACAGCACGCTCATCTCCGGCCTCAAGCGGGCCAACATCGACGTGAACCGCAAGCTCCTCGCCGACCTCGCGGTGCGCGACGCGACGGCGTTCGCGAAGCTCGCGGAGGTGGCGAAGTCGGCGGTGGCGTGACGCCGTGAGCGACGAACAGCGCTTCAGCGTGTTCGGCAGCGGCGAGCTTCCCGACGACTGGGACGGGGGCGAGCTCGAGGCCCTGCTGCCGGGGCAAGGCGAGCGCATCGCGGAGCTGCGGGCGGCCGAGCCGGGGTTCGCCGCGTTCTACGAGCGGGCCGTGCGCGGCCTCCATCGGGCGAAGGACGCGGACGAGCTGAAGGAGCGGATGGTCATGCTCCTCGGCCGCGAGCGCGGCATCGTCACCCGACGGCTGGGAGCCCTGGCCACCCTGCCGGTGGAGCTGCGCAAGCGGTACGGGCGCTCCCTGAACCTGATGAAGCGCTGGCTCGAGGAGCTGGAGGAGGCCAAGCGCGCCGCGCTCGAGCGCGCGGCCGAGGCCCGCGCGGCCCTGGACGTCACCCTGCCGGGCCGCCGCCCCTGGGCGGGGCACGCGCACGTGCTCCTGCAGATCCGCGACGAGCTGCTCGATCTCTTCCACGGCCTCGGCTACTCCGTCTACACGAGCCCCGAGGTGGAGAGCGACGACTACAACTTCGTCAAGCTCAACTTCCCGCCCGACCATCCGGCGCGCGACGCGCACGACACCTACTTCGTGGGCGGCGACGTGCTCCTGCGCACGCACACCTCGCCGGGCTGGGTGCGGGCCATGGAGGAGCGGAAGCCGCCGCTCCGGCTCGTCTTCCCCGGGCGCGTCTATCGCGCCGAGCAGGTGGACGCGAGCCACCTCGACCAGTTCCTGCAGATGGACGGGCTGTTCGTGGACCGCGACGTGAGCATGGCCGATCTGAAGAGCACGCTGAACACGTTCGCCCGCTCGATCTACGGCGCGGGCGTGCGCACCCGCCTGGTGCCCGTCTACTTCCCCTTCGTGGAGCCCGGCTGCCAGCTCGACGTCGCCTGCGCGATCTGCGGCGGCAGCGGGCGCCGGAGCGCGGGCCCGGAGGGCGACGGGCGCTGCCCGGTGTGCAAGGGCTCGGGCTGGAGCGAGCTGCTGGGAGCCGGCATGGTGCACCCGAACGTCTTCCGCGCGGTGGGCTACGATCCCGAGGAGGTCACGGGCTTCGCCTTCGGCATGGGCCTCGAGCGCATCGCCATGGCCCGGTACGGCATCCCCGAGATCCGCCTCTTCCTCGAGAACGATCTCCGCTTCCTGAACCAGTTCTGACCCGGATCGAGGCACGACCCCATGAAGCTCCCGCTCTCCTGGCTGCGCGACTGGCTGGACACGGACGCGAGCCCCGAGCAGATCGCCGAGGCCCTCACCCGTCGCGGCCTCTACGTGGAAGGGCTCGAGTCCCTCGGGCACCGCTACCCCGGCGTGGTGGTGGCGCGCGTGCTCGAGGTGGCGAAGCATCCGAACGCGGACAAGCTCTCGCTCTGCCGCGTGGACGCGGGCGGGGGAGAGCTGTCCATCGTCTGCGGCGCACCCAACGTGCACGCCGGCATGCTGGCGCCGCTCGCCCTGGTGGGCGCCAAGCTGCCCAACGGCCTGATCATCAAGAAGTCCAAGATCCGCGGGGCCGAGAGCCAGGGCATGCTCTGCTCGCCCGACGAGCTGGGCCTGTCGGGCGACCACTCCGGCATCCTCGACCTGGCCGCCTTCTTCGGCTCGGGCGAGGAGCTGACCCTGGGGCGCGCGCTGGACGAGCTGATGCCGCCGCCCGACACGGTGCTCGAGGTGGAGGTACCCTTCAACCGCCCCGACGGGCTCGGCGTCGTCGGGCTGGCGCGCGAGGTGAAGGCGGCCTTCGGGCTGGCGTGGAGCCCCGCGGCGGCGCGCGCCCTCGCCCAGCGCTGGACGGGCGCGGACGACTTCGACCTCGAGCTGGAGGACCGCGAGGGCTGCCCGCGCTACATCGCGCAGGCGATCGCCGACGTGCGCGTCGCTCCCTCGCCCGCCTGGCTCCAGCGCCGGCTCGAGGCCGCGGGACAGCGCCCGATCAACAACGTCGTGGACGTGACGAACCTCGTGCTCTTCGAGCTGGGCCAGCCCCTCCACGCCTTCGACCTCGACCGCCTGGAGGGGCCGGCGATCCGCGTGCGCCGCGCCCGCGCCGGCGAGCGGATCACCACCCTCGACGGCAAGGAGCGCGCGCTCGAGCCCGAGGTGCTGGTGATCGCCGACCGGGCCCGGCCCGTGGCCGTGGCGGGGGTGATGGGCGGGGCGGCGAGCGAGGTGAGCGAGGGCACGACCCGCCTGCTCCTGGAGTGCGCCTGGTTCGAGCCGCGTCGCATCCGCCGAGGCTCGCGCGCCCTCGGCCTCTCGACCGAGGCCTCGAAGCGCTTCGAGCGCGGCGTGGACCCGCTCGGGGGCGCGGTGGCCACGGCGCGCTTCCTCGCCCTGCTCGCCGAGGTGTCGCCGGGCCTGCGGCTGGAGCGCGCCCGCGAGCGCGCCTACGGGCCGGCGGCGCGGGCGCCGCTCTCCCTGCGCGGCTCGCGCTGCGCGCGGCTGCTCGGCCTCGAGATTCCCCTCGCGGACGCCGTGCGCGACCTGCGGGCGCTCGAGTTCGAGGTGACGCCGCGGGAGGCTGCCGGGGCCGGCTGGAGCCTGGAGGCACGCCCGCCGAGCTGGCGCGTGGACGTGAACGTGGAGGACGATCTCGTGGAGGAGATCGGTCGCTCGCTGGGCTACGACCGCCTGCCCGAGGCGCCGCTCGAGACGCGCGGGGTGCATGCTCGCCGCGGCGAGCGCGAGCGCGGGCTCGAGCGGGCACGGCGGGCCATGCTGGCGCGCGGCTTCTCCGAAGCATGGTCGAGCACGCTCGTCTCGGAGCGGGAGGCGAGCCAGGCGCTGGCCCTGCTCGGCGGCGACGCGGCCACGCTCCTGCGCCTGGCGAACCCGATGAGCCGCGAGGGCGAGGTTCTCCGCCCCAACCTGGTGCCCGGGCTGCTGCGCGCCTGCGCCCACAACCTGCGGCAGGGCGTGCCCGCCGTGCGCCTCTTCGAGATCGGCGCCGGCTTCGCGGCGCGCGCGGGGGCGGCCGCCACGACCCTGCCCGACGAGCCGTGGATGCTGGCGGCGCTCGTGACGGGTCCGCGCTACGCGCACGCCCACGACGCGGCGCAGCAGACGGTGGACTTCGACGAGGCGAAAGGCCTCTGGGAGGCGTGGCTCGACGAGATCGGCGTTGACACCCCCGAATGGCGGGCCTATTCTGCGGCTGGCTGGAAACCCGGTGCCAGCGCGGAAGTTGCAGCCGGGACTTCGCGCTTTGGATGGGCCGGCAGCCTGGCTCAGCCGCTGCTTCGCGACTGGGGCATCGAGGTCCCGACGCACCAGGACGTGCATCTCCTCGTGGTGCTTCTCGATCCGGTGCTCGCCGCCGCGAGGGCGACGCGCCGGGCGACCCTTCCTGGCCGGTTCCCGCCGGTGAGTCGCGATCTGGCGTTCTTCGTGCCCGTCGAGCGCACGTATCGCGAGGTCGAGCAGGTGCTCGTCCGCGCGGCGTCGGCGCCCGGGCAGGGGGCGGAGGAAGGAGCGGGATCGCGGTTGGCCGCCATCGAGCTGTTCGACGTCTACACGGGCCCCGGCACGCCGGAGGGCACGAGGAGCCTGGCGTTCGCGCTCCGCTTCGAGCATCCGGAGCGCACGCTCCAGGAGTCCGAGGTGCAGTCCATTCAAGACCGTATGGTCGCGGCCGTCGCGCGGGAGTGCGGGGGCCGGCTGAGAGAGCGATGAACGAAACCATCACGATGTCGACCGATCTCGACCGGCTGGCCGAGCGCATCGAGAAGGCCGCCGCCCTGCTGCAGGCGCTGCGCACGGAGCGCGACCGCCTGCAGCACGAGCGGGACCAGCTCGCCGCCCGGATCCAGGAGCTCGAGCAGAAGCTGCAAGGAGAGGAGCCGGGCGCGCTCGTTGGCGAGCTGCAGGGCCTGCGCCGCGAGAAGCGCGACTGGCAGGCGGAGCGCCGCGAGGTGGCGCTGCGGATCGAGGCGCTGGTCAAGAAGCTGGAGCGGCTCGAAGGCTGAAGGCCGCTCGCCCGAGGACACCATGGACACCAAGACCCTGGTTCAGGTGCAGATCTTCGGCCAGAACTACACGATCCGCGGCGAAGCCGAGCAGGAGTACATCTTGGGGGTCGCGGCGTACGTGGACCGCAAGATGCGCGAGGTGACCGAGAAGCTCCCGGTCACCTCGATCTCCAATTCGCTGTCGAAGGTGGCCGTGCTCGCGTCGCTGAACATCGCCGACGAGCTGATGAAGGAGCGCGCGCAGCGCGAGCGGCTCGAGCGACAGCTCAGCGATCGCGCGGCGCGGCTGAACGCGGTCCTGGACGAATTGCTCCAGGACAGCACCACGTGAGGGTGAAGCCATCCCATTCCCTGCCGTGCTCGTGATGCCCAACAGTTCTTGAACCAACAGTTCCTTCTTGAAGGGAGCCCCGGTGGCCGGCGACGCCACGCCACGGACCTCCCCGGAGCCCCGCGGCGACGCGGGCCGGCCGGGAGCCGTGGAGCGCAGACCCGGTCGAAGGGGAACCCACCTGGTTCGCCAGGTCTCAAGAACTCGACCGCACACGGCATTTCGGCGGGGAATCTCTAAGGGCCGTCGGCCGCCGAGCGGCCGCGGCCGAAGCAGGCGCCTCGAGGGGCACCGGATCGCGGGACGCGTCCGGGCCGCCGCCGTGGCGCGCGCGGTGGAAGCGCGGCGCGCGCAGCCGGAGCGGGCAGTCCCGCAGACGCCGGTCCGCTCCCGGCCCGCCTGCCGGGAGACACCATGGACCTGACGATCTGGATCGGCGGCGCCGCCCTGGGCGCCGTCGTGGCGTTTTTCGCGGGCTACCTGGTCCGCGTGCGCATCGGCCGCAATCTCCTGCACAGCGCCGAGCGCCAGGGACAGACGGTGCTCGAGCAGGCAGGGCGCGAGGCGGAGGCCGTGCGCCGGCAGGCGGTCCTCGAGGGCCGCGAGGAGGCGCTGCGGCTCAAGCAGCAGGTCGAGCGCGAGACGCAGGAGGCGCGCAACGCCCAGCTCGCCGCCGAGCGCGCCTTCCACGAGAAGGAGGCCGCCTTCAACCGGCGGGTGGAGCTGATCGAGAAGAAGGAGCGCGACCTCAAGCGCTCCGAGAACGACCTGGGCCAGCGCGAGGCGGCGGTGCAGCAGCGCGGCACCCAGCTCGACAGGCTCATCGCCGAGCAGACCGCCCTGCTGGAGCGGATCGCCGGCATGAAGTCGGAGGAGGCCCGGGCCCAGCTCCTGGCGAACGTCGAGAACGAGGCGCGAGCCGAGGCCTCGCGGCGGGCGGCCGAGATCCGCGAGATGGCCCAGCGCAACGCCGAGCGGGAGGCACGCAAGATCATCGGCCTCGCGATCCAGCGCTACGCCGCCGACCACGTCTCCGAGGCTTCGGTGTCGGTCGTGCACCTACCGAGCGACGATATGAAGGGGCGCATCATCGGCCGCGAGGGGCGCAACATCCGCTCCTTCGAGGTCATCACCGGCGTGGACGTGATCATCGACGACACGCCCGAGGCCGTCATCCTCTCGGGCTTCGACCCCGTGCGCCGCGAGATCGCGCGCCTGGCGCTGGAGCGCCTGGTCGCCGACGGGCGCATCCATCCGGCCCGCATCGAGGAAGTGGTGGGGAAGGTCAAGACCGAGGTGGACAACCGCATCCGCGAGCTGGGCGAGTCCGCCTGCCTCGAGGTGGGCACGCCGGGGATCCACGCGGAGCTGCAGAACCTGCTCGGCCGGCTGCACTACCGCACCTCGTACGGCCAGAACATCCTCAGCCACTCCATCGAGGTGGCGCACCTCACCGGGATGATCGCCGCCGAGCTGGGACTCGACCAGAAGATGGCCAAGCGCTGCGGCCTGCTGCACGACATCGGCAAGGCGCTCGACCACGAGCGCGAGGGCACGCATCCTCAGCTCGGCATGGAGGTGGCGCAGCGCTTCGACGAGCCGCAGCCCGTGCTCGAGGCCATCGGCTACCACCACGACGACTACGCCGGCGGCAGCCTGTGGCCCGTGCTCGTGTCGGCGGCCGACGCCATCTCCGGCGCGCGCCCCGGGGCCCGGCGCGAGAGCCTCGAGGTCTACATCAAGCGGCTCGAGGCGCTCGAGCGGATCGCCAGCACCTTCCCCGGCGTGGAGAAGTCCTACGCCATCCAGGCGGGGCGCGAGGTGCGCATCATGGTCGAGCACAACAAGGTGGACGATGCGCGCGCGCAGGCGCTCGCCACCGAGATCGCCCGGCGCATCGAGAAGGAGCTGGAGTACCCGGGGCAGATCCGCGTGACGGTGATCCGCGAGACGCGGGCCGTGGACTACGCGAAGTAGGAGGGCGCCCTGAACATCCTCTTCATCGCCGACGTGATCGGGGCGCCCGGCCGCGAGATCGTGCAGGCGCTGCTGCCGGCGCTGCGCGAGCGCTACGACGCGCACCTCGTGATCTGCAACGTCGAGAACGCGGCCGGGGGCTTCGGCCTCACCCGCGAGTCCGGCGAGGCGCTCGCCGCCGCGGGAGTGGACGTCTTCACCGGCGGCAACCACCTCTGGGACCGCAAGGACAGCGCCGCCTACCTCGCCGCCGAGCCGCGTCTGGTGCGCCCGGCGAACCTGCCGCCCGGCACCTCGGGCGAGGGCTGGCGCGTCTTCACCGCCGCCGACGGAACGCCGGTGGGGGTGATCAGCCTGCTCGGCCGCGTCTTCATGAAGGAAGCCGATTGTCCCTTCCGCGCCGCCGATCAGGCGCTGGAGGCCCTGAAGGACCGCTGTCGGGTCGTGTTCGTGGACTTCCACGCCGAGACCACGGCCGAGAAGGTGGCGATGGGCTGGCACCTCGACGGCCGGGCCAGCGCGGTGGTCGGCACCCACACGCACGTGCAGACCGCCGACGAGCGCGTGCTGCCGGGGGGCACCGCCTTCCTCTGCGACGCGGGGATGACGGGCGGCTTCGAATCGGTGATCGGCATGGATCGCCAGGCGGCGCTGGCGCGCTTCCTCACCCTGCTGCCGCAGCGGCTGACGCCCGCCAGCGGCGACCGGCGCCTGGACGGCGCGCTCCTCACCGTGGACCCGGCCACGGGGCGCGCGCGCGGCATCCGCCGCCTGGAGATCCCGTTCCCGGCCACGGAGCGGCCCGCCGGGCTGCGGCTGCTGCACGGCGAGGAGCCGGCGCTGGCCGTGCGCCTCTCCGCCCGCGCGGAGGTCGAGCGCCTGCGCGCCGCGGGCCTGGTGCCCACGCTCGCCCTGGTGTCCGTGGGCGAGGACGCCGGGTCCGAGATCTACCTGCGCCGCAAGCGCGAGGCCTGCGCCGAGGCCGGCATCGAGACCCGGCACGTGGCCCTCGCCGTCGGCACGACCACGGCCGCGGTCGTGGAGCGGGTGCTCCGCCTGGGCGAGGATCCGGCGGTGCACGGCGTCCTCGTGCAGATGCCGCTGGCCCCGCCCGCCGAGGCGGGGCCCGTGATCGAGGCCCTCCCGCCCGCCAAGGACGTGGACGGGTTCCATCCGCTGAACGTGGGGCGCCTGGCCTCGGGGCTGCCGGGGTTCGTGCCCTGCACGCCGCTCGGCATCCACGAGCTGCTCCGGCACTACGAGGTCCCGCTCGCCGGCCGGCACGTGGTCGTCCTGGGACGCAGCGTCATCGTCGGCCGGCCCCTGGCGGCGCTGCTCTCGCGCAAGGGCGTGGACGCCACGGTCACGCTCGGCCACAGCGCCAGCGGCCCGGCGCTCCGCGAGCTGGCCGCGCAGGCCGACGTCCTCGTCTGCGCGATCGGCCGGCCCGAGCAGGTCACCGCGGCATGGGTGAAGCGCGGGGCCACGGTCGTGGACGTGGGCACGCACCGCGTGCCCGACCCGACGCGCCGCACGGGCCACCGGCTGGCCGGGGACGTGGAGTTCGCCTCGGTCGCCAAGGTGGCGGGAGCCATCACGCCCGTGCCGGGCGGCGTCGGGCCGATGACCGTGGCGATGCTCCTCGCCAACCTGGTGCGGGCGGCCTCCGGCTCGCTCGCCGGGGTGGGAGCGAGCCCGCGCGAATGAGCCTCGCGCCCGCGCCCGAGAGCATCCTCAGCGTCTCGGCCCTCACGGGCCTGATCAAGGGCACGCTGGCCGAGGCGTTCCCGGCCGTGTGGGTGAAGGGCGAGCTCTCGGGCTTCAAGCGCTACCCGAGCGGCCACCTCTACTTCTCCCTCAAGGACGAGGCCGCGCTCCTCGGCTGCGTGATGTGGAAGAGCCGCGCGGGCCGCCTGGCCTTCGAGCCGCAGGACGGCCTGGCGGTCGAGGCCTTCGGGGCCGTCTCGGTCTACGAGCCGCAGGGACGCTACCAGCTCGTGGTGGAGGAGATGCGGCCGGCGGGGGTCGGCGCGCTGCTCCTCGCCTTCGAGGAGCTGAAGAGGCGCCTGGGCGCGGAGGGGCTCTTCGATCCCGCGCGCAAGCAGCCGCTCCCGCGCTTCCCCGGCCGGATCGGGCTGGTGACCTCGCCCGTCGGGGCCGCGGTACGCGACCTCGTGAAGGTGCTGCGCGCCCGCTGGCCCGCGATCCGCATCGTGCTCGCCCCGGTGCGGGTCCAGGGCGCGGGCGCCGCGGAGGAGATCGCCGCCGCCATCGAGCGCTTCGACCGCTACGGGCGCGTGGATCTGCTGATCGTCGGGAGGGGCGGGGGCTCGCTGGAGGACCTCTGGGCGTTCAACGAGGAGCGGGTCGTGCGGGCCATCGCCGCCTGCCGCCTGCCGGTCATCTCGGCGGTGGGACACGAGGTGGACGTGACGCTCGCCGACTTCGCCGCCGACGTGCGGGCCGCGACCCCGTCGAACGCCGCGGAGATCGCGGTGCCGAGCCGCGTCGAGGTGGCGCGTCGCCTCGAGCAGGCGCGCGACCGGCTGGCGCGGGCGCTCGCCTCCGGGCTCGCCGAGCGCCGCCGCCGGCTCGAGGCGCTCACCGCCCGCTACGGCTTCCGGCGCCAGGAGGAGGCGCTCGGCCACCTGCAGCAGCGGGTGGACGAGCTGCTGGAGCGGACGCGCGCGGCGGCCGGCGCCGGACTGGCCCGGGCGCGCGCGCGGCTCGTCGAGATCGTCTCGCGCTACGGCCTCCGTGCCTGGCCGCGCACGCTCGCCGCGCGGCGGGGGGAGGCGGGCGCCCTGCGCGAGCAGCTCGACGCGGCCGCCGTGCAGGCGGCGCTCGCGCGCCGCAGCCGCTTCGCGGCGTTGGCGGACCGGCTGCGGGCCCTCTCGCCGCGCCTCGTGCTCGAACGGGGCTATTGCCTCGTGCGCGCCCCGGACGGTACCTTCGTCCGGGCCGCCGCGGCGTTGTCGGTAGGGGAGAGACTCACGATCGAGTTCGCCCGCGGCGAGGCCGACGCGCGCGTCGAGGACGTGCGCCCGGGAGGGGACGATGGCCCGTGAGAAGAAAGCCGCGCCGGCGGCGGCAGCACCCGATCCCGCGTCGCTCAGCTTCGAAGAGGCGATGGAGCGTCTGCAAGGCATCGTCGAGGACCTGGAGGGAGGGAGCCTCTCGCTCGAGGAGTCGATCGCCCGCTACGAGGAGGGCGTGAAGCTGTCGCGACGGCTCACCCAGACGCTGGACGAGGCCGAGAAGCGCATCGAGCGGCTGGCCGAGGGGGCGGGAGGCGAGCCGGTGACCGAGCCGATGGAGCTGGAGTCCTCGCCGGCCGAGGACCGCGAGGGCACGGGGAAGCCCGCCCGCGGCTCGGGCCGGGCGGGGCCCGCGGGCCCCGGCGAGCCCGACGAGCTGCCCTTCTGATGCCGCGCCGCGCCCGCAGGTCGGCGGGAGCGCGCGCCCTCGCGGCGGAGGCCGAGGCGCTCCCCTACGCGCCGCTGACCGACGCGTTCGAGCTGTACTTCCGCGACGCGTTCCTCGAGCGCTGCCCCGCGCCGGCGCGGCTCCGCCAGGCCGTGCGCTACGCGGCGCTCGGCCCGGGCAAGCGCCTGCGGCCGCTCCTCGTGCTGCTCGCCTGCGAGAGTGTGGGCGGCGACTGGTTCCGCGCGCTGCCCGCCGCGGTGGCCGTGGAGTGCGTGCACGCGTTCTCGCTGGTACACGACGACCTGCCCGCCATGGACGACGACGACTACCGGCGGGGCCGCCTCACCACCCACAAGGTGTTCGGCGAGGCGCTCGGCGTGCTGGCGGGCGACGCGCTCCTCGCCTTCGCCTTCGCCGAGCTGGCGATGCTGGAGGGCGCGGGGGTGGCGCCGGCGCGGGTGGTGGAGGGCGTGCGCCGCCTGGCCGGCGCGAGCGGCGCGGACGGGCTGATCGGCGGCCAGGCCCTGGACATGGCGGCCGAGGGGAAGAGCGCGAGCGCGGCCCGCGTGCAGGCCATCCATACGCGCAAGACGGGAGCCCTCATGGGCGCGGCCCTGGCGCTCGGCGGGATCGCGGGCGGCGCGGACTCGCGCACGGTCGCGGTGCTGGACGACGCGGGGCGGCTCGTCGGCTTCGCCTTCCAGATCCACGACGACCTGCTGAACGCGCGCTCGTCCCTGGGTCGCCTGGGGAAGCGCGCCGGCACGGACGAGAGGCGGGGCAAGGCCACCTTCCCGCGGGCCACCGGGGTCGCGGGGGCGCGGCGCCGGGAGCTGGCGCTCCTCCGCTCCGCGCGGAGCATCCTCACCACCCACTGCGTCCGACCCGAGCGCCTGCTCGCCGTGCTCGAGGCGCTGGCGACGAGGACGAGATAGGCGAGCCGCCGGCCCGACCGCGGCGCCGGGCCGGGGCCACGGGCCGCGCGTCCGCCTTGCGGGGCGGCCGCTCCGGCTCGTATCTTTCCCGCTCGTGACCTCACGCGCCCCGGCCGGCGGCCGGCGCGCGGACCCGAACCGGAGTCTGCTCTACGGGACCCTTCTGGCTCGCCCTCATCCTGGGCATCCTCATCCAGTGTTACAAGGGCGTCGCCTACTTCGCCGCCCACCGCCGCTGGAATTTCCGGCGTTTCTTCGAGACCGGCGGCATGCCCAGCTCGCACGCCGCCGCGGTCTCGGCGCTCTCGACCGCCGTGGGCATGAAGGAGGGCTTCACCTCCACGCTCTTCGGCGTGACCCTGTACTTCAGCCTGGTGATCATGTACGACGCGGCGGGCCTGCGCCGCGCCGCGGGCCGGCAGGCCGCCCTGCTGAACCGGCTGATCGACGAACACTTCAGCCACCCCGAGGCGGACACTCAGCGCCTCATGGAGCTCCTCGGCCACACGCCCTTCGAGGTGGCGATCGGGGCTCTCGTCGGCATCGCCGCGGCCTTCGCCTGGGTCTGGTACCTGTCATGAGCCTGCTCGAGAACATCCATTCCCCGGCCGACCTGAAGAGCCTCTCCCGGGAGCAGGTGACGCAGCTCGCCGCCGAGATCCGCCACGTCGTCATCCAGACCGTGGCCCGCCGGGCCGGGCACCTCGCGCCCAACCTGGGCGTGGTCGAGCTGACGATCGCGCTGCACCGCGTGTTCGACTCGCCGCGCGACAAGATCATCTGGGACGTGGGCCACCAGTGCTACGCCCACAAGCTCCTCACCGGCCGCTACGAGTCCTTCGATACCCTGCGCACCGTGGGCGGCATCGCCGGCTACCCGCGCCGGGCCGAGAGCGAGCACGACCCCTTCGGGGCCTCGCACGGCAGCACCTCGATCTCCGCCGCCCTGGGCTTCGCCGTCGCGCGCGACCTGCGCGGTGGCGACGAGCACGTGGTCGCGGTGATCGGCGACGGCGCCTTGACCGGCGGCCTCGCCTACGAGGGGCTCAACAACGCCGGCGAGCTGAACCGCCGTCTCATCGTCGTCCTGAACGACAACGACATGAGCATCGCCCGCAACGTGGGCGCGATCTCCCGCTACCTGACGCGGCTGACGACGAGCCGCATCTACCGCCGCTTCGAGCACGACGTCTGGGAGCTGCTCGGCAAGCTGCCGCCCGGCTGGCGGGCCCGCGAGGGCGCCCGCCGCATCAAGGAGGGCCTGCAGAACCTGGTCGTGCCCACGGTGCTGTTCGAGGAGCTGGGGTTCAAGTACTTCGGCCCGATCGACGGCCACGACTACGACGCGCTGGTGGAGACGCTGGGCGACCTGAAGCGCTTCGAGGGTCCGACCCTGCTGCACGTCGTCACCCTGAAGGGCAAGGGCTACGGGCCCGCCGAGCTGGACCAGACCACCTTCCACGGCGTCGGCGTCTTCGACCCGGAGACCGGCCACGCCTCGAAGGGCACGAAGAAGACGTACACGAACGTCTACGGCGAGACGGCGCTGGAGATCGGCGAGCAGGTGCCCGAGGTCGTCGCGGTGACCGCGGCCATGACGGACAACACCGGGCTGCGGCCCTTCTCGCAGCGCTTCCCCGAGCGCTTCTTCGACGTGGGCATGGCCGAGGAGCACGCGGTCACCTTCTCGGCGGCCCTGGCCGCCAACGGTCTCGTGCCGCTCACCACCATCTACTCCACGTTCCTGCAGCGGGCCTTCGACCAGATCATCCACGACGCGGCCGTGCAGAACCTCTCCATCGTGCTGGCCGTGGACCGCGCGGGGCTGGTGGGCGAGGACGGGGCGCCCCAGCACGGCGCCTTCGACCTGAGCTACCTGCGGCTCATCCCGGGCCTGACCCTGATGGCGCCCAAGGACGGGGCCGAGCTGCGCGACATGCTGTGGACGGCCGTGCGCATGCAGCCCAAGGCGAAGGGCCCGATCGCGGTGCGCTTCCCGCGCGCCGCCATTCCCGACGCGGCGGCGCCGGCGCGCGCGCCCATCCTCATCCCCGCCGGCACCGCCGAGCAGCTCCGCGGAGGCGGGGACGTGGCCCTGATCGCCCTGGGCACCATGGTCCTGCCGGCGCTGGCCGCCGCCGAGCTGCTGGCCGCCGAGGGGCTCTCGGCCACGGTCGTGAACGCGCGCTTCGTCTGCCCGCTGGACGAGCGCATGCTCACCGGCCTGGCCCGCTCCGTGGGGCGCCTCGTGACCCTCGAGGAGAACGTGCCGATGGGCGGCTTCGGCAGCGCGGTGAGCGAGTGTCTGGATCGCCACAACCTCTCGGGGACGCCGCTCCTGCGCATCGCCCTGCCCGCGCAGTTCGTGCTGCACGGCAAGCGGGAGACGCTCCTCGCGCAGGTGGGGCTCGACCCCGCCGGCATCGCCCGCAAGGCCATCGACTGGGTGCGCGCCCTCCAGCGCGAGTACTCGTGAGCGCGCGCCTGCGCCGGATCGCGATCCTGGGCCACGTCGGCCGCCCCGGCGTGCGCCGGGCGGCCGCCCGACTGCGCACGGGGTTGGCGAGGCGCGGCTGCGAGGTGCGGCTCGAGCGGGCGCTGGCCGTCGCGCTCGACCGGGAGGGGGAGCCGCTGGCGCGGCTCGCGGCCTGGTGCCAGCTCCTCCTCACGCTCGGCGGCGACGGCACGGTGCTCGCGGGGGGGCGGGCCCTGGCCGGCCGGCGCGGCGTGCTGCTCGGCGTCAACTTCGGCGGGCTGGGCTTCCTCGCCGCGGCCGAGCAGGGCGAGCTGGACGGCGCGCTCGCGGCCGCGCTGGCGGGGACGTGGCCGATCGCGGCCCGCCGCCTGCTGCGCGTGCGCGTGCGGCGGCGGGGGCGCACCCTCACGAGCGCCCTGGCCATGAACGACGCGGTGGTGAAGGGGGCGGGCGGGCACGCGGCCGTGCACCTGCGCATCCGCGCCCTCGGCCAGGACCTGGGCCACCTCGTGGCGGACGGGCTCATCGCGGCGACCGCGGCGGGCTCGACCGCCTACTCCCTGTCGGCCGGCGGCCCGGTGCTCTCTCCCGACGTGGGAGCCTTCGTCGTCACCCCGGTCTGCGCCCATTCCCTGGGCAGCCGCTCGCTGGTCCTGCCTCCCGAGGACGAGGTGGCCCTGACCCTCATCGGCTCGCTGGACCACACGGCCCTCATGGTGGACGGGCAGGAGCACGTCCCCCTCGCGGCGGGCGACGAGATCCACATCCGCCTGGACCGCGCCGCCGTGCGCTGCGTGCTGAATCCGCAGCGGCCCTTCGCCCACTCGCTGCAGACGAAGCTGGGCTGGCAGGGGAGCACGCGGCGGAGCATGTAGCCGTGCTCGAGCGCCTGACCATCCGCGACCTCGTGCTCGTGGAGCGGGCCGAGGTGGAGTTCGGCCCCGAGCTGAACGTGGTCACGGGCGAGACCGGGGCGGGCAAGTCGCTCCTCGTGCAGGCGGTGGACCTGCTCACCGGTGGGCGGGCCGAGCCGGAGGTGGTGCGCGAAGGCGCCCGGGCGGCGGTCGTGGAGGGCGAGTTCCGCCCTTCGGCGAGGGCGACCGGGCTGGTGCGGGCCCTGCTCGACGCCTGGGGAGTGGAGTTCGACGGCGAGGGCCTGATCGTGCGGCGCGAAGTGCAGAGCGGGGGCAAGAGCCGCGCGCTCGTCAACCAGTCCCCCGTGACGCGCGCCGCGCTGCGCGAGCTGTGCGAGTCGCTCGCCGACCTGCACGGACAGCACGAGCACCAGAGCCTGCTGCGGCCCGAGGCGGGGCTCGAGTTCCTGGACCGGCTGGCGGGGCTGGAGGGCGAGAACGCCCGCTACGGCGAGGCGCTGGCCGCCTGGCGGGGGGCGGAGCGCGCCCTGGCTGTGCTCGAGCAGTCGCTGGCCACCTACGCCGACCGGCGCGAGTGGCTGGAGGAGGCCGCGCGGGAGCTGGACGAGGCGAAGCTCGCCGAGGGCGAGGAGGAAGCCCTCAAGGTCGAGGCCGCCCGCCTGAGCCACGCCGATCGTCTGCGCGAGCTGGTCGAGCAGTCGCTGGCGCGGCTCAGCGAAGGCGAGGGCGCGGCCGTGGAGGCGATCGCCCAGGCCGCGCGCACGCTCGAGCAGGCGGCGGCCCTCGATCCGAGCCTGGCGGATTCGCTCCCCTCGTTGGACGAGGCGCGCATCGTCGCCGCGGAGACGGCCCGCCTGCTGGCCGACTACGCGTCCAAGCTGGAGGCCGACCCGGCGGGGCTGGAGCGGATCGAGGCGCGGCGCGAGCGCATCGCCCGTCTCGTCCGCAAGTATCGGCGCGCGGTGCCGGAGCTGCTCGCCTGGCGCGAGGAGCTGGGACGGGAGTTGGCCACGGGCGAGGACGCGGCCGGGGCGCTGGCCCAGGCGCGCGCCCGCGTGGACGAGACGCGCGCGGCCTGCCTCGCGGTCGCCCGCCTGCTCACGCGCCGGCGGCAGGGGGCGGGCAAGGAGTGGGGCGCACGCCTCACCCGGGAGATGAAGCCGCTCGGCTTCCCCCACGGCCGCCTGGACTTCGCCGTGGAGCCAGCGACCGAGGCCGAGCCGGCGCTCGGCCCGCGCGGCAGCGACCGGATCGAGATCCTGTTCACCGCGAACGCCGGCGAGCCGGCTCGTCCGCTCCAGCGGATCGTCTCGGGAGGGGAGCTGTCGCGCGTGATGTTGGCCTTGAAGGTGGCGCTCGAAGCTCAAGACCCCGTTGACCTTCTGCTCTTCGACGAAGTAGATTCCGGGATCGGCGGTATCGTCGCACGGGCCGTCGGAGAGCGTCTCCGGCGGCTCGCGCAGCATCGCCAGGTCATCTGCGTGACCCATCTGCCCATGATCGCCTGCCTCGCCACCCATCATCTGCGCGTGTGGAAGACCGTCGCCTCCGGCCGCACCCTGGCGCGGATCGAGCCGGTGGCGGGAGGGGAGCGGATCGAGGAGCTGGCGCGCATGCTCGCCGGGGACCGGGTGACCGAGACCACCCGCCGCCAGGCCCGCGAGCTGCTGGAGGCCTCGGCGTGAGCGCGTCCCGGCGATCCCGCCCCGGTGCCCGACCGCGGAGGCCCGCATGATCGTCCCGACTCGCGCCGAGTTCCGCGCCCTGGCCGCGGGCGGCAAGCTGGTGCCCGTCTACCGCGAGATCTTCGCGGACTGCGAGACGCCGGTCTCCGCCTTTCTCAAGATCGACGACGGGGCGCACGCCTTCCTGCTCGAGAGCGTGGAGGGCGGCGAGAAATGGGGGCGCTTCTCCATCCTCGGCAGCCGGCCGTCGCTGATCTTCACCGCTCGTGGCGGGCGCTGCGAGATCCAGGAACGCGGCGTGACCCGCGCCTGCGAGCGGCCGCCCCTCGAGGAGCTGGCGGAGCTGCTGGCCCACCACCAGGCCGTGGCTCTTCCCGGGCTGCCGCGCTTCTGCGGCGGCGCGGTGGGCTACTTCGGCTACGACGCGGTGCGCTGGTTCGAGAAGCTGCCGGCGCAGGCCAAGCGGGACCTGGATCTGCCCGACACGGTGTTCCTCTTCGGCGACGTGGTGAGCGTGTTCGACCACGTCAACCACACGCTCAAGGTGGTGACCCACGCCCGCGGCGGCGAGGAGCCGGATCGGGCCTGGGACGCCGCCGTCGCCCGGCTCGAGGCCGAGGTCGAGCGCCTCAAGACGCCCCTGGCCTGGGCCGAGCCGCCGGTGGGGCAGAGCCCGCCCGAGCCGATGTCCACGACCTCGCGCGAGCGCTACATGGCCGCGGTCGAGCAGGCCAAGGAGCACATCCGCGCCGGGGACATCTTCCAGGTCGTGCTGGCGCACCGCATGAGCACGCCGGTGCGCCAGCCCGCCTTCGAGGCCTACCGCGCGCTGCGCGTGACGAATCCCTCGCCCTATATGTACTTCCTGCGCCTGGGCGACTTGAGCCTCGTGGGCTCGTCGCCCGAGGTGCTGGTGCGGCGCACGGACGACCTGGTCGAGCTGCGCCCGATCGCCGGCACGCGCCCGCGCGGCCGCACGGCCGAAGAGGACCAGCGCCTCGAGGAGGAGCTGCGGGCCAGCGACAAGGAGCGCGCCGAGCACGTCATGCTCGTGGACCTGGGGCGGAACGACGTGGGCCGCGTCGCCGAGTTCGGCAGCGTCGAGACCAACGAGTACATGACCGTCGAGCGCTACTCGCAGGTCATGCACCTCGTCTCGAACGTGCGCGGCCGGGTGCGAGCGGGGCTCTCGCCGCTCGACATCGTGCGCGCCTGCTTCCCCGCGGGAACCGTCTCCGGCGCGCCCAAGGTGCGGGCCATGGAGATCATCGACGACCTCGAGCCCGTGCGCCGGGGCGTTTACGCCGGAGCGGTGGGCCACTTCGACTACCACGGCAACCTCGACCTGTGCATCGCCATCCGCACGCTGGTCTACGCGGCCGGGCACGCGTACTGGGGCGTGGGGGCGGGGATCGTGGCCGACTCCGCGCCCGATGCGGAGTGGTACGAGACCCTGAACAAGGGCCGCGCGCTGTGGCTGGCCGTCCAGCGCGCCGAGCGAGGCTCGTTGTGATCGCCGTCATCGACAACTACGACTCCTTCACCTACAACCTGGTGCAGTACCTGGGCACGCTCGGGGCCGAGCTGGAGGTGCATCGCAACGACGCCATCAGCCCCGAGGCGCTGGCGGCGCGGCCGCTGGAGGGCCTGGTGATCTCGCCCGGGCCGGGCGAGCCGCGGGACGCGGGCATCTCGGAGGACGCGATCCGTCGGCTCTCCGGCCAGGTGCCGATCCTCGGCGTCTGCCTCGGGCACCAGGCGCTGGGGGAGGTCTTCGGCGGCACGATCGTGCGCGCCCCGCGTCTCATGCACGGCAAGACGAGCCCCATCCTGCACAAGGGACGGGGACTCTTCGCCGGGCTCGACAATCCCTTCGAGGCGACGCGCTACCACTCGCTGATCGTCGAGCGCGAGACGCTGCCAGCGACGCTGGAGGTGACCGCCTGGACGCCCGAGGGCGAGGTCATGGGGCTCAAGCACCTCGAGCACGAGACCTGGGGCGTGCAGTTCCACCCCGAGTCCATCCTCACCCGCCCGGGCCTCAAGCTCATGGAGAACTTCCTCACCCTGTGCCGCCAGCGGCGGGGAACCGCCGCATGATCCAGACGGCCATCGCGCGCGCCGTGCTCCGGGACGACCTGCCGCGGGAGCTGGCGTTCGCGAGCATGGAGCAGATCCTGGACGGCGAGGCGACCCCCGCGCAGATCGGGGCGCTGGCCGTGGCCCTGCGCATGAAGGGCGAGACCCCCGAGGAGATCGCCGGCATGGCCGAGGCCATGCGCCGGCGGGTGCCACCCATCCGCACCAAGCGCACGCCGCTGCTGGACACCTGCGGCACCGGGGGCGACAACGCCGGCACGTTCAACATCTCGACCACCTCGGCGATCGTGGTGGCCTCCTGCGGGGTGGCGGTGGCCAAGCACGGCAACCGCGCGGTCTCCAGCCGCACCGGCAGCGCCGACGTGCTCGAGACGCTGGGCGTGCGGCTCGACCTGACGCCGGAGAGCGCCGCCCGCTCGCTCGACGTGCTGGGCCTCACCTTCCTCTTCGCCCCCAACTACCACGCCGCCCTCCGCCACGCCAACGGGCCGCGGCGCGAGATCGCGGTCCGCACCGTGTTCAACCTGCTCGGTCCCCTCACGAACCCCGCGGGGGCGACGCGCCAGGTCGTGGGCGTCTACTCGGACAAGCTCGTGCGCCCGATCGCCGAGGTCCTGTACATGCTGGGCAGCGAGCGAGCCTGGGTCGTGCACGGCCTCGACGGGCTCGACGAGCTGACCGTGCTCGATCACACGCACGTGGCCGAGCTGAATCGCGGGGACATCCGCGAGTTCGAGGTGAACCCGGCGCTCCTGGGGCTGGGGAACTCCGATCGCTCCGGGCTGGCGGGGGGCGACGCCGCGGCCAACGCCGCGAAGATCCGCGCCGTGCTCGCCGGCGAGCCCGGGCCCGCGCTGGACATCGTCGTGCTGAACGCCGGGGCGGGCCTGCTGGTGGCGGGCACGGTCAGGAACCTGGAGGAGGGCGTGGCGCGGGCGCGCGAGGCGATCGAGCGCGGGCTGGCCGCACAGAAGCTCGCCGACCTGGCGGCCTTCCGCGACTGAGAGAGGAGGCAGCCATGTTCTGCATCCGCTGCGGCGCGGCCCTGCCCGCGGGCGCCGCCTTCTGTCCCGCCTGCGGCGCGGCGGTGGTCGCCGCGCCGGCCGCGATCGCGGCGGGCGCCCCCGCGGCGGCGCCCGTCGCCTGGCGCTTCGGTGGCTTCTGGCGCCGGCTGGCCAGCTACCTCCTCGACCGCCTCCTCCTGGGCATCCTCTTCGCGCCGCTCGGCTTCTTCGTCCTCCTCCCGCTCTTCGCGGGCTCCGCGGACGGCTGGCCAGACCCGGAGTCGCCCGCCGAGGCGATCGGCGCGATCCTCGGGGCCGCGCTCCTCGTGGGCTTCCTGGCCACGGTCGCGACCTGGCTCTATTTCGCCCTGCTGCAGAGCTCCTCGCGCCAGGCCTCGCTCGGGCAGATGGCCCTCGACCTGCGGGTGACGGACCTGGCGGGCCGGCGCATCTCCTTCGCGCGGGCGAGCGGGCGCTACTTCGCCACGTTCGTCACCGGGCTCACCTTCGGCCTCGGCTACCTCGTCATGCTGTTCACGACCAAGAAGCAGACCCTGCACGACCTGATCGCCGGCACGCTGGTCGTGCGCTAGAATCGAGCCCATGAACGGCGCCGGCAGCGACTTCCTCGCGCGCATCGCGGATACGCGCCGCCGGCGCATCGAGGCCCTGAAGCTCGACACGCCGGCGTTCCGGCGGCGCGAGCGGCTGGGGCCGCCGCGCCCGGCCGGGCGGCTCGAGCGCGCGCTGCGCCGGGGAGGCGCGGCGAACCCGCTGCGCCTGCTCTGCGAGATCAAGCGCGCCTCCCCCTCGAAGGGCCTGCTGCGGCCCGACCTCGACCCCGCGGCGCTGGCCCGCACGTACGAGCAGGCGGGCGCGGCCGCCGTCTCCGTCGTGACCGAGCCCGACTTCTTCCAGGGCGAGCTCGCCTGGGTGGAGACCGTGCGCGCCGCGACGCGTCTGCCCGTCCTCCTCAAGGACTTCGTGGTGGACGACTACCAGATCCTGGACGCCGCGGTGCGCGGCGCGGACGGCATCCTGCTCATCGCCGCCCTGTGCTCGGGCGTCCGGCTCCAGGTCTGGATCAGTCAGGCGCGCCTCCTCGGGCTGGACGCGCTCGTCGAGGTGCACGACGACGCCGAGCTGAAGCGCGCGCTCGAGGCGGGCGCCACCCTGGTGGGCGTCAACAACCGGGACCTGCGGACCTTCGCGGTGGATCTCGGCACGTCGCTGGCGCTGCTGCCCGCCGTGCCGCCGCAGGTCACGGCCGTGGCCGAGAGCGGGATCTCCAGCCCCGAGCAGCTCGCCCGGCTCCGCGCGAGCCGCTGCGACGCCGTCCTCATGGGCGAGGTGCTGATGTCGAGCGCCGACCTGGCCGGCACCCTCGCCACCCTGGCCGCGGCCGCGCGCGGCTGACGTGGCGAAGACCCTGGTCAAGATCTGCGGGCTCACGCGAGCCGAGGACGCCCGCGTCGCCGTCGAGGCAGGCGCCGACTGGCTCGGCTGCGTGCTGCTGGGCGAGAGCCCGCGCCGCATCGCCGCCGGGGCCGCGGCGGCCATCGCGGCGGCGTGCCCGGGGACACCCACCGTGGCCGTGCTCGTGGGGCCCACGCCCGAGCAGGCGCTGGCCCTGGCCCGCGAGGCGGGGGCCGCGCGCGTCCAGCTCCACCGGGTGGATCCCGGCACCTGGCCCGCGGACTTCGCCCTGCCCGTGACCTTCGCCGTGCCGGTCGCCGCCGACGGCCGCCTCGCGGGGGCGCTGCCCGACGCCCGTCACCTGGTTCTGCTCGACACCGCCGATCCCGAGCGGGCGGGCGGCACGGGCCGGGTCCTTCCCTGGGAGGCGGCCGCGCGGCTGGCGGCCACGCGGGCGGTGCTCCTCGCGGGCGGGCTCGACGCGGCGAACGTCGCGGAGGCCGTCGCCCGCGTGCGGCCCTTCGGCGTGGACGCCTCGTCGCGCCTCGAGTCGCGGCCGGGAGTGAAGGACGCGGAGAAGGTGCGGCGCTTCGTCGCCGCGGTGCGCGCCGCCGAGACGCGGCGCGCGGAGGAGGAGGAAGGATGAGCGAGCCGCGGCAGGCCCTCGGCGCCGGCGGGCGCTTCGGTCCCTATGGCGGGCGCTACGTCCCCGAGACGCTGGTGTACGCGCTCGACGAGCTGGAGGCGGAGTACCTTCGCGCCCGCTCCGATCCGGCCTTCGCGCAGGAGCTGAGCGAGACGCTGCGCGACTTCGCCGGCCGCCCCACGCCCCTGATCGAGGCGCCCCGCTTCTCGGCGGCCGCGGGCTGCCGCGTCTTCCTCAAGCGCGAGGACCTGCTGCACACGGGAGCGCACAAGATCAACAACACCGTGGGGCAGTGTCTGCTCACGCGCCGCATGGGCAAGCCCCGGGTGATCGCCGAGACAGGCGCGGGGCAGCACGGCGTGGCCACGGCCGCGGCGGCCGCCCGCTTCGGTCTCGAGTGCACGGTCTACATGGGCAGCGAGGACATGCGGCGGCAGCACCTGAACGTCGAGCGCATGCGGCTGCTGGGCGCCGAGGTGCGGGAGGTGAACGCCGGCAGCCGCACGCTCAAGGACGCGATCAACGAGGCGCTGCGCGACTGGGTGACCCGCGTGCGGGACACCCACTACGTGCTGGGCTCGGTGCTGGGCCCCCATCCCTTCCCGACCCTGGTGCGCGAGTTCCAGCGGGTGATCGGCGAGGAGGCGCGGGCGCAGTTCGCCCGGCAGGTGGGCGGGCTGCCCGACGTGCTCGTGGCCTGCGTCGGCGGGGGCAGCAACGCGATCGGCCTCTTCCACGCCTTCCTCGACGAGCCCGCGGTGCGCAAGGTGGGCGTCGAGGCGGGGGGGCTGGGCCTGGCGAGCGGCAAGCACGCCGCACGCATCCCCGAGCACAGCGTCGGCGTCCTGCACGGCACGCGCACGCTCGTGCTGCAGGACGAACGCGGCATGATCCGCGAGACCCACTCGGTCTCGGCCGGCCTGGACTACCCCGCGCTGGGGCCCGAGCACGCCTGGCTCGCCGACCAGGGACGGGCCGAGTACACGCAGGCCACGGACGCCGAGGCGCTGGAGGCGTTCCAGGCGCTCTCGCGGCTCGAGGGCATCCTGCCGGCCCTGGAGACGGCGCACGCGCTCGCCTGGGTGCTGCGCGAGGGCCGCGCGCTGGGACGCGACGCGACCGTGATCGTGAACCTCTCGGGGCGCGGCGACAAGGACGTGAGCGAGGTGCTGCGCGTGCTGGGGCGCGACGCGAGCGCCGCGGCCGCGCCGGAGCCGCGCCCGGGGGCGTGACGGGTCCAGGACGCTGTGCTATAAAGGTCGGTCGCGCGCCCGTAGCTCAATTGGATAGAGCGTTGGCCTCCGGAGCCAAAGGTTACAGGTTCAAATCCTGTCGGGCG
>JAWOLC010000033.1:0-13142 GCA_033853925.1 Candidatus Eiseniibacteriota bacterium
CGCTGCGGCCGAGGGCCATGGCGGCTCACGGCTCGAGTTCACGCTCGGGGCGCGACTCGGACTCCCGCGCGGCCTGAGCGCCTCGGCGCCGTCGCGCGGCCCGCGGCGTCAGTTGTCGCCCCCCGCGACCGGGCAGCGCCGTCCTTCGCTGCTCACCCCGCGACCGGGCGGCGCCGTCCTTCGCTGCTCACCCCGCGACTGGGCCGTCCGCTCGCCTTCGCTGCCGGCTCCGCGCTCGGCGCCACCCCACGCGCCCTCGGCACCGTTGCCAGACGCGACCCGCCACCCGGGCAGGTCCTCGCAGGCGTCGCCGGCAGAGCACGGTCCCTTCGTCGTATGATGCCCGCTCGCCTCGGGCCGTGCCGAGGCCCGAGCGTTCCCGTGACCCGAGGAGGCCCCTCATGAACCGTTCCGTCTGGCTCTGGATCATCGCCCTGCTCGTCACGCTGGTCTCGGCCCGCTGGCAGCGGCTGAGCGGCCCCACTCAGCCGCTCTCGGGCGAGGCCTCCCTCGGCGGCGCGGTCATCCACTACACGCTCGAGCGGACGCACAAGGGTGCCGGCGACCAGCGCGTCGCCATCGGCGAGCTTTCCCCCGACGTGACGGGGGACGTGGAATGGAAGCCCTACGGGTCGGCCAGGCCCTGGACGGTCGTGGGCATGCAACGCGAGGGCGACGGGCTCGTCGCCAGCCTTCCGCACCAGCCGCCGGCGGGCAAGCTCTGGTACCGGGTGCGGCTCGTGCGCGGCGCCGAGTCGGTGCTGCTGCCCGCCCGGCGGCCGGCCGCCATCCGCTTCACCGGCGCGGTGCCCGCCGGGATCCTGATCCCCCACATTCTCTTCATGTTCGCCGCCATGCTCCTGTCGGCGCGAGCGGGGCTGGAGATCTTCCGGCGCCAGGCGGCGCTGCGCGGCCTCACCTACTGGACGTTGGCGGTGCTCGTCGTGGGCGGCCTCGTGCTGGGCCCTCTCGTCGTGCACTACGCCTTCGGCGGCTGGTGGGGCGGCTTCCCCGTGGGCAAGGACCTCACCGACAACAAGACCCTGATCGTCGTGCTCGGCTGGCTCGCGGCCGCCATCGCGGTCGGACGCTCGCGGCTGGCGAAGGCCTGGGTGGCGCTGGCCGCGCTCGTGATGCTCGTGGTCTTCGCCATTCCTCACTCCTGGACGGGGGCGGAGCCCGAGTACGCGCAGCTCGACCGGGCCGCGCCGCCCCCGAGCGCGCCCGCGCGCTGAGCGCCACGGCGGAGCGGATCGCGGGTCCGGGGCGCGCCACCGGGCTCCGGGCTCCCCCGCCGACGAGCCAGGCGGAATGCGGGCGGGGAGCCTACTCGGGCCTCACGCGCGCCAGCACCAGGCTGGGCGTGCGCGCCAGGATCTCGAGGGGCGTCTCGACCTGGCGCGCCACCTCCCGCTCGCGCGACGGCCGGAAGGCCAGGTAGGTCATCCCGTCCGCGGCGCGATACTCGCGGAGCGCCCCGGGCCGGGGCGCGGCCACGACCAGGTTGTGGCGCGCGTAGTAGCGGAGCGAAGGCGGGGGCGGGTTCACCAGCAGGAGCGGCGCCTGGGCCGGCGCCACCGCCTGGAAGTCCTGGGCCGCCGTGCGCGTGTCGAGCCAGTCCTCCATGGCGGGCAGCACGCGCAGCGCGACGACGGGCGTGCCGAGAGCGACCGGCAGCGTCATGAGCAGGGCCGCCAGCCGCCGGCGCCGCAGGAGGTCCGCGAGGAAGGGCGCCCACGAGGTCAGGAGCATCGCGGCCGCCAGCAGCCGCAGGCTCGGCGCCGCGTCGCCCAGGCGGGTGGCCAGCACGGCGAAGGCCACCGCGGCCACGCTCCCCGCCGCGGCCAGGGTGAGCGTCGAGCGCGTGAGCGAGCCGCCCAGCCGGCCCGGGTCCTCGAAGAGGTGGTCGAGCATCCGCCCGCAGAGCAGCGCCGCCGCGGGCACGGCGGGGAGGGCCGCGGTGAGCGGGCGTGACGGGTAGATCAGGATGGGCGCCAGAGCGGCCAGCAGGCAGGCGATGAAGAAGTGGGCCGCGCCCTCCTCGCGGCGCTCGCGCTCGATCGTGCTGGCGGAGACCAGCTCGGGCCCCGCGGGGCCGATGCGCAACAGGGGGAAGCGCACCCGCCAGAAGGTGGCGGCGTGCAGCATCGCGTCGGGCAGGACGGCGCTCCAGGGGTAGAACCCGACGACCAGGAACGGGGCGGCGAAGACGACGCCCGCGAACCACGGCATGGGCGGTCCCACCGCGTAGGGGAAGAAGGGCACGCGCGCGAGGAAGGCCAGGCCATGGCGCTCGATCATCGCCCCGTACCACGGCAGGGCCACGCCGAGCATGAGGACCAGGCCCCAGGGCGCACGCGCCCGCCGCCAGGCATCGCGGTCTCGCGCCAGGGCCAGGTAGAGGACGAGCCCCGCCACCGGCCACAGGGCCGTGAGCGGGCCGGCGCAGACCAGGGCCGCCGCCAGCGCCCCGTAGGTCACGACCAGGCGCAGGTCTCGACCTCCCGCGCGGCCGAAGATGACATCGGCCAGCCCCTCGCAGCCGATCCAGGCGCACAGCGTCCCGAGGAGCTGGGTGCCGTCGCTGCGGGCGGCCAGGGGCAGCGCGACGCACGTCGCCAGCACCGAGGCGCCGAAGACTCCCGCCCGCGCGCCGAAGTGGCGCGCGCCAGCCACGCCCGTGACCATCACCAGCAGCACCGCCACCGCGGCGCGAATCTGGCGCGAGCGTACCGGCGAGCCCGGATCCAGGTACTGCGCCAGCGCCTCGAGGGCGTAGGCCGGCAGGGGCTTCTCGTAGATCGCCCGGTCCTCGAAGAGCGGCGTCAGGACGACGCGGCGCCGCAGCAGCTCGCGCGCGACCTCGGCGTCGCGGGCCTCGCGCTCGTCGAGCACGCCGACGCGATCCAGCCCGAGGAAGAGCGTGAGCACGCACAGCGCGGCCAGGACGAAGGGGGCGAAGCGCACGCGCGCAGGGTAGCAGAAGGCGACGGGCCCGAGCGATGCCGGCGCCGAGCGCGCGGCTCTTCAGCTCGCGGCGCCCGAGTCCTCGACCAGCTCCCCCACCCTGCGGGCGAAGTCGTCCAGGGTGAAGGGCTTCGGCAGGAAGGGGCCGTCGAGCCCCGCGCCGCCTCCCGCATCCGCGCCGGCCGCGTAGCCCGAGAGGTAGAGCACCCGGATTCCCGGGCGCGCCGCGCGCAGCTTGCGCGCGGCCTCGATGCCGCCCATCCCGGGCATGACCACGTCGGTCACGACGAGATCGATGGGGCCCGCGTGCCGCCCGGCGGCTTCGAGCGCCTCGTCTCCCCGGCGCGCCTCGAGCACGCTGTAGCCGCGCCTCTCGAGGGTCGTCCGCTCGAGCGCCCGCACCGCGTCCTCGTCCTCCACCAGCAGCACGGTCCCGGAGCGGGGCGCCGCGACCGGCGAGGGCTTCGGCTCCGCCGCGACCGACTCGGGCTTCCCGGCCAGCGGGAAGGTGATGACGAACGACGACCCGCGTCCCGGCTCGGACGTGACCGCGACGTCGCCGCCGCACTCCTGCACGATTCCGTAGACCATCGCCAGCCCCAGGCCGGTGCCGCGCCCGTGCTCCTTGGTGGTGAAGAAGGGCTCGAAGATGTGCGGCAGGGTCTCGGCGTCGATGCCCATCCCCGTGTCGCTCACGGCCAGGGCCACGCAGGCCCCGCCGCACTCGGCCTTGCAGCGGTGCCCCTCGGCGGTGCAGCGGCGGTTCGTGGTCTCGATCACGAGCCGCCCGCCGTCGGGCATGGCGTCGCGCGCGTTCACCGCCAGGTTCGCGATCACCTGCTCGACCTGGCCCGGATCCACGCGGACCCGGCCGAGGCGCGTGCCCATGCGCGTCTCCAGCTCGATGTCCTCGCCGATCAGGCGCTGCAGCATCTTGGTCATGTCGGCGACCACCGCGTTCAGATCCACGACGCGCGGCTGCGTGGTCTGGCGGCGGCTGAAGGTCAGGAGCTGGCTCGTGAGGCTCGAGGCGCGCAGCGCCGCCTTGTGCACCTCCTCGAGGTCGCGGCGCGAGGCGACATCCAGCTCGACGCGCCGGAGCACGATCTCGCTGAAGCCCTGGATCACGGTGAGCAGGTTGTTGAAGTCGTGCGCCACCCCGCCGGCGAGGCGGCCCACGGCCTCCATCTTCTGCGCGTGGTAGAGCTGGCGCTCGAGCTGGTGGCGAGCCGTCACGTCCACGTAGACGACGAC
Source organism: Candidatus Eiseniibacteriota bacterium (assembly GCA_033853925.1). Taxonomy (GTDB): domain Bacteria; phylum Eisenbacteria; class RBG-16-71-46; order RBG-16-71-46; family RBG-16-71-46; genus JANXPZ01. Next base: position 4,222 of record JAWOLC010000033.1, read on the forward strand.
GATGCCGCTCACGACCCCGTCGGGGCCGCGGAGGGGGGCGGTCGAGAGGCTCAGGTCCAGCGTCGTGCCGTCGCGCCGCACGCGCTGCACCGCCACGTCCACCAGGCGCTCGCCCGCCAGGGCCCGCCCGGCCAGGTCGAGGGAGTCCTTCTTCTGCTCCGCCGGGATGAAGGCTGGCTGCACCTGCCCGATCATCTCGTCCGCGCGCCAGCCGAAGATCCGCTCCGCCCCGGAGGTCCACAGCCTGACCCGCCGCTCGCAGTCGAGGACGACGATGGCCGCCGGCGAGGCGGTGAGCACGGCCTGGAGCGTCTCGTTCGAGGCGCGCAGGGCGGCGGCCGCCCGCTCGAGCTGTTGCTCGCGGGCCTGCAGGTCCTCCGCCATCTCGTCGAACGCGCGTCCCAGGTCTCCCAGCTCGCCCGAATCCCGCGCGCCCGTGCGCGCCGCCATGTCGCCGGCGCGCAGGCGGCGAGTGGTGGCCACCATCGTGTCCACGGGCTTCAGGATGAAGGCCCGGGCCCACAGCGAGAGGAGGAAGGCCACGACCGCCGCCCCCGCCAGCAGGGCGAGCACGGCGGCCCGCAGGCTGCGATCGGCCCCGCCGAAGATGGCGCTGGTCTCCAGGCCCAGCGCCACGAAGGCGTCGGCCTTCTCCGTGCCGGCCACGGGGCGGAAGGTCCACAGGCGGTCCACGCCCTCGAGCCCCGTCGCCTCGACCACGCCCTCGCGGCGGGCGAGGATCGTGCGGACGAGCGGCTGGTCGGGAAACACCGAGCCCACCCAGCGGCCGCCGCCCGGGGAGCGCGCCAGGACCGTGCCCTGATGGTCGAGCACGAGCAGCACCGCGCCCTGGGGCAGCGGCTCCGGCTGGGGCGCGGTGCTCAGCCAGCCCAGGTCGATGGCGGCGAAGACCACGCCGCGCGGCGAGCCGTCGAGGCCCAGCACGGGGTAGCCGACGTTCAGCCCCGGCCGGCCGGTGATGCGGCCGACCTGGTACTCGCCGAGCGCGAAGTCGCGCGTCGCCAGCGCCCGCTGGAAGTAGAGGCGATCGCTGACGTTCACCGGGCCCGGCAGGGGCACGCCGCTCGCCAGGACGCGGCCCTGCAGATCCGCGAACCCGAGGTTGCCGTACGGGCTGGAGCCGGGGCTGGGGGCGCGCTCGTTGTCCCCGAGCGAGAGCCCGGTGGCCAGCGGGCTGCCCTTCTGTCGCAGCACGCCGCGCAGGATCGACTCGGTCGCCGGGATCTCGCCGCGCCGCACCGCGGGCACCTGGGCGAGCGACTGCAGGAACGTGCGCGAGTCGCGCACGGCCTCGTCGATGTCCGCGCAGGCCAGGTCGGTGAGCCGCCGCGCCTCGGTCAGGCTGCGGGCCTTGGCGAGCTGCCGTTGCTCGAAGCCCGAGTAGAGCACGAAGCCCAGCGCGGGCAGGGCCACGAGCAGCGCCAGACCGAGCAGGCGGAGCCGAAGGGAGGCGAGGGCGCGAATCATGACGGCATCCGGGGGCGGAGCACGAGAGGCACGCAACCGAGGGTGACGGGCATTGTAGCAAGGATGGGCTCCCGCGCGGAGCGGGAACCCCTCGCGACGCCCCGCCTCCGGCGCGGCCTCCGTCCGCGGGTGCCGAGCACGTGGAGCACGCGACGGGGCGCCGGCCCCGAGGACCGGCGCCCCGCCTGCGTGGGCGGGCGCTAGGCCCCGGCGAGCGGCAGCTTGCGCACCGGCTTCCCCGTCGCCGCGAAGACGGCGTTCACCACGGCCGGGGCGGCGGCCGGCAGGCCGGGCTCGCCGATGCCGCCCGGCTCTCCGCCGTTCGGCACCAGCTCGACCTCGATCACCGGGCACTCGGCCATCGTGACCAAGGGGTAGTCGCCGAAGTTCGCCTGCGCCACGCGGCCCTGGTCGATCGTGATCTGGCCGTGCAGCGCGGCCGAGAGGCCGACGACGATGCCGCTCTCCATCTGGGCCACGATCTGGTCGGGGTCCACCGCCGTGCCGCAGTCCACCGCGCAGACGACGCGCTTCACCCGGACCGCTCCGCCCGCCGCCACCTCCACCTCGGCGACCTGCGCGACGAAGCTGCCGAAGCACTCGACGGCCGCGATGCCGCGCCCTCGCCCCGCCGGCAGCGGCGCGCCCCAGCCGGCCCGCCTGGCCGCGGCTTCGAGCACGGCGAGGTTCCTGGGCTTGGCGCGGAGCAGCTCCCGCCGCAGCTCGAAGGGATCGCGCTTGGCCGCGGCCGCGACCTCGTCGAGGAAGCTCTCGACGACGTACGCGTTCTGCGAGGCGGACACCGAGCGCCACCACCACACGGGGATGCCGGGATCGTGGAGGATGCTCTCGACCTGCAGGTTGGGGAACGCGTAGGGGAGGTTCTCGGCCACGTCGGTCGAGCTGGGATCCACGCCGTTCCGCTCCAGGACTCGCGGCTCGAACTGCGCGATGATCCCCGGGCCGACCATGCGGTGGTGCCACGCGACCGGAGCCCCGCCCGCGTCGAAGCCGGCCCGCAGCAGGTGGTAGGTGGCGGGGCGGTAGACGTCGTGCTGGATGTCGTCCTCGCGAGTCCAGACGACCTTGACGGGCGCGCCCGCGAGGCGCGAGGCCTCGACCGCCTCGGTCACGAAGTCCTCCCGCGAGCGCCGGCCGAAGCCGCCGCCCAGCAGCTCCAGGTGCACGGTCACGGCCGCGGGCGGCAGTCCGAGCAGCTTGGCGGTCGTCTCCTGCACCCCCGAGGCGTTCTGCGAGCCCACCCAGACCACGGCCGAGTCCTTCTTCACCCAGGCCGTGCAGTTCATCGGCTCCATGGTGGCGTGCGCGAGGTAGGGGGCCTCGTACACCACCTCGAGCTTGCGCGCCGCGGCGTCGACCGCGGCGGCGCCCGCGCCCTCCTTGCGCGCCACCGGCCCGGTCTGCCGGGCCAGCTCGGCGAACTTCTTGGAGATGTCGGCGCTCTGGAGGGCGCCGAGCGCGCCGAGGTCCCACTGCACCGTCAGCGCCTCGCGGCCCTTGAGGGCCGCCCAGGTCGAGTCGGCGAACACGGCCACGCCCTGGCCCGGCAGCGCCGCGACGCGCCGCACGCCGGGCACGAGCTGCGCCTTCGCGCCGTCGAACGAGCCGAGCTTGCCGCCGAAGACGGGAGAGCGGGCGATCGCGGCGTAGAGCATGCCGGGCACCTTGACGTCGAGGCCGAACACGGCCCGGCCGTCCACCTTCACCGGGCCGTCGAGACGGGCGGGCGAGGTGCCGATCAGGTGCCAGTCCTTGCGATCCTCGAGGGGCGGGTTCTCCGGCACCGGCAGCTTCCCCGCGGCGTTGGCGAGGGCGCCGAACGAGAGTCGCTTGCCGCCCGGCCCCAGGACCTCGCCGTTCTCGGCGCGGCAGGCGTCCTTCGCGACCTTCCACTGGCTCGCCGCCGCGGCGACGAGCATCAGGCGAGCCTGCGCGCCCGCCTTGCGCAGCGGCTCGAACATCGAGACGATGCTCCGGCTCCCGCCCGTGCTCATGTTTCCGTACTGGGGGGCGGGGACGGCCGTCTCGATGCGCACGCGCCGCCAGTCGGCGTGCAGCTCCTCGGCGACCAGCATGGCCAGGCCCGTGCTGCTCCCCTGGCCCATCTCGGAGCGGGCGATGATCACGGTCACGGCCCCGTCGGGCGCGACGCGCAGCCAGGCGTTCGGCGCGAAGGCCGCCTTGCCGGCGGACGCCTGCGCCGCCTCCGCCAGCGCGGGCACGTGGAAAGCGATGACGAGTCCCGTTCCGGCCAGGGCGCCGGTCCGCAGGAACTCGCGGCGGGAGAGGGCGGGGCCCCGCGCGGCCTCGGCGGGCGGGGTGGGGTGCAGCTCGCGGGACCGCGACCCGCGCGGGCGTCGGCGAGTCGCGCTCATCGCGTACCTCCCTTCGCCGCCCGGTGGATGGCTCGGCGGATGCGGGGGTAGGTGCCGCACCGGCACAGGTTCCCCGACATCACCTCGTCGATGTCGGCGTCGCTGGGGTCGGGGTTCTTGGCGAGCAACGCCGCCGCCGCCATGACCTGTCCGGAGTGGCAGTAGCCGCACTGCGGCACCTGCTCCTCCAGCCAGGCGCGCTGCACCGGATGCTGGCCGTCGGGCGAGAGGCCCTCGATCGTGACGATGCGCTTGCCGGCGGCCTGCGCGACGGTGGTCTGACACGAGCGCGCGGGCTCGTCGTCCAGATGCACCGTGCAGGCGCCGCACAGGCCGACGCCGCAGCCGAACTTGGTGCCGGTGAGTCCCAGGTTGTCCCGCAGCGCCCAGAGGAGCGGTAGGTCGGGATCCACGTCCAGCGTGTGCGCCGTGCCGTTGACGACGAGACGGAAGGCAGCCATCGACGACCTCCAGCGGAGAGGGAAGCCGAATGCCCGGAAGCCCGGGGCGAGGACGGTCGCATGATAGCGCCGCGGTCGGAGCCAGGAACGAGTTTTTGCGCCCCGCGTGGAGCGGGCGCCACGACCCGCGCAGCCGGAAGTTGAACGGCGGCCGGGAGCCTCGTAGCATGCGCGGCAATCGCTCGAGGAAAGGAGGGAGTGCATGGCACACGTCCTGCGTCGGCCGGCCCCGCCCGAGCTGGCGGCCCTGCTCCTGGCAGTGGCCGTGGTCGCGGCTCCTCCTCCGCCGGCCCTGGCGGCGGGTCCCCCGCTCCGGGTGCGCGTGGACGCCACCGAGGCGCCGCGCGGCCTCCTGCACGCACGGCTCGAGATCCCGGTGCGTCCGGGGCCCGTCGCCCTGCTCTATCCCAAGTGGATCCCCGGTGAGCACGGGCCCACGGGCCCGCTCGAGGCCTTGGCGGGAATCCACGTCAGCGCGGGCGGCCGGGCGATCGCCTGGGAGCGGGATCTCGTCGACATGTACACCATCCACTGCCGCGCGCCCGCGGGCGTCTCCGCGCTGGACGTGACCCTCGACTTCCTCCTGCCACGACAGGGCCCGCACAGCTTCGCGGTGGGGGCCACGGCGGCCTTGCTGCTGCTGAGCTGGAACCAGGTCGTGCTCTACCCGGAGGGGCGCCCCGTGGCGGAGATCCCCGTCGCCGCCTGGCTGCAGCTTCCGGCGGGCTGGTCGTACGCGACGGCCCTCGCCGGCGCGAAGGACGGCTCCGGCCTGATCGAGTTCGCGCCCGTGTCGCTCGCCACCCTCGTGGACTCGCCGGGGCTCGCCGGCGAGCACTTCCGCCGCGTGGATCTCACGCCCACCGGCGGGCCGCCGGTCGCGGCCGACCTGGCGTGCGACAGCGAAGCCGGCCTGGCGGCGAGCCCGGAGCTGGTGGCGGAGTGGAAGCAGCTGGTGGCCGAGACCCTGGCCCTCTTCGGCAGCCGTCACTTCCGCCACTACGACTTCCTCGTCTCGCTGAGCGACCACGTCGTGCACGACGGGCTCGAGCACCACGAGTCGAGCGACGACCGCCTGCCCGAGCGGGCGTTCGTGGACGACGACCTGCGCCTGGCGAGCGCCGGCCTCCTGCCGCACGAGTTCGCGCACTCCTGGAACGGTAAGTACCGGCGCCCGGCGGATCTCCTGAGCCCCGACTTCCACGCGCCGATGCGCACGGACCTCCTCTGGGTGTACGAAGGCCTCACCTCGTACCTCGACTTCGTGCTCACCGCGCGCAGCGGGCTCGTCTCGCCGGAGCGCGCCCGCGAGGAGCTGGCCCGCACGGCCGGCTGGCTCGACAAGCGGCCGGGCCGCACCTGGCGGCCGCTCCAGGACACGGCCGACGAGGCGCAGATCCTCTACGGGGCGCCCGAGGCGTGGGCGACCTGGCGGCGGAGCGTGGACTTCTACGATGAGGGCGTGCTCGTCTGGCTCGAGGCGGACGTCCTCATCCGCGAGCGGACGGGTGGCAAGCGCTCGCTCGACGACTTCTGCCGCCTCTTCTTCGGCGCCTCGGCCGGGGCCGCGCGAGGCAAGGGCGCGCCGGCGGGAGCCGCGCCCACTGCGGTTCCCTACGTCCTCGACGACGTGCTCAAAGCCCTCGCGCAGGTCGCGCCCTACGACTGGCGGAGCTTCTTCGCGACGCGCCTGCGGTCCACCGCGCCGCGCCCGCCGCTGGGTGGCGTCGAGGGCGGCGGCTGGCGCCTGGTCTGGGCGGACACGCTGGGGCCGGTGGAGCGCGCGTACGAGAAGGAGCACGAGGCGGCCGACCTGCGCTACTCGATCGGTGTGGTGCTCGACCGCGAAGGCACGATCAGCGACGTGGTGCCGGGAAGCGCCGCGGCCGAGGCGGGGCTGGGCCCGGGGATGAGGCCGCTCGCCGTGAACGGGCTGCGCTTCGGCACGGAGCGGCTCCGCGAGGCGCTGCGCGAGGGGAAGAACGGCACGGCGACGCTCGAGCTGCTGGCCGAGAACGGGGAGTACGTGCGCGCGTACCGTCTCGACTGGCACGGCGGCGAGCTGTATCCGGCGCTGGCGCGCGACCCCGGGAAGCCGGATCGGCTGTCGGACATCCTCAAGCCTCTCACCCCGCGGATCGCGGCCGAGAAGGGCGCGGGAGGGCAGTAGGCCCGGGGGGACGCTGCGGGGTCGGACCCGTCGGCCCTCCGCCTTCGCCTGGCCGCGGGCGACGCCCGCTCGTCGAGGTGGCGCGCGCCGGACGACGCGCCTAGATTGAGGACGTGACGCCGGACCCGGACCGGCACGCCGGCGATCTCCCAGGCCTCGGAGGGTTCAAGAGCATGCCTCCCATCTACGACAGCATCGTGGACACCATCGGTCGGACGCCGCTGGTCCGGCTGCCCAAGCTCCAGGCGGGGCTCCGCGCCGAGCTGGTCGTCAAGCTCGAGTCCTTCAATCCGATGTCCTCCGTCAAGGATCGCATCGGCCTCTCGATGATTCGCGACGCCCTCGCCCGCGGCGTCGTCCGCCCGGGGGAGACCACGGTGATCGAGCCCACCTCGGGGAACACCGGCATCGGGCTCGCCTTCATCTGCGCGGCGAAGGGCATCCGGCTCGTGCTCACCATGCCCGACACGATGTCGGTCGAGCGGCGCAAGATCCTGCTGGCGCTGGGCGCGAGACTCGTGCTCACCGAAGGCAGCAAGGGGATGGCCGGGGCGATCGCCAAGGCCGAGGAGCTGAAGCGCGGGACGCCCGGCTCGATCGTCATCGGGCAGTTCGAGAACCCGGCGAATCCGCAGATCCATCGCGAGACGACCGCGGTGGAGATCTGGGACGACACCGAGGGCCGCGTGGACGCGGTCGTGGCGGGGGTGGGGACGGGAGGCACGATCACGGGCGTGGCGGAGGCCCTCAAGGCGAAGAAGCCCGCCTTCCGCGCCATCGCCGTGGAGCCCAAGAGCTCGCCGGTGCTCTCCGGCGGCGCGCCGGGTCCCCACAAGATCCAGGGGATCGGCGCGGGCTTCGTGCCCAAGGTGCTGCGCCTGGACCTGGTGGACGAGATCGTCCAGGTCACGAACGAGGACGCCTTCGAGATCTCGCGCCGTCTCTGCCGCGAGGAGGGCATCATGGTGGGCATCTCCTCGGGCGCCGTCACCTGGGCCGCCATGCAGGTGGCGATGCGCCCCGAGATGGCCGGCAAGCTGATCGTGGCCGTGCTCGCCAGCCACGGCGAGCGCTATCTCTCGACGCCGCTCTTCGACTTCCCCGAGGACGCGGCGGCCGTGGGCCCGTAGGCCGCCGCCATGCTCCGCCTGCTCGAGGACATCCGCACGATCCGCGCCAACGACCCCGCGGCCCGCGGCGTCGTGGAGATCCTGCTCTGCTATCCCGGGCTGCACGCCCAGGGCTTCCACCGGCTCGCCCATCGGCTCTGGCTGTGGCGCGTGCCGGTGCTGCCGCGGTTCCTCTCGCACCTGGCGCGCTTCTTCACGGGGATCGAGATCCATCCCGGCGCGCGGCTGGGGCGCCGCGTCTTCATCGACCACGGCATGGGCGTGGTGATCGGCGAGACCGCCGAGGTGGGCGACGACTGCACGCTCTACCACGGCGTCACGCTCGGCGGCGTTTCCTGGAACAAGGGCAAGCGTCACCCGACGTTGGGACGCGGCGTGGTGGTGGGCGCGGGCGCGAAGATCCTCGGCCCTTTCGTCGTCGGCGACGGCGCGAAGGTGGGCTCCAACTCGGTCGTGGTGAAGGCGGTGCCCGCCGACGCGACCGTGGTCGGCATTCCGGCGCGCATCGTGGAATCGACGAGCGCGAAGGCCGAGGCTGCGCGCATGGCGTTCGACGCCTATGCCGTGAGCGCGGACCTCGACGATCCGGTGAACCGCGCGCTCCTCGCGCTCGGCTCGCGCACCGAGGACATGGACGGGCGCCTGGCCGAAATCCTGCGCCGGCTGGAGAGCCTGGAGCGCGGCGAGGCGGAGGGGGATACGGGACGTCGCGCGGCGGCCGGCCGGGGCTAGGTTTTTCCTCCGCGAAACCAATCTTGACTGAAACAGTCGGATTTTCTATACTTGAGTAAATTGCTCGGGTTTTCGACGAGCGCCACCCAGGGAATCCCATGAGACTCACGACCAAGGGGCGATTCGCGGTCACCGCGATGCTCGACCTCGCGCTCCACTCCACCGACGGTCCCGTCACGCTCGCCGGCATCAGCGCCCGGCAGAAGATCTCGCTCTCGTACCTGGAGCAGCTCTTCGGCAAGCTCCGACGCCGCGAGCTCGTCGAGAGCGTGCGCGGCCCGGGCGGCGGCTACCACCTCGCGCGCGACCCGGGCGCGATCTCGGTCGCCGACGTCATCTGCGCCGTCGAGGAGTGCCTCGATTCCACGCAGTGCGGCGGCCGCGAGAACTGCCACGAGAACCAGCGTTGCATGACCCACGACCTGTGGTCGGACCTCAACGAGACCGTGTATGCATTCCTCTCCGGGGTGAAGCTCTCCCACCTGGTGGAGAAGCAGCGCCGCAAGAACGTTTCCGTCGTGCGCGCCGCGAAGCCGCGCGAGCC
>JAWOLC010000034.1:0-22324 GCA_033853925.1 Candidatus Eiseniibacteriota bacterium
CTTGCCGCCGCGGCCGCCGAAGTCCCAGGGAGTGGCCTAGCCCCGTTCGGGGAGTCATCCGGACTGGCCCGCCGGCGGCAAGTGGTGCCGGCCCCGGCAGCTGGCGCGGGCGGTAGTCCGCCGCCTCGCCGGCGTCAGCACGCCATGCACCGGCGCCTTGCGATTACGCGCATAATCGCTCGTCCGGCAGCCCGTGCCGCTCACGCGCCGGCACTCTCCGCGGCCGCCGTGCCCCGCTGCAGAGCGCGCGGGGCCGCTGCGGGCGCGACGTCACTTCTCCCACGCGATTTCAAGGTCTGGCTTCACCTGCCGGAGAGCCCCCTCAACGCGATCGCCGAGCATGGTCGCCCGCCAGAAGGCCAGAGTCCCATGTGTGCGATAGTACCGGCGCCATGCCACCCACATCGCTGATCCAGGCACCTCGCCGAGCCAATGCTGCACTCTCGCGATCAGGCAACTCGCAGTGATCCCGCGGCCCCGTTCCCAGGAGCCGCGGCGCTCAACTTCCTCGCGCAGCGTCACCTTGAGAGGCGAGACGATCTGCCGGAGACGCTCCTGCAGCCAGACATCGGTGCCATCGGGAGACTCCCAGCCGCCAAGGGCCGGCTGAACGAGCAGGCTGATGTCGAGGACAGCCATCCCACCGCCCGACAGGCGAGTCAGCTGACGGTCTGCCTTCCGAACCGCCCTGCGCAGACCGGCCTCAGATTCCGGAGCCTTCACTTCGATCCCGTGTGCCAGCAGTCCATCGTGAATGATGAAGTCGGGTTGTCCCCTCTTGGTCGGCGCTCCGAGCGGCCTTCCGTCCTGAACAAGGAGCGCCCCGAAGAAGAGCTGAGCCTGCAATTGGAGCGGTTCAAGGATCTCCCCAGGGGGAGGCACGAGCGAGCCTCTCACTGCCCGGCAGAGGTCTCCCAGGAACTCGCCCTCGATCGGCGGCCGCAAGGCTTCGCTGATAGCGGACCACTCGGTCGCATCACGAAGAGCACTGAGAAGGGATCGGCGCGCGGCGCCGTCCTCTGGGAAAGCACCCGCGAGCGCGGTCCGGCGGAGCTCTGCCGCCGCGCTCGGTAGCCGGCTGTCGTCGGCTAACGAGACGCCGTACCCGCGAAGCCGAGCGATAGCGGTCTCGAGTTGCTCGGCGAATTCGGCGCACCGCGTTGGTGTGATGGCGTCAGGGTTACTCGGCATAGCGCCCGCCTGGAGATTAGCGCGCCACCGTTAGGGGGCGTTAGGGACGACCGGAAGGCTGGCTCGGCCCGCCGACGGCCGCTCCGGTGGCGGTCGCCCGGGGTGGTGGCAAAAATGGGGGCAGTCGGTCCGGGACGCGGGCGGCTCCGGCAGACTGCGACGGAAAGCGGCTCGCGCCGGAAGTGGCGTCACCACAGGAACAAGCGGGCTACGTCGGGTCGGAGCGGGACTCAGCGGGTCTGCGGCGGAACGTGCGGGGAGGTCCTTAAGAGTCAGTTGCTCTGCCAGTTGAGCTAGCGGCGCAGTGCGCGCGCGCCGACCATCGGGGCACGCGGGCAGAAAGGCCCGAGTAATCTACGGACGCGCCCGCGCAGCGTCAAGCCGCAAAATGACGCGACCGAGGTCGCATGCTATCCTGCCCTGCCCTCGTGCGCCGTGAGCTGAGTCGTCGGAGGAACCCCGCTTGCCCAGCCGTCCGCCCGAACGCCGGTTCTTCGTCCTCTTCATGGGCTACTGGCTGCCCGTGCTCGCCTACCTCACCGCCGTCTTCACCATCAGCGCCCAACCCGATCTGCGGCCGCCGCTGCACTTCACCGACGCCGACAAGCTCATGCACCTCGGCGAGTACCTGGTCCTGGGCGCGCTCCTCACCCGCTCGCTGCGCGCGACGCTGCGCGTGAGCCGGCCGCTCTTCGCCGGGGTGATCGCGATCGGGCTGATCGTCATCGTGGGCGCGGCCGACGAGAACTTCCAGCGGTTGATCCCCGGCCGGCAGTGCGACTTCTTCGACTTCCTCGCCGACCTCGGGGGTGGCATCATCGGCCAGTTCGTCTACGGCCTGTTCGCGAGAGGCTAGGGGATGGCGCCAAGGTTTCAGGCTCCGCGCGGCACCCGTGACCTGCTCCCGCACGATCTCGAGCGCTGGCAGTGGGCCGAGGCGCGCGCGCGCGGCGTCCTCGAGCGCTACGGCTATCGCGAGATCCGCACCCCGCTCTTCGAGGACTTCGAGCTGTTCGCCCGGACCTCCGGCGAGTCGAGCGACGTCGTCCAGAAGGAGATGTACCGCTTCCGCGACCTGGGCGATCGCGACCTCGCGCTGCGCCCCGAGGGCACGGCCCCGGTGTGTCGCGCCTACCTCGAGCACGGCCTCGCCGCGCGGGGCCGCATCCATCGCCTCTGGTACGCGGGCCCGATGTTCCGCTACGGCCGCCCGCAGAAGGGCCGCTACCGGCAGTTCTGGCAGATCGGCGCCGAGATCCTCGGCACGGCCGCCGCCGGCGCGGACGTGGAGATGATCGCGCTCTTCGTGGACATCTTCGAGGCCTGGGGGTTCTCGGGGCTCGTCGTGGCCCTGAACAGCGTGGGGACGCCGGAGACGCGGCGCGCGTACGGCGACCGGCTCCGCGCCTGGCTCGAGCCCGCGCGGGCGCGGTTGAGCGAGGACTCGCGGCGGCGGCTCGAGACGAATCCCCTGCGCGTCCTCGACACGAAGGACCCCGAGGACCTGGCGGTGCTGGCGGGGAAGAGCGTTCCCCTCGATCCCATGCCGCGCCTGCTCGACGTGCTCGATCCCGAGAGCCGCTCCCATTGGGAGGCGGTTCGCGCCGGCCTCGAGGCCGCGGGCATCGCCTGCGAGATCGACCACGGGCTCGTACGCGGGCTCGACTACTACACGCGCACCGCCTTCGAGGTGCACGATCGCTCCCTCGGCGCCCAGAGCGCCCTCGGGGGGGGCGGCCGCTACGACGGCCTGGTCGAGACCCTGGGCGGGCCACCCACGCCGGGGGTGGGGTTCTCGATCGGGCTGGACCGCGCGATCCTGGCGCTGGAGCAGCGCGCCGCGCCGCTGCCGGCGCCGCCCGCGAAGGTCTATGTCGCGGCCATGGAGGGCACGCGATCGGCGGCGATCGCCCTGGTGCGCGAGCTGCGCCGGCGCTTCGTCGTGGACCTGGACCTCGAGGCGCGCGGCTTCGGCGCCCAGATGAAGGCCGCCGGCAAGGGCGGCGCGGCCCTGCTCGTCATCGCGGGCGAGGAGGAGTGGCCGCGCGGGCAGGTCGTCCTGAAGGATCTGGCGAGCGGCGCCCAGGAGACCGTGGCCCGCGCCGATCTCGAGGCGGCGCTGGAGGCGCGGCTCGCGCGGCCGGCGGCGGCGGGCGCGCGAGGCGGAGAAGGAGAGGAGCGATGACGGAGTCTGCGGGCGTCGCGCTCGAGGACCTCGGCGGCTGGCGGCGCACGCACACCTGCGGCGAGCTGGGCCCGCCGGATGCGGGCACGGGCGTCACGCTGATGGGCTGGGTGCACCGTCTGCGCGACCACGGCGGCGTGCTGTTCGTGGACCTGCGTGACCGCTTCGGCCTCACCCAGGTCGTCTTCCGCCCCGAGAAGGGCGGCGCCGAGCTGCTCGCGCGCGCGGCGAGCCTCGGCCTCGAGTGGGTGATCGCCGTGCGCGGGCCGGTGGTCGAGCGCCCGCCCGAGGCGGTGAACCCCGAGCTGGCGACGGGGGCGATCGAGGTGGACGTGCGCGAGCTGAAGATCCTGGCGTCGGCCGACTCGCTGCCCTTCGTGCCGAGCGACCCCGCCAACCTGGCGAGCGAGGAGGTGCGGCTGCGCTACCGCTACCTGGACCTGAGGCGCCCCGATCTCTCGCGGGTGCTGGTGCTGCGCCATCGGGCCGCGCAGGCGGCCCGGGCCCACCTCTCGAGCCGGGGCTTCCTCGAGGTCGAGACGCCCATGCTCGTGAAGCAGACGCCCGAGGGGGCGCGCGACTACGTCGTGCCGAGCCGCGTCCATCCGGGCCGTTTCTACGCGTTGCCGCAGTCGCCCCAGCTCTACAAGCAGACGCTGATGATCGCCGGCGTGGATCGCTACTTCCAGCTCGCTCGCTGCCTGCGCGACGAGGCTCTGCGTGCCGACCGCCAGCCCGAGCACACGCAGATCGACTTAGAGATGAGCTTCGTGGACGAGGAGCAGGTCTTCGAGGCGGTGGAGGGGCTCGTGGTCGAGATGTGGCGGGAGGTGCTCGGGGTCGAGATTCCGCGGCCCTTCCCGCGCCTCACCTTCCGCGAGGCGATGGGCTGCTACGGGAGCGACAAGCCGGACCTGCGCTTTGCTCTCGAGCTGCACGACGTGACCACGATCCTGGCGCGCTCGCCGCGCCAGGTGATCGCCAAGCCGGCGGCGGCCGAGGGCGGCACGGGCGTGGCCCTGACCCTGCCCGGCGGGGCGGCCGTCTCGGGGACGCAGCTCCGCAAGTACGAGGAGGTCGTGAAGGCCGCGGGGGGCGCGGGGCTCGGCTTCCTCAAGGTTCTCGCCGCCGAGCGGGCGAAGGCCGAGGCGGTCTTTCCCGGCGCGCTCTTCGCCGAGCTGCTCGCCGCCGCCGGCGCCCGGGAAGGCGACGCGGTGCTCTACACCTCGGGGCCATGGGAGCCGACGCTCAAGGCGCTCGGCGTGCTGCGCACGCAGCTCGGCGAGCCGCTCCTCGCGGGCAGGGAGAAGGACTGGCGCTTCCTCTGGGTGCGCGACTTCCCCCTCTTCGAATGGGACCCGGACGCGAACCGCTGGGCGCCCCGCCACCACATGTTCACCATGCCGAAGCCCGAGCACCTGGCCTTCCTCGAGACCGACCCGGGGAAGGTCCACGCCACGCTCTACGACCTGGTGCTGAACGGCACGGAGCTGGGCTCGGGCTCGATCCGCATCCACCGGCCCGACATCCAGGAGCGGGTCATGAAGGTGGTGGGGCTCACGCACGAGGAGGCGCACGCCAAGTTCGGCTTCCTGCTCGAGGCCTACCGCTACGCGTCGCCGCCCCACGGCGGGATCGGGCTCGGGTTCGACCGCATCGTCATGCTCATGGCGGGGCGCGAGTCCATCCGCGACACCATCGCCTTCCCCAAGACGACCAGCGCCCAGAGCCTGATGGACGGCTGTCCCAGCGAGGTGGACGCCGACGTGTGGAAGGAGCTGAAGCTCAAGCCGGGCGAGTGAGCGGGCCCGTCGTGGCCCGTATTCGCTCCCGCGGGGAAGGGGGCCGGCCGCGCTCGGCGCGGCGGCGCGCCGGGCGCTCGGCGGCTCCCCTGGGTCCCCGCGCAACCGCTCACCGCGGCCGCCCCGCCACGGGCGGGGGGCCGCCGAACCCTTCACCTCCCCCGTGTCTCCTACCCCGTGAAAGGCCCGCGCGCCGATGTCCGCGGCGGCGGGCGAGAGGAGGAAGCCCATGAAGGTCAACGAAGGAGTGGTGGATCGGGTCGTGCGCGTGGTCGTCGGGCTCGCGCTGCTGAGCCTGGTCTTCTTCGGCCCGCGCACGCCGTGGGGCTGGATCGGCGTCATCCCGCTCCTCACCGGCCTCGTCGGCGTCTGCCCGCTCTACATGCCGTTCGGCATCCGCACGATCCCGAGGAAGGAAAGCTGAGCATGCCGCTCCTGAACGAGAAGCTCCGCAAGGACGTCCGCAAGGCGCTGGGAGAGCTTCCTTCGCCCGTCACCCTGACGCTCTTCACCAAGCCGGGCTGTCCCACCTGCGGCGACCTGGTCCAGCTCGTTCGCGAGATGGCGGAGGTGGACCCGCAGATCCACGCGCGGGTCCTCGATTTCGACCGCGAGCCCGCCGAGGCCATGTCGCTCGGCGTCGAGGACGCCCCGGCCATCGCGGTGACGGGAGCGCGCGACTTCGGCATCCGCTTCTACGGGACGCCGGGCGGCTTCGAGTTCGCGAGCTTCCTGGACGCGATCCGCTCGGTGTCGCGGGGCGAGTCCGAGCTGCCCGAGGGACTCAAGGCGCGGCTCGGCGGGCTCGAGAAGCCGGTGCGCATCCGCGTCTTCGTCACCCCGACCTGCCCGTACTGCCCGCAAGCGGTCGAGACGGCGAACCACATCGCCATGGCCGCCGACGGGGTGAAGGCGGAGATGGTCGAGGCCATGGAGTTCTCCGAGCTGTCCGATCGCTTCAACGTGCGCGGCGTGCCGCGCATCGTCATCAACGACGACGACGCCTACGAGGGCGCCATCCCGGCCCAGCACTTCGTGGAGGCGGTGCTCAAGGCCGGCCGCTGAGCGTCACGAGCGACGGCGATGCCCGGAGCGGGGTTCCCCGCCGCTCCGGGCTTCTTCGTCACCTCTCGCCGTCCGCGCCGTCGCGGCTCTCAGGCCTCCCGCGCCGGCACGTAGACCGTGTAGCCCCGCGGCGGGGCCCAGAAGGTGGCCACGCCGTACTCGTCCGTCCGCGTGGCCTCCGGCGTCCCCGCGTCTTCGCGGCCGCGCCAGGCGGCGGGGACGAGCCGCGCGTCCGGCCACTTCGTCCGCGCGGGGGCCCCGTTCCAGGCGCCGCGGTTGTTCAGGACGAAGACGAGGCCGTCGCGTCCCTCGCACCCCGGGCGCTGCATGACGTACAGGTCGTCTTCCAGGTGCAGCACGTCGGTGGGGCCGCCGGCGCAGCGCTCGTGGACCCCCACGAGGGCCGCGATGCCGCTCGCGTTGTCCGGCTGGGCGAGTCCGAAGTTGAAGTAGTCCTGCCAGAACACGCAGGGATAGCCCTCGTGGGTCAGGATGAACGCGTAGGCCATCATCTTGTCGCGGACGATCGGCGAGCTGCGCGCGACGTCGTGGTTCTCGACGAAGGTGACCGCGTCGAACGGGCGGTCCCAGACGAGCGCCCCGGGTTGCGTCAGATCGCGCAGGCTGTAGCCGAAGCGGTCGCACAGGTCCTGGAGGCGCCAGCGCAGGGGGAAATCGAAGGCGCCGGCGGGATTCTCGGAGAAGGTGCCGGCCCCGCCCAGCCAGTCGTCGATGACGCGGTCGCTGTCCCAGCACTCCGCCACGGCGTACGGCTTGAAGCTCTTCCCTTCGCGGTTCGCGCGCAGCTCCTGCACCGAGCGGACCATCCAGCCGCCGAAGCCCCGCACGCAGTCGTAGCGAAAGCCGTCGAAGCCGACGTCCTCGAGCAGCCAGCGACAGTACCGGATCAGCTCGATGTAGACCTGCGGGTTGCGGTGGCAGAGGTCCGGCATGCCGCAGAAGGTCTCGCGGTCGCGCTCCTCGTAGCGACTGGGATGGAAGCAGGTCCAGTCGCGCGCGAACTGGCCGCTCCTGGGGCTGAACTTGGTCCAGCGGGACTGGCCGTCGAGGGGGTTCTGCTCCTGCTCGTCGGCGCCGCTGTTGTGGTTGAAGACCATGTCGGCGTAGACCTGCATGCCGCCGGCGTGCGCCGAGCGGAGGAGGTCGGCCAGCTCGGCGCGCGTGCCGAACCACGTCGGCATGCCGCCCTTCTGCTCGAACTCGCCGAGGTCGTAGTAGTCGTACGGGTCGTAACCCATCGAGTCCCAGCTCGCCGCCTTGCTCGCCGGAGGCAGCCAGAGCGCCGTGAACCCGGCCCGGACGATCTCGGGTACCTTCTCGTTCACGTAGGCCCACCACTTGTGCTCGCGGTCCTCCGCCCGCGGGCAATCCCAGTAGAACGCTTGCAGGAGGACTCCCATGATCCGCACCCTCCTCGATCGCGCGTCCGACGCGCCCTCGCCGGGGTCCCGGCCGGGAGCGCGGGGGACGAGCGGACGGGCGTCGCCCTCCGCTCTCCTCAATTCGTCGTCTTGCCCTCGACGGGCGGCTCGGGGTGTCGCGACCACTCCTCGAACGACCCGTCGTACAGGTGGACGTCGTAGCCGAGCAGCTTCGCCGCGACGTACACCGCGCTGGCGCTCCGACCCACGTTGCAGTAGGCGATGACCGGACGTCCCGGCGTGACGCCGGCCCGGGCGAAGCGCGCCCGCAGGCTGTCCGGCGGGAGGTAGCGGTCGGTGCTGTCGGTCAAGGTGGAATACGGCACGTTGACCGCGCCGGGAATGTGTCCCGTCCGAGGCATCCCCCCCACGGGGGCGCCGCCGAACGTCTGCGGGGACCGGGCGTCCACGACGTGCACGTCCGGGCCCCGGTATCTCGCCTGCACATAGGCGAGATCCACGACCACGGCCGGATGGATCCGGGGCGAGAGCTTGCCGTGCTCGATCTTGGGCACGTCGCTGGTGAGCGGCCTCCCCTCGGCCTTCCAGGCCTCCAGCCCCCCATCCAGGATGGACGTGCGCTCTCCCAGCCCCAGGTAGTCCAGGGTCACGTACATCCGCGCCGCGGTCGTCACGTCCCCCTGCATGTGGCAGAGCACGATCCGGCTGTGGTCCGTGACGCCCAGGTCCTCGAGCCGCCGCCGCAGGAGCTTCACCGGCGGCAGCTCCGCGCTCCGCTCGGGGGTGGACTCCACCAGCCACGAGGGCCAGAGGAAGCGCGCCCCCGGGATGTGCGCCCGCGCGTAGTCGTCGCGCAGGTTCGCCACCTGGAGAACGACGAGGGACGGATCGCCGAGTCGCCCGGCCAGCCAGGCCGGGCTCACCAGGATCCCCTCGGCCGGCTCGCCGGCCTGCGCCAGCCCCGCGAGCGAGCCGGCGAGGACTGCCATCATCAGGTACGCCCGCATCCTTCACCTCCTGTCTCTTCGAGGTCCGTCCCGCACGCAGCCGGGAAGCGGTCCTCTCACTTCTGCGCCAGCCCGAAGGCCATGAGGGCGCTGATCAGGACGGCCATCAGGCTCTCGCCGGCGATGAGCCCCGAGGCCACCGGCACCACGTAGTCGTCGGCGAGCCTCGGGCGCGCCTTCTCGACGAGCAGGGCGAGGAGCGCGCCGCCGAACAGGGAGAGCGAGATGTAGCCGGGCATGACGAAGGCGAGCCCCAGGCCGATGGGCGAGGGGACGAAGCGGCGGCCGCGCGGCCAGGCCCGCTCGAGCAGCGGCAGGACGAGGCCCAGGAGGGCGCCGACGGCCGCGCCGGCCCGCGCCGAGACGGGCAGCGAGGCCAGACCCTGCGAGAGCAGCTCGGCGACTCCCTTCCACACCACGGCCATGGAGGCGGGGAAGCGCTCGGTGCCGAGCACGCTGGCATTGGGCACGAGCAGCGCCCAGCCCAGCCCCACGGTGATCGCCCCGGGGAGCACGCCCGCGAGCTGGGCGAGGAACTGCTGGCGCGCGCTCGCCCCGAGGAGGTAGCCGCTCTTCAGGTCCGTGAGCAGATCCGCGGCGCAGCCGGAGGCGTTGGCCGTGACGGAGGCGGTCATGACGTTGGCGGTCAGGTTCGAGGGGGCGAGCACCCCGTAGGTGAGCTGGGTCACCTTGCCGAGGGCGCCCGTGGGCGTGGTGTCGGTCTCGCCCGTGACCCGGCAGGCCACGGCGCTGAGCGCGAAGGTGAGGAGCACGGCCAGGACGCCGAGCGGGATCGGGATGTGCCAGATCCAGTGCTGCATCGCCACCGCGCCCACGAGCCCGAAGAGGAAGAGGCCGAGGAACCACGAGGAGGGCACCTCGATGGCCGCGAGCGGATCCTGGCCGCGCGCGCCGCGGCGCCCGAGCCCGGTGAAGGCGCGGCCCACCGTCCGGCCGCTGAACGCCAGGGCCACGAGGCTCGACACCACCATGAGCGGCACGCCGCACCACAGGCTCCAGCGGGTGATGTCGGCGAAGCCGAGCCCGCGCTCGGGGACGGCCGGGACGATCACGCCCGCGCGCACCATGAGCGGCGCGAGCACCAGGTAGTTGAGGAGCGCGCCCAGGAGCAGGCTCCAGCCCACGCGGATGCCGATCAGGGCTCCGGCGCCGAGGGTGATGAGGCCCATGTCCCAGCGCAGGGTGAGCCGGGCGAGTGGAATGCCCGCGACCGCCAGGCCGCCGAAGGGCAGCCCGGCCGGCAGGTTCCAGGGCATGAAGGCGAAGGTGGCGTCGCGCAGCCAGGCCACGAGTGCCCCGAGCAGGCCGGCGAGCCCCAGGGCGCGGGCCTTGCGCAGCGCCGCGCCGCCGCGCAGGTGGAGGCTGCGCAGCGTCTCGGCGGCCGCCGTGCCGCTGGGGAAGGGGAGCTGCTCGAAGTTGATCATCTGGCGCTTCATGGGCACGGCCATGGCGACGCCGATCACCGCCAGGAACACGTTCCAGCCGAGCAGGGTCCAGAAGCCCATCTGCCGCCCGGTGATCATGAGCATGGCGGCGATGGCCGAGGCCATCGTGCCGCCCACCGAGTAGCCCGCGGCGTTGGCGGTGGACTGCATGCAGTTGTTCTCGAGGATGCTGAAGTCGCTGCGCACCGCGCCGGGCCAGACCGCGCGGGCGCCGCGCCAGAGGGAGTAGGAGAGGATGCAGGCGGTGATGGCCACGCCCGAGGTCCAGCCGATCTTGAGGCCCACGTAGAGATTCGTGAGCGCCATCAAGGCGCCGAGGCCCGCGCCCATCGCCACCGCGCGCGGGGTGAGCTGCGGCAGGCGGTCCCCGGAGCCCCGGTAGACCGTCTCGTACCACTCGCGCTCGATCTCGTCCGCGGCGCGCAGGCGTCCCTCGCTCGTGCGCGTGGGGATGCCCTCGAGAGGATGGAGCCCCGGGCCGTCCGTCGCGGCCCCGGCGCGCGCCGCCTCCCTGTCGGTCGTGCTCATCCCGGTCCTCCCTGGCCCGAGCCTCCGACACTACGGCCGGCCGGCCCCCCGTGCCAAGCGCGGATCTCGCGGCGCGGCGCCTCTCCGGCGGCCCGGTCGGGCGGCCCTTGTGCCCGCGGCGACGGCGGAGCGACACTGCGCATCGAAAGGGGCGATCTCCCACCCTCGGAGGGCTCGCATGGCAGGGGCCGAATCGCGCCGGCTCGAAGAAGACGAGCGCCGCCGGAAGAACTGGAAGCGCTGGGGACCCTACCTGGCCGAGCGCCAGTGGGGCACGGTGCGCGAGGACTACTCGGCCGACGGCGACGTCTGGGCCTACTTCCCCCACGACCACGCGCGCAGCCGCGCCTACCGCTGGGGCGAGGACGGGCTGCTCGGCCTCTGCGATCGCGAGTGCCGGCTGTGCTTCGCGCTCGCGCTGTGGAACGGCCGCGATCCCTTCCTCAAGGAGCGCCCGTTCGGGCTGTCGGGCGAGGAGGGGAACCACGGCGAGGACGTGAAGGACTGCTGGTTCTTCCTGGACTCGACGCCGACCCACTCCTGGATGCGCGCGCTCTACAAGTATCCGCAGGCCGAGTTCCCCTACGCGCGCCTGGTCGCGGAGAACGCCCGCCGCGGCGTCGAGGACCCCGAGTTCGAGCTGCAGGACACGGGCGTGTTCGACGAGGGGCGCTACTTCGACGTCCTGGTCGAGTACGCGAAGGCCGGCCCCGACGACCTCTGCATCCGCGTCCTCGTCGCGAACCGCGGGCCCGAGCCGGCCACGCTCCACCTGTTGCCCACCCTCTGGTTCCGCAACTCGTGGTCCTGGGGGCGCGCGGGCGGCGAGTATCCGGTCCGGCCCACGCTCGAGCGCGCCGGCGAGGACGCCATCCAGGCGCGGCACGAGACGCTCGGCTCCTTCCGGCTCCTCGCCGGCCGCGGCCCCGACGGGCGCCCGCCCGAGCTGCTCTTCACCGAGAACGAGACCAACTTCCAGCGGCTCTTCGGCGCGCCCAACCTCTCGCCCTGCGTGAAGGACGCCTTCCACGACTACGTCGTGGGCGGCCGAGCCGAGGCGGTGAACCCGGCCGGGCGCGGCACCAAGGCGGCGGCCCTCTACCGGCTGGACGTGCCGGCGGGGGGCGAGCGGGAGGTGCGCCTGCGCCTGGCGGCGGGCGAGAGCCTGGCGGCCGACGCGCTCGGCCACGATTTCGAGCGGGTCGCGGCCCTGCGCCGCGCCGAGGCGGACGAGTTCTACGCCGAGCGGCTCCCCGCGGGCGCCGAGGAGGTGGAGCGAAGCGTGCTGCGCCAGGCCTACGCGGGCCTGCTCTGGTCGAAGCAGTTCTACCACTACGTCGTGCGGGAGTGGCTGGAAGGGGATCCCGCGCAGCCGCCGCCCCCGGCGAACCGCGCCGGGGCGCGCAACCGGGACTGGCCCCACCTGCACAGCCGCGACGTGCTGTCCATGCCCGACACCTGGGAGTACCCCTGGTTCGCCGCCTGGGACCTCGCCTTCCACATGCTGCCCCTGGCCACGCTCGATCCGGCGCTGGCCAAGCAGCAGCTCGTGCTCTTCCTCCGCGAGTGGTACATGCACCCCAACGGCCAGCTCCCGGCCTACGAGTTCGCCCTCGGCGACGTGAACCCGCCCGTGCACGCCTGGGCGTGCTGGCGGGTCTACAAGCTCACCGGCGCGCGCGGGGCGCGGGATCGCCTGTTCCTCGAGCGCACGTTCCAGAAGCTGCTCATCAGCTTCACCTGGTGGGTGAACCGCAAGGACCCGCTGGGCGACAACCTCTTCACCGGCGGCTTCCTGGGGCTCGACAACGTCGGGGTCTTCGACCGCTCGAAGCCGCTCCCCACGGGGGGAACGCTCGAGCAGGCCGACGCCACCGCGTGGATGGCCTTCTTCTGCTCCACCATGCTCGCCATCGCCCTCGAGCTGGCGCGCGAGGATCCCGCCTACGAGGACGTGGCCTCCAAGTTCTTCGAGCACTTCGTGGCCATCGCCGACGCGATCAATCGCTTCGGGGGCGGGGGCTTGTGGGACGAGGAGGACGGCTTCTACTACGATCAGATCCGCCTCGCCGGCCGGACCATTCCGCTGCGCGTGCGCTCCGCGGTCGGCCTCATCCCCCTCTTCGCGGTGGAGGTGCTGGAGCAGCCGGTCATCGACCGCCTGCCGGGGTTCGCGAAGCGCATGCGCTGGTTCCTCGAGAACCGGCCCGACCTGGCGAGGCACATCTCGTACATGGAGGCGGGGCAGGCGACCGAGCACACGCACCGCCTGCTCGCCATCCCCTCGCGCGAGCGGCTCCTGCGCGTGCTGGCCGTGGCCCTCGACGAGCGGGAGTTCCTCTCGCCCTACGGGCTGCGCTCGCTGTCGCGCGTGCACCTCGAGCACCCCTTCGTCTTCCACAGCGACGGGGGGGAGTATCGGGTCGAGTACGAGCCCGGCGAGTCCACGACGCGGCTCTTCGGCGGCAACTCGAACTGGCGCGGGCCCGTGTGGTTCCCCCTCAACTACCTGTTCATCGAGGCCCTGGAGCGCTACCACCACTTCTACGGCGAGGAGTTCACGGTGGAGTGCCCCACCGGCTCCGGCCGGCGGATGACGCTGGGGCAGGTGGCCTGCGAGCTGGCCACCCGGCTGGCGCGGCTCTTCCGGCCCGGCCCCGACGGCCGCCGGCCCTGCCACGGCGACGACCCGCGCTTCGCGCGCGATCCGCACTGGCGGGACCTCGTGCTCTTCCACGAGTACTTCCACGGCGAGACCGGGCGTGGCCTGGGCGCCTCGCACCAGACCGGCTGGACGGCGCTGGCGGTGCGCTGCGTCGAGGACGCGGTGCGGGCGCGCGCCGCGGCGTGTCCGTCCGTGGAGGTGGAGGAGCCGTGAAGGCGGTCGCCGTCCAGCCGGGCACGCCCCACTCGGCGCACCTCGTCGAGCTGCCCGAGCCTCGCCTGGACGAGGTGCCCGGGGGGCGCGGCGTCCTGGTGCTGGTGCTGCGCGTCGGCGTGGACGGCACCGACCGCGAGGTGGACGCGGCCGAGTACGGCGCCGCTCCGCCGGGGTACGACTTCCTGGTCACGGGCCACGAGAGCTTCGGGCGCGTCCTCGCCGTGGGCCCGCAGGTCGTCGAGCTGAAGGCGGGCGATCACGTGGTGGCCACGGTGCGGCGGCCGGGCCACTCGCTCTACGACGCGATCGGCACCTCGGACATGACGACCGACGACGTCTACTACGAGCGAGGCATCAACCTCAGGCACGGCTTCCTCACCGAGCGCTACGTGGACGACGCCGAGTTCATCGTCAAGGTGCCCGCCTCGCTGGAGCGGGTCGGAGTGCTGCTCGAGCCGCTCTCGGTGGTGGAGAAGGGCGTGGCGCAGGCCTACGAGATCCAGCGGCGGCTGCGGGTCTGGCGCCCGCGCCGCGCGGCCGTGACCGGCGCCGGCTCGGTGGGGCTGCTGGCGACGCTGGTGCTTCGCCTGCGCGGCCTCCAGGTCACGGTCTTCTCGCTGGACCGCAAGCCCAGCCCGAATGCCGACCTGGTCGAGGCCCTGGGCGCCGCCTACGTCTCGACCCAGGACGAGACCCTGCTCGCGGGCGCCGCGAGCCGCGGCCCCTTCGATCTGGTCCTCGAGGCCACGGGCTACTCGCCGCTCGCCTTCGAGGCCATGGACGCGCTGGGCAAGAACGGCGTGCTCGTGCTGGCCAGCGTGACGGGGGGCCAGCGCCGCACCGAGGTGCCGGCGGACCGCATCAACCTGGGCTTCGTGCTGGGCAACAAGGTCGCCGTGGGCACGGTGAATGCGAACCGCGAGTACTTCGAGACCGGCGTGCGCGACCTGGCTCTGGCCGAAGCCGAGTACCCGGGCTGGCTCGAGCGGCTCTTCACGCACCGGGTCACGGGTCTGGAGGCCTTCGCGGACCTCTACGATCGCCTGCGCTCGCCCCGGGACGACATCAAGGTCTACCTGGACGTGGCCCGTGGCTAGCCGGGTCTGCCCCTGGTGGGCGGGCTACCTGCTCGCCTCGCCCGTGCGCCGCCTCTACCAGGACCCGCGCGCCATTCTCGCCCCCCTGATCCGCGCGGGCACGACCGTGCTCGAGCCGGGGCCGGGCATGGGGTTCTTCACCTTGGAGCTGGCGCGGCTCGTGGGCGCGAAGGGTCGCGTGGTGGCCGTGGACGTGCAGCCGCGCATGCTCGAGGAGCTGAGGCGCCGGGCGAGACGGGCGGGCCTCGCCGAGCGCATCGAGGCGCGGGCGCCGGTCGGGGAGCGCCTGGGAGTCGACGACCTCGCGGGGAAGGTGGACTTCGTGCTCGCCTTCGCCGTGGTGCACGAGCTGCCCAGCGCGGAGGGATTCTTCGGCGAGGCGTACCGCGCGCTCCAGCCGGGGGGACGGATGCTCCTCGCCGAGCCCAGGGGGCACGTCACGCCGGAGGCCTTCGCGCGGACGCTGAGCCTGGCGGCGGCGGCCGGCTTCGCGCCGACCGCGCACCCGCCCATCCGCGGGAGCCGCACGGCGCTCCTCGCGAAGGGCGAGAGCGCCGCGGCCTGAGCCTCCCCGCGAGCGCGGCGCCTCAGCGCCGCTTCAGTCGCACCGCCCCCGAGCCCGTGTCCACGTGGATCGTGCCGCGGCCGGCGCCGATCGTGCCCTCGAGCGTGCCATCTTCCCGGTGGAGCAGGGTCAGCGGGTAGTCCGACTCGATGTGGCCGCTGCTCGTCTCGAGGCGCACGCGGGCGTCGAGAGCGGGCGGCCCCTGGATGGTGACGCTCCCGGAACCCGTGTCCACGAGCAGCGAGCCGGGACCCCGCTCGAGCCCGAGCTGGACGCCGCCGCTGCCGGTGTCGAGACGGATGTCGCGCGCGCTGACCCCGTCGAGCTGGACGTGACCCGAGCCCGTGTCCACGACCAGCGCGTCCGCGGCGAGGCGGGCGCCGCTCACGTGGCCCGAGCCGGTGTCGATGCGGAGGCGCCCGCCCTTCGTCTCTTCGACGGTGACCTCTCCCGAACCCGTGTCCACGACCAGCTCGCCCTCACAGCGCCGTAGCGCGACGCTGCCCGAGCCCGTGTCCACGGTGAGCGAGCCGCGCGTGCCCTCGGCACGGACCGGAGCCGAGACCACGTCCAGGACCAGGCGCCCGTCCACGCCGGCGACGGAGGCGTCACCCACGCCGAGGTGAAGGGTGAACTCGCGTCCCGCGGGCAGGCGCACCTCGAGGTCGGCCCAGGCCTCGATCCCGGGCCCGCCGGAGGCGACCGAGACGCGCCGGGCCGAGAGGATGCCCAGATCCCCGGAGCCGAGGCAGCCGTCCCTGCCCACCGTCAGGCGGGTGTGCCCGAAGCCGCCCAGGCGCGGATAGACGATGCGCCGCCCGGGATAGATCACCCGCAGCCACGCGCCCTCGCTCCTCGGCCCGCCTTCCCCGTCCGCGCTCTCGATGCGCAGTCGCGCCCCGTCGCGCCCCCCGCGGGTCACGAGCACCTCGGTGCCGGCCGCGCTGCCCGGAACCACACGTACCGTGCCGACGAGGTCGCAGATCTCGACGCGGTCGCCGTGGAGGAGGAAGCGGTCGGGGGCGGGGGCGGCACAGGCCGCCATCGCCAGGAGCGCGGCGTTGGCCAGGAGGGCCAGGGCGGTGAGCGCCAGGACGACGCCCAGGCCCAGGGCGATGGCGATGCTCCGGCCCCTGCGGGCCGGGCTGGGGACATCCTCGGACGATCTTGTCATGGCGGCTCCCCGTCTCGTCACGCGTCGCGCAACCCGGTCCAAACGACGTAACGCCCGGACTCCCTCTCCTACGCAGGAAGCGGCAAGGCGGTTTCGCGGGCGCCTTTCCCTGAGACAGCCGGTCGGGCAGAATGGTTGGGATCGGTCGCCGGCAACTCCGCACGCGGGGCGGCCGTAGAGCCGGGTGCGCGCCTCGCGCCCCGGCCCCCGCGCCCGCGCGGCAGGCGTCGGCGTTCCAACCCTTTCCTGACTCCGTCCGTCGAAGAGATCGCATGGAGCGTCGCCCCGGGCTGACGAGCGCCAGCGGAACGCCAGTGCCGGCTCCGGTGGTTGCCGACTTGGAGGACGCCGTCCTCGCCGCCAGCGGCGACAGGCGGGCGTTCGAGCGGCTCTATCGAAGCCACGTGGCGCGGATCCACGGTCTGGTGCGGCGCATGCTGGGGCCGGACGATTCGGCGGAGGTGACTCAGGACGTGTTCGTGCGCGCGTGGCAGAAGCTCGGGACCTTTCGAGGGGAGGCGGCCTTCGGCACCTGGCTGCACCGGCTGGCGGTGAACGTGGTGCTCACGCGCCGCTCGTCCCTGGGCCTCCGTCGCCGCCGCTTCCTGGACGAGGAGGACGTGCTCGAAAGCGTGCCGGCGCGGGCCTCGGCCCACGACTTCGGCCTCGACTTCGAGACGGCCATCGCGCGGCTGCCCGCGGGGGCCCGCCACGTCTTCGTCCTGCACGACGTCGAAGGGTATCGCCACGAGGAGATCGCCGAGGCGCTCGGCGTGACCACGGGCACGACCAAGGCCCAGCTTCACCGGGCCCGCCTGTTGCTGCGCCGGCACCTGGGAGGTGAGGGATGAGCGACCCGCTCGACCGCTGGAGCCCGCGCCTCTCCGACTACCTGGACGGCGACCTCGACCCGGCCAAGACGGCCGCGCTGGAAGCCCACCTCGAGGGCTGCGCGGCCTGCCGCCAGACCCTGGCGGAGCTGGGCGCGGTCGTGCGCCGGGCCGCGGCGCTGGAGTCCAGCGCTCCGGAAGAGGATCTGTGGCCGGGCATCGCCGTGCGCCTGGCCGCGCCCGCTCCGGTGGCCGTCGCCGGCGGCCGCTTCCGCTGGCGGAGCCGGCGCTGGAGCCTCTCGCTTCCTCAGCTCGCCGCGGCCGGCGTGCTGATCGCTCTCGTCTCGAGCGCCGCGGTCTGGCTGGCGCTCGCGCCCCGCGGGCGGCCGGGGGCTCCGGCCGGCCCCGCGCCCGTGGCGCGCAGCGCGGCGCCCGTCCCCGCGACCCAGCTCGCGGGCTTCGAGGTGCAGCGCTACGACGCGGCCATCGCCGAGCTGGAAGGAGTCCTGCGCGAGCATCGCCGCGAGCTGGATCCGGCGACCGTCCGCATCATCGAGCAGAACCTGCGCACCATCGACCGGGCCACCGAGCAGGCCCGACGCGCCCTGGCGGCCGATCCGGCGAGCCCGTACCTGAACGGCCACCTCGCGGCCCAGCTCAAGCTCAAGGTGGACGTGCTGAGGCAGGCGACCGCCCTGGTCGTCACTCATGGATAGGAGACCGAGATGATCCTGGAACTCGCCGCCGCCACTCTCCTCTCCCTGGCTGTCGCCTCGGGGCACACCGACACGACCGTGACGGTGCGCCCCGGCGCGCGTCTCGAGCTGAACGACTTCGGCGGATCCATCACCGTCACCACCTGGGACCGGGGAGCGGTCCGCGTGGCGGCGGACCACGATCCGAGCACGCGCCTCTCCGTGGAGTCCGGTCCCGCGGCGCTGGAGGTGCACGCCATGAGGATCGTGCGCATCCCCGACCTGAGCGCTCCCGAGCGCGCGCGCACCCAGGTGATCGCCGCCCGGTTTCCCGCGACGGTGGACTACCGGCTCACGGTGCCGCGCTGGATGGACCTGCGGCTCTCGGGCATCAACACCGAGATGAGCCTGAAGGACGTGGACGGGCAGGTCGAAGCGGAGACCGTGCGAGGCTCCATCGTCCTCGCGGGCGGGCGCCGCTTCATCCGCCTGAGCGCCATCGACGGGGACGTGGAGGTGACGGGTGCGCGCGGTCGGGTCGAGGCCAGCTCCGTGAACCACGACGTGGACCTGCGCGACGTGGAGGGCGAGATCAAGGCCTCGACCGTGAACGGCTCCATCCGCCTCGCGCAGGTCCGCTCGGCGGACGTGGAGGCGTCCACGGTGAACGGGGAGATCCTCTACGACGGCGCGCTCCGCGACGACGGGCGCTACCACTTCGCCACCCACGAGGGCGACGTCGTGGTCGTGGTGCCGGAGCGCACGAACGCGGCGGTCTCCGTGGCCACCTTCAACGGCGAGTTCCTGTCGAGCTTCCCGGTGCGGGTGCAGGGCATGCGTCGCGGCAAGGACTTCGACTTCGTCCTCGGCACCGGCCGCGGCGAGCTGGACCTCGAGTCGTTCTCGGGCACCATCCGCCTGGTGCGGCCGGGGGAGAAGCTTCCGGACGGCTCCGGCCCGGGAGAGCGCCACGAGCTGCGCAAGATCGTGCGGATCCGGGAGACGCGCTGAGCCCGGGAGGGGCCGGCCCGACGGCCGGCCGCGAGGCGAGAAGGGGGCGGACATGAGCAGGAGCTGGTTCGGGATCAGGTGCGGGGCGATCGCGGTCGTGGCCGCGACATCGGTGGGGTTCGCCGTGGGCGACGCGCTGGCCACACCGGGACAAGGGGCGGCCACGACCGGGGTCGGCTCCGCGCCGGCCGCCGCCGACTTCCATCGTGTCTGGAGCCTCGCGCCCGGGAAGTCCATCGAGATCGAGGGCGTGAACGGCCAGATCCGCGCGCGCGGCTCGGCCGGGAAGCTGGTCGAGGTCTCGGCCTGGAAGCACGGCCGCAGGAGCGACCCGGCCCGCGTCACGATCCAGGTGCTCGAGCACCGGGATGGCGTGACGCTGTGCGTCCAGTACCCGGACGGGCACGGCGAGCGCAACACCTGCGAGCCCGGGGGCCAGAGCCAGCAGCACGTGGACGACAACGACGTCAGCGTGGACTTCGAGGTCCTGGTGCCCGCCGGCGTGCGCTTCGTCGCCCGCACGGTGAACGGCAGCGTCCAGGCCACCGGGCTCGTGGCCGACGCGGAGGCGCACACGGTGAACGGCGCGGTCACGGTCGAGACCCGGGGCCGGGCCGAGGCCCGGACGGTGAACGGAGCGGTGCGGGCCCGGTTGGGACGGCCGGGCGGGAGCGGACCGGTGTCCCTGAAGACCGTGAACGGCTCGATCACCGTGGAGCTGCCCGACGAGGCGGCCGCCGATCTGCGGGCGCGGACGCTGACCGGAACGATCGAGACCGACTTCTCCATGGGGGCGGCGCACGTCCGCCATGGCCTCGTGGGCAGCAGGCTGGAGGGCGCGATCGGCAGGGGCGGCCCGCTGCTCGAGCTGACGACGGTGAACGGCAGCATCCGGGTGAGGAAGTGGGGGAGCATCTAGCCGCGCGAGGAGATCGGGAACGGCCGAGGAGCAGGGTGCCCGCGCGCGCGGAGGTCCAGCCCGGACTCCACGCGCGCAGTCCTTGCGCCCGAGATTTGCCGGGCAAAGTACTTGACCAATCCGTGCTCGAGGCCTAGACTCTCGCCCGTGAACTTCCCGCGCCCCCTCCGTCTGCACGACGAGGATCCGCCCGCCCTGCACGAGCACGCGATGGCGGACCTGCGCTTCATCCGGCGCACCATGGAGGAAGCCGGCTCGTTCACGGCCGTGCCCGGGTGGGGCATGGTCTTCGTCGGCGCGACGGCGGTGGGCGCCGCGGCCCTCGCGGCGGGCCAGCGAGACGCGGGCGCCTGGCTGGCGATCTGGCTCCTCGAGGCGATGCTCGCCCTCGTCGTCGCGGCCGTGAGCCTCGCCCGCAAAGCCCGGGTCGGGCTCTCCGTCGGCTTGTCGGGGCATCCCCTCTTCCGCGGGCCCGGGCGGCGGTTCGCGCTCTCCTTCGCGCCACCCCTCGCGGCGGGAGCCCTCCTCACCGTGGTCCTCTTCCGTGCCGGCTTCGAGCCCGCGTTGCCCGGGACCTGGCTCCTGCTCTATGGCGCCGCCGTGGCCACGGGCGGGGCCTTCTCGATCCGCATCGTGCCGGTGATGGGCGTGTGCTTCATGCTGGCGGGGGTGGTGGCCCTGCTCGCCCCGCCGGGCTGGGGCGACTGGGTGCTCGGCGCCTCCTTCGGGGGGTTGCACCTGGTGTTCGGCGTGTTGATCGCGCGGAGGCACGGTGGCTAGGAACGGCGCGGCGGAGAAGGCCCGGCGCACGGGAGAGAGCGCGAGCCCGCGCGGGGCGGCCGGCACGCCCCGGGCGACGGCCGATCTGGATCGCGTCATCCACGAGCGCCTGCGGCTCGGCATCGTGAGCGCTCTCGCGGTGAGCGAGAAGCTGGCCTTCGTCGAGCTGAAGCGCCTGATGAAGACCACCGACGGCAATCTCAGCGTCCACGCTCGCCGGCTGGAGGAAGCCGGCTACATCGCCTGCGAGAAGTCCTTCGCCGGGCGCGTGCCCCGCACGGAGTACCGGCTCACCGAAGCCGGCCGGCGCGCGCTCGAGCGCTACCTCGACCACATGGAAGCTCTCATCCGGGCGACGCGCGAGCGCTAGCCCATCCCCCCTTTCTCATGGAGACCCGCTCTGCCATGCAAAGTACTCGTCCGCGAACCGCTCCCTCGGGGCTCCACGTCGCCGTGATCATGGACGGCAACGGCCGTTGGGCCGAGTGCCGCAACCTGCCCCGCGCGGCCGGGCACGTCGCCGGGACCGAGGCCATGCGCCGCGTCGTCACGGCCGCCCGCGCGCGCGGCCTGGGCACGCTCACGCTCTTCGCCTTCTCCTCCGACAACTGGCAGCGCCCGCGCCGGGAGGTGGAGGCCCTGATGGACCTGCTGCAAGAGGGGATCGCCCGCGAGGCCGAGCGCTGCGCCGCCAACGGCATCCGCCTCTCGGTCATCGGCCGGCGCGACCGGCTCTCGGCGCCGGTCGTCGAGGCGATCGCGCGCGCGGAGGAGAGCACGCGCGCGGGCCGGGCCATGCGCCTGCGCATCGCCCTCGACTACTCGGGGCGAGGCGCCATCCTCGGGGCGGCGCGGCTGTGCGCGGCGCGCACGGTCTCGCCGGAGGAGTTCGCGACGCTGCTCGGGCTCGTGCTCCACGACCAGGAGCCCGTGCATCCCGTGGACCTGCTCATCCGCACGGGGGGCGAGCAGCGCCTCAGCGACTTCCTCCTCTGGGAGTGCGCCTACGCGGAGCTCTACTTCACGGAGCGCATGTGGCCCGACTTCGCGGAAGCCGACCTGGACGAGGCGCTGGCGGAGTTCTGCCGGCGCGAGCGCCGCTTCGGGCGGCTGCCCGGCGCCGAGGCCGGCGTGGCGGGCGGCGCATGAAGGTCCGCCGCGCCCGCTCCTCCGGGTTCGAGGCCGGCGCGGCTCGCGCGGCCTCCGTCCTGCTCATGCTCGTGGGCCTCGCGCTCGCGGGGCCGGCGGCGCGGTGCGCCCGCGAGTCGCGCCCCTTCTGGACGCTCTTCTGGAGCCTGAGCGCCGCGGCGCTCGTGGGATTCGGCGCAACCACGCTCCTCTACCTGTCGCGGCGGCTCGCGCCTCCGGCCAAGGACGTGCTGCGGCCGCTGCTCCTCCTCGGCTCCCTGGCGGCGGCCATCGCCGGCGTGGGCAGGGCGCTGGACGCGCTCGTGCTCTGGCGGCATACCGGGGATCTGGAGGCCTTCGCCATCCTCGTCGGCCTCGTCCTCGCCGTGCAGGGAAGCCTCACCTTCCGGTTGGTGGAACGGGTCCGGCTGGCCGCGGTACGGTAGCCCGCGGTTCCGCGGGCAGTTCCCAATCGCGAGGAGGAGCGAGGATGGAAAGGACCCTGGTCGCGAGCGGCACGCGCTGGGAGCCGGTCATCGGCTACTCGCGCGCGGTGCGCGTCGGCTCGTTCGTCAGCGTCTCCGGCACCACGGCCAC
>JAWOLC010000035.1:0-24910 GCA_033853925.1 Candidatus Eiseniibacteriota bacterium
TCCGGGCCTTGGGCAGGCCCATGAAGTCGAGGTGCCGGCCGAAGGGATCGCCGGGCACGGGCGGCCGGTCCCAGGGCGCGCGCGCCCGGTAGGGATTGGGCACGACCCACACCTGGTCCCCCCGCGGCCGGGCCACCGCGCGCGCCACGACGATCGAATCGAGGGAGGGGGCGATCGGGCTCTCGAGCCGCTCCACCTGCACCGTGGTGTCCGAGTTGACGCGCTTCTCGGCCACCGTGGTCACGGCGTAGAGGTAGTCGAAGCCGTTCAGGACCTCCTCGTCAACCATCCGATAGTGGCCGATCGGGTAGTGCTTGCGCCCGTAGGCCATCCTGTCCCAGGTCTGAGTCGTGTCCGTGATCGAGGCGAGAGGCAGCTCGCGGTTCAACGTGTCCGGGCCGTAGGCGGCGATCAGCTCCCAGGCGGCGGCCGGAGGGATCTCGGACTGCCGCGTCCAATCCGAGAGCCGGTAGACGCGATAGCCCGCGAAGCCGAAGCCGTCCGTGCCGGCGAGCCCGGCGGCGAGCTGGATCTCCGGCTGGTTGTCCCAGGCGATGGTCACGCGGTGGTCGCCGGGGCTCACGTGCAGGGCGGGCCGCGGAGGCACGGTGCCCGGATCCAGCCAGTGGAAGACCGTCTCGGCGCCGTCGTAGCCGGTGCAGGCGTCGCAGTCCGCGTCGGTCCAGATGCAGTGGCCGTGCACGTAGGTCGAGTCGCTCCCTCCGTCGGGTGGCGGGGCCGGCAGGGGCCGGAAGCCGGGGTCCATGACGAATTTCGTCGGGCAGTGCGGGTCGTAGTGGAAGGTCATTCCTGCGGGAGGCTCCAGGCAGACCTCGTGGCCGTTGATGCCCGAAGTCCCGTTCTGGAAGCTGCCGAGCGAGCCCTTGTCGGCGATCAGGTTCAGGCGGACGCCGCGATAGAGCAGCGCGGCATTGGCCAGGGCGGGAACGAGCGAGTCGGGCGCGGGAGCCGCGATCAGGGCCACCGCGAAGTCGAGCGACTGTCCCGGGGCGAGGTAGGCGAAGGGGCCGCAGGAGACGAGCACCGCGTAGTCGTGCGCCTGCCCGAGCCGGGCGGCCGTGGGGTAGCTCCCCTGCATGGCGCGGTAGCGGTCCACGTCGAGGGGGGGCGGGCCGCCTTGCATGGGCGGCAGGTCCTGGGCGAAGACCGCGTAGCGGAAGCTCGTGTCGCGGGTGGGCGCGCGCGCGGCCCGGCGCGCCGCCTCCGCGCCGGGGAAGAGATCGTTCGTGAGGTACCCGAGCGGATCGGTCGTGTAGCCGAGGCCCACGACGGCGGAGGCCGGCAGACCCGAAGCGGCGCTCCCGTCCGTCAGCACCGGGACGCTCCCGCCGTAGCGCTCGAAGCACTGCTTCACGAACGCGCCGAAGCGGGCGTCGGCGCCATGGATCACCAGGGACCAGTCCCGCTGGACGACGATGTCGTCCAGGTGGCCGGCGGCGTCGTCGCGGGCGCGCGAGTCGAGATCGCAGTAGAAGCCGAGATAGACGTCGTGCAAGGTCTGGTTGCCGTGGTTCGTGATGGTGAACTGCACGCCGGCGATGTCATCGTAGCCCGGAAGCGCCCAGGCGTAGGCCTCCTGGTGCACTGAGAGCCCCAGCGGCAGGTGTTGCTCGCCGTTCCCGTACATGTAGTTCACGGCCTCGGGCCGATCGTCCGTGTAGTCGGCGGCGCAGACCTGGTCCGAGGGGAAGCCCAGGTCCTCGTCCACCTCCCCGTCGCCGTCGTCGTCCTTGCCGTTGAAGACCTCCTCGTCCACCTTGCCGTCGCCGTCGTCGTCCTTGCCGCGCTGGCTGCCCGGCTGTCCCGCCCAGCCGGTGAGCACGCGATCGCGCGGATCCAGCGTCGGCCGCCATTCCAGCAGGGGCCCGCCCGAGACGCGGGTGCGGCCGGCGGAATCCACGGCCCCCACCCACAGCTCCGCGTGATTCAGGCACTCGTGCCCCGAGCCCTTGGGGAACTCGAACGAGGGATCGAAGGACAGCCCCTGGTTGTAGAAGGCGTTGCCCAGGATGCCGGCGTTGGTGATCCGCATGGTGAAGTTGCCGGCATTGAGCACGGGTCCGCGGTCGGCGACGTCGAGCACGGCCCTGGCGGGTCCGGCGCTGAGTCCGAGGAGCAGAAGGACGAGCCCGCCGGCTGAGCGGGCTCGGCCACGGGGGCCCGACGCTGCGGGGCTCGCAATCCGGGCAGGCGGGGAAGGGGCGGGGGCGCAGCCGTTTCCCGTCATGGTTTCGTTTGCGGCCCGGGGGACGGAGTCACTAGACTCGGAGTCTCGCAATCTTCGGCTGTTGACCTGGGTTGTCGCCTCTGGGCGAGCGATCCGGGGGCGTCCCGCCAGTGACCGTGCAATTCGGCAAAGCTTGACATGGGAGGGAGGGGAGCGCAATGGCTTTGTGCCGCGGGAACCCGCGCTCCGCTCTCCTCCTCGCGCTCGTCACCGTCCTGGCCGCGGGCTGCGGCCCCAAGCTGCGCACCCTCGCCGTGCCGAACCAGCGCCCCACCGTGACGCTGACCTATGCCCCCGCCAGCTCCACGCTGCCGTACACGTACGCCTACGAGCTGTACTGGCGCGGGTTCGATCCGGACGGGCGCGTGGATCACTTCCTCTATTGCGTGGATCCGCCGACGGCCGCGACCGACACGCCGTGGGTCGTCACCCGCGAGAATCGGCATCTCTTCCTCTTCCGCTCGGACGACCCGGATTCCCTGGGCACGCCGGCCCGGCCGGGCGGCTTCCACGTCTTCGTGCTGAAGGCCGTGGATGGCGCGGGGCTCTGCTCGAGCCCGGAGGTGGAGGCCTTCTTCTCGTACACGGTCGCGCCCAAGGTGGTGTTCGTGGAGCCCAAGCCCAGCCCGCTGATCTGGCCCGTGCTGCCGCCGACCACCACCTTCACCTTCACCGGGGTGGACGCGGACGGGCGGACCTCGCACCGCCCGGTGCAGTACAAGTACCGGCTGTTCTCGGAGGCGGAGACCGGGTTCAGCTTCGACGCCGTGCTCACCCAGCCGGACCTGCTGCGGAAGCGCTACGCGCCCGGCTTCGCCGGCTGGGACTCGCTCGCCGGCGACACGTGCCGCGTGCAGGTCCAGCACCTGACGCCGGGGCGGCAGTACGTCTTCGCGGTCGTCGCCTTCGACCAGGCGGGCGCCTATTCACCGGTCTTCTCGTACGACGGGAACTTGCTCCGCTTCCTCTGCGACTACGCGGGCCAGAAGGGGCCGCGGCTCACGGTGTGGAACGAGTACTTCGACTTCGGGTACCCGAGCGGCGGCTACAACCCCGACCCCTCGAGCTACGTGCGCATCGAGGTCCCCGGCGGGCGCCGGATCGGCTTCCACTGGAGCGCTCAGCCGCAGGCGGGGGCCGATCTGCGCTCCTTCCGCTGGGCCATGGACATCGAGCGCCTGGACGACGAGACGCCGCGCAGCGACGAGAGCACGGATTGGCGCCACTGGAGCCGGGCGGCCCTGAGCACGACCGGCGCCAACGTCGGACCGTTCATCGGGACGAGCGCCGACTCGCTCGAGGAGCATCGCTTCTACATCGAGGCCGAGGACAGCAACGGCCTGAAGAGCCTGGCCGTGATCCTCTTCCGGGTGCTGCGGGCCAGCTTGTCCCGGGAGCTGCTCTTCGTCGACGACACGCGCCTTCCCCCCGACCATTCCGTGCCGGCGCGGCCCGAGAGCACCACGACTCCCGGCGGGTTCTGGCCCAGCGCCGCGGAGCTGGACACGTTCCTCTACGCGCGCGGAGGCGTGCGCTGGCGCTACTACATCCCGGTGACCACCCTGAGCCCGCCGGGGATCTTCAACGGGTACACGTTCGACACGCTCGGGACGCGCTCCCTGAACCGAGGCGTGCTGCCGCTCTCCGTGATCCTGAGCTACCGGCACGTGGTCTGGATGTCCGATCAGGCGACGCCGTTCACGCAACCGCCCTACTACGCACAGTACCCCATGCCGGTGCTGCGCTGGATGTACACGGGCACCCAGGCGCAAACGCTGGCGATCTACTGCGCGAGCGGCGGCTCGGCCTGGTTCCTGGGGGGCGGCTTCGCCTACAACAGCCTGGTGCCGTTCAACGTGAGGACCAACGACACGCCGACCATGACCTTCTCGGCCGCCGCCGGCGAGCTGCTGGTCGGCCGGCTCATGTACGACACGGCGCACTGGCGCTCGGAGATCGCCCTGAAGACGGCCTACGGGGCGGTGAAGAACGCGGCCCTGGCCGCGGCCCGTCCGGGGTCCCTCGACTACTCGCTGCTGCCGGCCACGCTGGCGGCCCGCAGCCCGAGGACCGACCCCCTGCCCCCCCTGCGCTCGAACACGACCTTCTACCAGACGAGCTACGCCGGCGAGGTGCTCACGAAGCCCAACGCGATCCTCGAGGACCCGGACTCGGACCAGGAACCCGCGCCGGTCCTGGACACGTTGTACTTCGCGACCGGGGGCAACGCCGGGCAGGGCCTGCCGATCATGACCTACTACCGCGGCGCCGAAGGCGGCGCGACCGTGTTCTCCGGTTTCCCGCTCTGGTACTTCCAGCGGGCGCAGGCCATCCAGATCGGCGACTTCGTGCTGCAGCGGATCTGGGGGCTGAGCCGCGCGCCCGTGCCGCGGTAGACCGACCGCGGGCACCGGCCGGCTCGCTCAGCGACCCATGGCTCCCGAGGCGGGGGCGGTCGCGGGGACGCGGGCCGGGCGCAGGAGCGGTCGCAGCCAGCGCGGCACGCTGTCCACGACGACCACGACCAGCAGTGCCATCACGAGCAGGGTGACGACG
Organism: Candidatus Eiseniibacteriota bacterium; assembly: GCA_033853925.1. Lineage (GTDB taxonomy): Bacteria > Eisenbacteria > RBG-16-71-46 > RBG-16-71-46 > RBG-16-71-46 > JANXPZ01. The sequence goes on from JAWOLC010000035.1 coordinate 4,805, forward strand.
CACTGCACCTTGGCGGCCGCGGGGGCCAGGAGGAAGGCGGCCCACATGCCGGGCGCGCCGGCCGCGAGCTGCGGGCGCAGATAGTTGACGCCGAGGTTCAGCCAACCCGCGGTCAGCGTGTTCACGCACATGAACGCCAGGGGCACGAGCGTGACCCAGGCGAAGCGGCCGCGCCCCAGGTTGACGAGCATCGAGGTGCCGATCGCCAGGGCGAAGGCGGCGAGGAGCTGGTTCGTCACTCCCAGCATGGGCCAGATCGTGCTCACCGTGCCGGTCCAGACGAAGTAGCCCCACAGACACACGGCCAGGGCGCTGAAGAGGACGGCCGGCGCCACGCCCTTCCACTCCTTGAGCGGCGGCAGAGCCAGGCTCCCCACCTCCTGCAGCATGTAGCGCGTCACCCGCGTGCCCGCGTCGATGATGGTCAGCACGAAGAGCGCCTCGAACATGATGGCGAAGTGGTAGAAGAAGGACATGAAGCCGCGCAGGAACGGGAGCGCGGAGAAGATCTGCGCCATCCCCACCGCGAGCGAGACGGCGCCACCCGGACGCCCGGCCAGCTTCTCGCCGACCTCCACCTCGAGCGCCGGCAGGTTGTGCACGGCCAGTCCGAGCCGAGCGAACACCTCGGGGCGCGCGTTGATGGCGAAGTAGTCGTTCGGATTCAGGGCGCAGGCCGCGATCAGGGCGATCACGCCCACGAAGCCCTCGGTGAGCATCGCCCCGTAGGAGATGGGCAGGATGTGCCGCTCCTTGTCGATCATCTTGGGCGTGGTGCCCGAGGCGATGAGGGAGTGGAACCCGGAGATGGCCCCACAGGCGATGGTGATGAAGACGTAGGGGAAGAGGGGGCCGGGGAAGATCGGGCCGCCCGTGCGCGCGAAGCGCGTGATCGCGGGCATCTGCAGGTGCGGGTTCACCACGATCACGCCGAGGGCGAGCAGGGCGATGGCCCCGATCTTCATGAAGGTGGAGAGGTAGTCGCGCGGCGCCAGCAGCAGCCACACGGGCAGCACCGAGGCCAGGAAGCCGTAGACGATGAGCCCGACGCCGATCGTGTGGTCGGGGCGCACGAAGAACCCGCCCCAGGGCGTGTGGCGCACCCAGGCGCCCACCGCCACCGCCAGCAGCAGCAGCGCCACGCCGCAGGCGGTGGAGCCCTTGATGGAGCCGGGGCGGATCTTGTGCGACCAGACGCCCATCAGCAGGGCGATGGGGATGGTGCAGAGGATCGAGAAGACGCCCCAGGCGCTCTCCTTCAGGGAGTTCACCACGACCAGGGCCATGGCCGCGATGGCGATGGTCATGACCAGGATGATGGCGATGGCCGTGGCCGAGGCCGTCAGCCCGCTCACCTGGTCGCGCGCGATGTTGGCGAGCGAGCGGCCGCCGCTGCGCACCGAGGCGACGAGCACGATGAAGTCGTGCACGCCACCTGCCAGCACGGAGCCGAGGAGGAGCCAGAGGAAGCCCGGCGCGTAGCCGAACTGCGCGGCCAGCACGGGCCCGATCAGGGGGCCGGCGCCGGCGATGGCCGCGAAATGGTGGCCGAAGAGCACGAGCGGATGCATGGGGAGGTAGTCGCGCCCGTCGCGCAGCGTGTGGGCCGGAGTGACGCGCAGGTCGTCGAGGGTGGCCACCTTGGCGGCCAGGAACGCGCCGTAGGTGCGGTAGCCGATGAGCGCGACGAGCGCGGCACAGACGACGAGGTAGAGTGCGGGCACCGGTCCCCCGGGATGGATGAGGCCGCTCGAGCCAGCTTGCGCGGCTAGTCTATTCCGGGCTCCGCTGGAGCGGCAAGGCGGGAGCGCGTGCTGGAACGCCGGCCGGCTCGCCCGCGCGGGACCGCCGAGCGCGACGAAATTGCGTGAGGCGTCGCGGCCGATGCTCTATGCTCTCCTTTCCCAGTTCCTCCCCCACGATCCTGGAGGCCGTCATGCGTGCCGATCGCATTGTCCCGGTGCTCGCCCTCCTCCTTCTCGCGACTCCCGTACTTCGCTCCGCCTCGGCGGCACCCGTCTCGCGGGCGCCGCGCCCGGCGCGCGCCACGAACCTGGACCTCCAGCGCCGCGCGGACGTGAACGATCTCAACATGTTCCTGTCCAACATCGGCGCCTACGCCTACGACCTCATCACCGGGACCGGCGGGCTGATCTACCCCAAGGGCACGACGAAGACCGCGGTGTTCGCGGCGGGGCTCTGGTTCGGCGCCCAGGTGAACGGTCAGACTCGGGCCGTCGTGGGGGAGTACTCGCAGGAGTACGGCCCCGGCCTCATCCTGCCCGACGGATCCTGGGACAGTCCCGCCAGCCCGAGCTACTTGGTCTACAAGGTGGCGCGCTGGAGCGGCTATCCCCAGGACACGGCGCACGTGACGCGCTCGGACGCGGAGCTGCAAGCGGATCCGCGAGCGGACCCGCTCGTGCACCACTCGTGGAGCGAGTACATGAGCGGCGCCGTGCCCCACGGCGCGCCGTGGCGCTCCTACCGGCTCCCCGCTCCGGGGAATCCGGCCGATTCACTCGACGTGCCCGGCCCCGATGTGCGGGGCGACCAGATGCTCTGGTCCGTCTACAACGACGCCGACCCGTCGCTGCACACCAACATGGCCGGCGGCTCCCCGCCCCTGGACCTCCAGGTCCGCCAGACCACGTACGCCTACTGGGGAACGGGCGCGCTCGGGCACACGATCTTTCTCGAGTTCCAGGTCATCCACCCCAAGGTCCTGGCTCCACCTCCGGGCACGGCGTTCGGCGACACGCTCAAGAACATGTACGTGGCGCTGTGGATGGATCCCGACCTGGGCGGCGCGACGGACGACCTGGTGGGTTGCGACAGCGCTCGCGCGTTGGGCTTCTGCTACAACGCCACGAACAACGACCTGATCTACGGCAGCAGCCCGCCGGCGGTGGGCTCGCTGCTGCTCAAGGGCCCGCTTCCGCGAGGCGCGGCGGCCCCTCTCGGCCTGACGACCTTCCAGAAGTTCGTCAACGGCACCGACCCCTCGTCGACGACCTCCACGTACTACGCCATGAGGGGGCTGAATCCGGACGGCTCGGAGATCATAGATCCGGGCACGGGCCTGCCGACTCGCTTCGTGGACTCCGGTGACCCCGTCGCGGGCACGGGCTGGCTGGACCAGATCCCCGCCGACAAGCGCATGATGCTCGCCTCGGGGCCCTTCACCATGGCCCCCGGGGATACGCAGGTCATCGTGGGCGCGGTGGTGATGGGGGAGGGCACCGATCGTCTGAGCTCGGTCTCGGCTCTTCGCCTCTACGCCGATCAGGTGCGCGAGTTGTTCGGCAGCGAGACGCCTCCCGACACCATCCCTCAGCTCCCGCCCGATGTCTGCCCGCGCGTCGCCTCGTTCTGGGCCGAGCAATGTCCCGCGGGCGCCGACGGCGGGCTCAGCGGCGCACAGCTCGATGCGGTCGCCGCTCGAGTGGACGAGATGTCGCGCTTCTTCAATTGGCCGGGTGGGGCCAGCGCGGGCTTCTGCAGCGTCGTGAATCCCGCGGGCACCCCCGACCTCCGGCAGCAGGCCAAGCAGGAGTTCGCGGCGCTCCTCGCGAACACGGCCGCGGGCCAGCTCGGGGTGAGCGAGGCGGACGGCAGCCCCATCTTCTTCAATCCGAATCTCGCCTTCTCCTGCCCAGGGGTGCCCGGGGGGAGCGTGGCCGGGCTGCTCGCCCTGCCCGATTCGCTCGGGCCACGCCTGCTCTGGGCCGACTACCTGAACGACAATCCCGCGCACCCCACGGCGCTCTTCGGAGTGAATGCCGGCCTCGAGGACTTCGGCGGCGGAGCGGGCACGGCCTTCAACTTCTTCGGCGGCCTGGATCCCGCGACCCAGGCGGATTCCTTCGCGACGGTCGAGATCCGCTTCAGCCACTCCGCCACGCAGAAGTGCTATCGATACCTCCGTCTCGAGGTGGGGGGCGACGGGGGAGCGCCGCCGATGGGGCGAGGGTACCTGTACGGGGGGCTCCGCCCCTGCAACTTCCAGGTGTGGGACACGACCCACAACGTCCAGCTCGATGCCGCCTTCGTCGAGCGGGCCTTCACCGACGCCTCCGGCACGCTCCTGCCGGCGAGCCTGCAGCCGGCGACCTTCGACTCGACGTGGGCGCCGGACTACTACTCCGGAATCGGCGCGCGGGAGTATCTCTTCGTGGCTCGCCGCCCTTACAGCGAGACGCCCAAGCCGATCTTCGCCCAGGACGGCGCGGTCGTGGACGGCAGCTTGCCCTGGCTCTACGCCCTGTGGGCGGGCCTGAACCTGCCCGACGCCGTCATGGACGACGGCGATCGGTTCGTCTACGACTGGGGCACGGCGCCCGACACGACCTTCGAGAGCCTGCTGACACAGCTCGAGTCTCAGTCCCTCGAGGATCCGGCCGTCGCCAGTCGCTACGGCCAGATCGCCACCTGCCTCTCGGCCCTGAACGCGGGCCAGGTCGCGGGCACGACGTGTCACGTGCCCACGCCCGTCCTGATCTCGCTCGCCACGGCCGACGTGGCGATGGATCGCATCACGCTGGCGTGGTTCGGGGGCGAGCCCGCGCTCGCGGCCACGCTGGAGCGGAACGCGGGCGACGGGTGGTCGGCCGTGGCGGTGCTCGCAGGCGACGGAGGCGGCTACTTCCACTACGAGGACCGCGCCGTCGAGGCGGGGCATCGTTACGGCTACCGGCTGCGCGTCGGCGGCCTCGCGGCGCCGATGGGGGAGACCTGGCTCGAGGTGCCGGCGACGCTGCTTCTCTCGGTGGAGGGCCTGCGGCCGAATCCCGCCACCCGCGGGGCCTCGGTCTCCTTCACCCTGCCGCGGCGCGCGCCCGCGCGGCTCGAGCTGCTCGACATCGCCGGCCGACGCGTGCTCGCGCGCGAGGTGGGCGAGCTGGGGCCGGGCCATCATCTGCTGCGGCTCGACGAGGGCCGCCGTCTCGCCTCGGGGCTCTACTTCATCCGCCTGACGCAGAGAGGAAGCTCGGTCACGACCCGGGGCGTCATCGTCCGGTAAAGCGGCGCACGCACGGCGGGCGGGGAGCGCGCGTCTCGCGCGCCCCGCCCGCCCGCGTCTTGTGGCTGCCCGCGGCGGGTGCTACGGTGCGCCGCCATGCCCGATGCGACCTCTCCCCGGACCCTGAGCGCCGCCGAGAGCCAGCGGGAAGCCGCGCTGCGCTCCCTCTCGGCCCTGGGCACGCTGCCGAGCGAGTCCTTCCAGGCGGACGCCAACCTGAGCGACCTGCTGCGCGTGGCGAGCCGCCACGTGCGGCGGCTCGTGGACTGCCGCGTCGTGCGCATCTGGGTGGCGCGCCGCGCGGGACAGCGGCTGGTGGCGCGCGTCTTCGACGAGGACCACGGCGGCCTGGCGACGGAGATCCGCCGCGTGCGCGGCGAAGGGCTGGCGGGCTGGGTCGTCGAGCACGAGCAGCCGCTGCGCCTGGCGGCCGGCGACCCGCAGCCGGAGCTGAAGGGCCAGACCGAGGCCTTCGAGTCGGCACTGGTCATTCCCCTGCTTCGCCGCGGCGGCGTGTTCGGCGCCATCGAGTGCCTGGACCGCCAGGGTGGCCCGTTCAGCGACGCGGACTTCGACCACCTCGACGTGGCCGCCGAGCACGTGGCCTTCGCCCTGGACAACGCCCTCCTCTACGAGGAGACCGAGCGGCGCGCGCTGGAGAAGGAGGTGCTGCTCGAGATCTCGAAGACCCTCTCGGCGCCGCTCGACCTGGACGAGGTGATCGAGGCGATCTTCCGCTCGCTGCGCCAGGTCGTGAAGTACGACGCCGCGGTCATCCACCTGGTGAGCCGCAGCACCCAGCGGCTGGAGCTGGTGCGCGAGACCGGCTATCCCGCGGGATCCGAGGAGAGCTTCCGCCTCATGGTCGGACAGGGGATCGTGGGCTGGGTGGCCAAGACCGGCGAGCCGCTGATCGTGCCGGACGTGAGCCGCGACCGCCGCTACGTGCGGAGCCGGCCGACGACGCGCTCCGAGCTGGCGGCGCCGCTGGTGCTGGAAGGGCGCACGATCGGGGTCTTCAACCTGGAGTGCGACCAGGAGGACGCCTACCACGAGGGCCATCTCGAGCTGCTGGCCGTGTTCGCGGCCCAGGCGTCCGTGGCGCTCGAGCGGGCGCGCCTGACCCGCGAGCTGCTCGAGCGGCGCCGGCTGGAGAAGGAGCTGGCGATCGCCCGGGAGATCCAGGCCTCGTTCCTGCCGAAGCGCGCGCCCGAGGTGCCCGGCTTCGAGCTGGCCGGCGCCACGCAGCCCCACGACGAGGTGGGGGGCGACTACTACGACTTCATCCGGGTGTCGGAGTCGCGCGTCGGGATCGCCATCGCCGACGTGTCGGGCAAGGGCATCCCGGCCGCCCTCATCATGGCCGGCTTCCGCATGAGCCTGCTGGCCGAGATCCGCAACGAGTTCGCCATGCGCGCCGTGATGCGCAAGGTGAACTCGCTCCTCCACGAGAGCACGGAGCGGGACAAGTTCGTCACCGCCTTCTACGGGGTGCTCGACTTCCAGAACCGGGTGCTGAGCTTCTCGAACGCCGGGCACAATCCCCCGCTCCTCCTCCGCGCGGACGGGAGCGTGCAGTACCTGCTGGAGGGCGGCGTCGCGCTCGGGGTGCTGCCCGACGCGCGCTACGAGGAGCGGCCGCTGGCGATCCAGCCGGGGGACGTGCTCCTGCTCTACACGGACGGGATCTCCGAGGCCGAGTCGCCGCAGGGGGAGCAGTTCGGCACGCGCCGGCTCGAGCAGTGCCTCGCGCGGCTGCGCGACGGATCGGCGTACCAGATCCTCAAGGGCGTGGTGGACGAGGTCACGGCCTGGGCCGGCGAGCGCGGCGTGAGCGACGACCTCACCCTGGTGGTGGTGAAGGCGAAGGCGGGGTAGCGCGAGCGCGAGACGGGCGAGGGGGCCCGCGGGGCGGGGCCGGCGGTGCCCGAGCCCCTTCATGCAGTACTTGAACCTCCAGAGCCTTGATTCCACGGGGCATTCTCGATAGTCTGGCCGGGCCCACTCGATGCCGGCCTGGAGCCCGACCGTGCGTTTCGACCCGTCCATCTTCCTGGTCCTGCCCGTATTCGTCCTCAGCGTGATCGTCCACGAGACGGCCCACGGTCTGGTGGCGCTCTGGTGCGGGGACCCGACGGCTCGCGAGCGGGGGCGACTCACGCTCAACCCGCTCCCGCACGTGGACCTGATGGGCTCGCTGGTCTTGCCGGCCCTGCTCTTCCTCTTCCGCGCGCCGTTCCTCTTCGGCTGGGCGAAGCCGGTGCCGGTGGACTGGGCCCGGCTGCGGAATCCCCGCAACGATCCCGTCAAGGTGGCGCTGGCCGGCCCGGCGGCGAACGCGCTGCTCGCGCTCGGCTTCGCGGGCCTGGCGCGCCTGACCCCGGCCGCCGCCGGCCCGGGGAGCGCGGCCTCGTTCTTCGTGCCGCTGCACGACATGGCCCTGGCGGGCGTGGTGTGGAACTGCGCCCTCGGGCTGTTCAACCTGATCCCCCTACCGCCGCTCGACGGCTCCTGGGTGCTCATGCGCTTCCTCCGCCTTCGCCACATCCTCGCCCTCCACCAGTACCGGTTCGTGGGGCTCGCGGTGGTGCTGCTCCTCTTCTCGACGCCGGCGACCTCGCGCGTCCTCTTCTACGATCCGCTCCGCGCGGTCGTGCGGCTGTGCCTGGGCCTCTTCGGGATCCGGGCCGCGGAGGCGCTGTGAGCGACACGGGCGCCGGCCTCGCCCGCACCGGCCGCATCCTCTCGGGGATGCGCCCGACCGGCCGCATGCACCTGGGCAACTACGTCGGGGCGCTGGAGAACTGGGTGCGCCTGCAGAACGAGGGCTGGCGCAACTTCCACATGGTGGCCGACTGGCACATGCTCACGACCGGCTACGAGGACACCTCGCGCCTCCAGGCGGACATCCTGGACATGATCCTCGACTGGCTGGGGGCGGGCCTCGACCCCGAGAAGAGCGTCATCTTCATCCAGTCGGAGGTGAAGGAGCACGCCGAGCTGCACCTGCTCCTCTCCATGCTGGTGAGCAAGGCTCGGCTGGAGCGGATCCCGACGCTCAAGGAGCAGATCCGCGACCTGCACCTCGACGAGCAGACCATCTCGTACGGGCACCTGGGCTACTCCGTCCTGCAGGCGGCGGACATCCTCCTCTACAGGGCCACGCACGTGCCGGTGGGCGAGGACCAGGTGCCGCACATCGAGCTGACGCGCGAGCTGGCGAGGCGCTTCAACTTCGTCTACTGCCAGAACCGGTCGCCGGTGTTCGTGGAGCCCGAGGCCGCGCTGACCGACTTCCCGCGGCTGCGCGGCCTGGACGGCAGGCGCATGAGCAAGTCGGCGGGCAACACGATCTTCCTCACCGACGGCCCCGAGGAGATCGCGCGCAAGGTGCGGCTGGCCTACACGGACCCGAAGAAGATCCGGGCCCACGACCCGGGACGCCCGGACGCCGATCTCTCCGAGCTGGACGCGGAAGGAGCGCCCGTGCACCCCGGCTGCGTGGTGTACGAGTACCACCGCAAGTTCAACCCGGACGAGGCGGCCGACATCGCGGCGCGCTGCCGGGCGGGGACGCTGGCCTGCGTGCCGGACAAGAAGCATCTCGCCCAGTGCCTGAGCGACGCGCTGGCCCCGATCCGCGAGCGGCGCGAGCGCTACGCCGCCGATCCGGCGCTGGTGCGCGACATCGTGGCCGAGGGCAACCGGCGGGCGCGGGAGGTGGCCGCCGCCACCCTGGAGGAGGCGCGCGCGGCCATGCGCCTCAAGGTCCCGTGGCTGGAGGAAGCGTGAATCGGCGCGAGCCGCTGAAGGCGTCCCCCGTGGCGCCGCCCGGGACCGAGCCGGTGGCGCCCGCGCCCGCCGCGCCGGTCCGCGTGGCGGAGCCGGAGCCGGCGGGGGCGGAGGCGCTCCCTCTCCGCGGGCGACAGGTCGTGACCATCAAGCTCGCGCGCTTCGAGGGGCCCCTCGATCTCCTCCTCCACCTGATCAAGCGCGACGAGATCGACATCTACGACATCCCGATCGCCCACATCACCCAGCAGTACCTGGCGTACCTGGAGCTGATGCGCATCCTCGACCTGGAGGTGGCGGGCGAGTTCCTGGTCATGGCGGCGACGCTGATGCGCATCAAGGCCAAGATGCTGCTGCCGCTGCCGGCCCCGGGCGAGGAGGACGAGGACGAGGGGGATCCGCGCGAGGAGCTGGTCCAGCGGCTGATCGAGTACCGGCAGTTCAAGGAGGCCGCCGAGACGCTGAAGACCCGCGAGGGCGAGCGGCGGCTCCTGCACGAGCGCGGCATGGTCCCGGGCGAGGACGAAGCCGGGCCGCTGCCGCTGGCTCCGGCCAGCCTGTTCGACCTGCTGGATGCCCTGAACCGGGTGATGTCCCGCCTTCCCGAGCAGACGATCTACGAGGTGCAGGCGGAGGTCTACGACCTCGAGGAGAAGATGGCGTTCGTCGCCAGCCTGGCGGCCGAGGCGGGCCGCCTGACCTTCGAGTCGCTCCTGCAGCACTGCCGCGTCCGCCTCGAGATGATCGTGACCTTCATGGCCCTGCTCGAGCTGATCAAGATGGGCCGCCTCGCGGTCGCACAGACCGAGAGCTTCGGCGAGATCCTCATCGAATACCGGCCTCCGGAAGGAAGTGAGCCCCATGCCTCCGACGAATCTTCAGTCCGCGATTGAGGCGCTCCTGTTCGCCTCGGACCAGCCGCTGTCCCTCGGCCTGCTCGGCGACGCGCTCGAGGCGGGCCCGGAGGAGGTGAGCGCCGCGCTGCGCGCCCTGGGCGACTCGTACGCCGCGCGCTCCGCGGGCGTCGAGCTGCGCGAGATCGCCGGCGGCTGGATGCTGGTGACCACGGCGGAGCACGCGGAGTGGGTGGGGCGGATGCTGCGCGGCAAGCGGAGGATGCGGCTCTCGCGCCCGGCGTTGGAGACCATGGCCATCATCGCGTACAAGCAGCCGGTCACCAAGTCCGAGGTGGAGGCCATCCGCGGCGTGGACTCGAGCGCCGTGCTGGCGACGCTGCTCGAGCGCAATCTGGTCACGATCCGCGGGCGCTCGAAGGTGGTCGGGCGGCCGCTGCTCTACGGCACGACCCAGGAGTTCCTGGACTACTTCGGCCTCAAGGACCTCTCCGAGCTGCCGCGGCCCGAGGAGCTGCGGGCCCTGGTGGCCGCGCGCGAGCCCGAGCAGCTCGACATGATGGAGCTGGAGGTGGTCTCGCAGGTGGCATCGGATCTGGCGGCGAGCGAGGCCGCGCATCCGGAGCTGGTGAGCCGCCACGAGATCGTGCCGCTCGAGCCCGAGACGGCGGGGGAGTCGGCCGCGCAGGCGGCGCTGGTGGCGACCGACTTCGCCCTCGGCGGCGCCGACGAGGCGGGCGAGGGGGACGAGGTGGACGAGGCGGAGGAGGAGGCCGGCGAGCGCCCGGCCGCGCTCACGGGCGAGGAGTGAGCATCCGGCTCAACAAGCTGCTCGCGCAGCGGGGTGTGGGCGCGCGACGCAAGTGCGACGCCCTCATCCAGCAGGGCGCGGTGCGCGTGAACGGCCGGGTGGTGCGCGAGCCCGGCACGCAGGTCGAGCCGGGGCGCGACGCGGTGACGGTGGGGGGCGAGCCCCTGGCGCCGGCGGCCGCGCCGCGCTACTTCGTGCTCAACAAGCCCGTGGGCATCATCACCACGCTCGACGACCCGGAGGGCCGGCGCACGGTCCGCGACTTCCTCCCCCCGGGGCCCCGGCTCTTTCCGGTGGGGCGGCTCGATGCCGACACGAGCGGGCTCCTCCTGCTCACGAACGACGGCGCCCTGGCCCACCGGCTCATGCACCCGCGCTACGGCGTGGGCAAGGTCTATCGCGTGCGCACGGACCGTGCCCCCTCGCCCGAGGGGCTGCGCCGGCTGCAGCAGGGCGTGGAGTTCGAGCCGGGCGTGCGCAGCGCGCCGGCGGACGTGCGGGTGCTGGAGAGCGGGACGCGCGGCGCACTGCTGCGCATCGAGCTGCACGAGGGGCGCTACCGCCAGGTGCGCCGGATGTGCGAGGCCGTCGGGCTCGCGGTCCTCGCGCTCCATCGCTCGGCCTATGGACCGCTGCGGCTGGGGCCCGTGCCGCGGGGCATGTGGCGCGAGCTGTCGGACCAGGAGGTGAGCGAGCTGAAGGCGGCCTCGGCGCGGCCGCGTCCGCGAGGCCCCGTGGGCTACCGCAGCCCGCGTGCGGGAGGCGACTCGGCTCGGCGACTCGCGCGCCGCCTGCAGGCGCTCGCCCGAGGCGGGGAAGGGAGCCGCGCGCCGCGAGGGCCTGCGGCCTCGACGGCCCGCGGCGAGGCGCGAGGCGGGGTCGCGGCCCGGCCTCGGCGGGCTCGGCCCTCGCTCGTGTCCCCGGAACGACGCCGGGGTCGTCCGCCGGGTGCAGTGGGCGCGGGCAGGGGAGGAGCGGCGGGGAAGGCGTCCGCCCGGGGTCGCCGCGCGGGCCAAAAGCCTCGCCGAGCTGGGCGCTGGGACGCAGGCTCGCGGCCAGCTCGCCGGCCGCGGGGCCCGCGCTCCCGGTGACCTCCGCGCCCGCCGGCCGGCGGGCGGGCGCCCGAAGGGGCATCGAGCCACCGGCTTGCCCGCGGCGAGCGCGCCCTGCTCGTCCTTCGGCACGACCTCCCCGCGCGACATCCCGCCGCGGAACGCTTCCTGCCCTCTTCTTCGGCGGTAGACCGCGGCCCACGACGGCCCGCCCCGATTCCGGCAAGGAGCGCCAGCCGATCCCCTGCGTGGTCAGGGTTGGAGCCTCTCGCACATGCAGCTCGACCGCGTCCCGCCCCGTCTCCACGGCCCCGTCTGGTCCCCCCCGGCCCTGGAAGATTCTGGAACAGGGGCTCCGGACTCGGGGGTATGTAGCGATGGCCGTTCTGGGGGGGACGGACAGGCTGGAGCGCCTCGCCACCGCATCCGCATTCGGCACCGCGCCCTGGTCGGGCTGGCGGTCTTCGCTCTGCTCGGCCAGGGCGAGCGCTGTGTCGTAGATCCACGGTTCGGCTCGCCGAGCGCCACGCTCGCCACGTACTGGTCGGCGCTGCGCGACGGTGACGCCCGCACCGCGGCGGAATGCGTCCTGGAGGACGCCGAAGCCCAGCCGTTCCCGGGCATGCTGTGGTTCATGCCGCCCACGCGTGAGGTCCGGCTCGAATCGTTCCGTTCGCTGCCGGTGACGGCGGGCCGGCTGTTCGTGACCTACGAGGTCCGATTCAGGCCGCTGGGGGCTCTGGTCGAGCAACGCTTCCAGGTCGGGCACGAGCTGGTGCGCGCGCGGGGCGAATGGAGGATCGCGCGGGGCCTCGGACCCGCGAGCCTGCCGCAGTGGCGTCCCATCCCTCGAGCGGTTGACATCTGAGCGAACGGGCCCGTAGGCTCGTATGGCTCAATTTGCCCGTTCTTGGCCTCGAGGCTCACCCGATGCGCGTCTCAGCCGTCCTCCTCGCACTCCTCGGATTGCTCCTCCTGGCCGTGCCCGCCGCCGCCACCAAGTACGCGGGCGAGTTCCTCAAGATCCAGGTGGGAGCGCGGGCCCTGGGGATGGGAGGCGCGTTCGTGGCCGTCTCCGACGACGCCACCGCGCCCTACTGGAATCCCGCGGGCATGGTCTACCTCCCGTACCACGAGGTCATCCCGCAGCACCAGGAGAAGTTCGGCAACCTCGCCAACCACGACTACCTGGGGGCCGTCTTTCCCCTGGGCGGGGCCAAGGGGCGAAACGCCGCGGTCGGGGTGGGCCTCATCCGCTTCGCCGTGGACGACATCCCCATCACCCCGCGTCCCGGCGCGCTCGTGCCCGGCGTGGACTTCCTCGACTACGGCCCCGACAACGATCCGACGACCCCGGATCCCGGCCAGTCGGATGGGAAGTGGGAGCCCGGGGAGAGGCTGCTCATCAATCCCGAGGATCTCTACATGGCGAGCAGCAGCGACATGGCCGCCATCCTCTCGTACGCGCGCCAGCGCGGCGAGCGCTGGTCCTTCGGGGGCAGCATCAAGTTCGTCCGCCAGAGCATCCCCGACACCCTGCCGCGCCAGCACGTGACCTCGTTCGGCGCCGGGCTGGACGTGGGCATGATGTACATGCCGTCCGACGCCGTGACCCTGGGCGCGGTCGTGCACGACCTCACCACCACCTATCTCGCCTGGAGCAACGGGACGCGCGAGTCCATCGATCCGACGCTGGAGACGGGAAGCTCGTTCACCTTCCATCCCGCCGAGCGTCACGCCCTCACCTGGGCCCTGGACCTGGCCTGGGGCTTCGACAATCGCGGCTACGACAGCGAGATCAGCGTCGGCCAGGTGACCTGGGACGTGCGCACCGGGCTCGAGTACTGGTACCGGAACGTGCTCGCGCTGCGCGCCGGGGCGAACGGCAAGGACCTCACCTTCGGGGCCGGCCTGCGCTACAAGCACCTGGGCGTGGACTACGCGGCCCAGCTCCACCGCTTCTTCGCGGCGGACGACAAGCAGTTCCCCGACGACGTGAATCTCGATCTCACCAACCTCGTCTCCGCCTCGTTCTGCTGGTGAGCCGGCGCCCCGCGCTCGTCGGCGCGGGGCGCGCGCGCGCTTGACTTGCCTTCGGGCGCTTCCTAGTCTGCGAGCGTAACCGTACTTTCCTATTCCTTCCGGGAGAGCGGCGTGCGGCGCATGGTGGGACTGGTGCTGGCGGGCGGCGGCGGCGAGGCCCTGAGCGTGCTGACAGCCGAGCGGGCCGTGAGCGCCGTGCCCTTCGGGGGCAAGTACCGGGTCATCGACTTCGTCCTCAGCAACTGCTGCCACTCCGAGGTCGCCGAGATCGGCGTGCTCACCCAGCACGCGCCGGCCTCGCTGCACGACCACGTGGGCGCCGGGCGCCCCTGGGGATTCGACCACCGCAGCGGCGGCGTGCAGATGCTGCAGCCCTACCTCACGCGCAGCGAGTCCGAGTGGTACCTGGGCACGGCCCACGCCATCGCCCGCAACTGGGATCGCATCGAGGCGATGGGAGTGGCGCGCGTGCTGGTGCTCTCGGGGGACCAGGTCTATCGCATGGACTACCGCCGCATGCTCATGATGCACGAGCGGCGCGGCGCCACGGTCACCCTGGCGGTCACGCGCGTGCGTCCGGAAGAGGCGCGCCGCTTCGGCATGGTGCAGTTCGGCGCGGACGGGCGCGTCACCCGCCTCGAGGAGAAGCCGCGCCGCACGCAGGCGAGCTATGCCTCGATGGGGGTCTACCTGTTCGAGACCGCCGCCCTCGGCGAGCTGCTCCGCGACCGGCCGGCCGACCTGGTCGTGGACGTGATCGTGCCGCTCCTCGAGGCGGGCGAGCCCGTGCATGCGCACGAGTTCGTGGGCTACTGGGAGGACGTGGGCACGGTCGCCTCCTACTACCGGGCGAACCTCGAGCTGGTGGCGCCGACGCCGCGCCTCGAGCTGCACAATCCGCGCTGGCCCGTGCTCACCCGCGACGAGGAGCGGCCGCCCGTGAACCTGCGCCAGGAGGCCGACGTGGAGGAGAGCCTGGTGGCCAACGGCTGCCGGGTCTCGGGTCGCGTGCGCCGCTCGGTGCTCTTCCCGGGGGTGGTCGTGGAGCCCGGGGCCGAGGTCGTGGACTCGATCGTGTTCCAGGACAGCGTGATCGGTCGCGGCGCCCACGTGGACCGCAGCATCCTCGACAAGCACACGCTGGTGGGCGAGGGCGCGGTCGTGGGCTGGGGCGAGGCGCCCCGCGATCCCGCGCACGCCTGGCTCGACGGGCTCACGCTGGTCGGCAAGGACGCGCACATCCCCGAGGAGGCGCGCGTGGGACGCGGCGTGGTGATCGGGATCAACGCCAGCTTCGACGGGTTCCGCCCCGAGGTGCCGGCCGGCACGACGCTGCCGAGCCGCGTCTGGTACGAGGGCATCGTCTAGTGTCCGGGCGAGGACGCTGATGTCGCGCTACGCCTTCATCCTGGCCGGCGGCCTGGGCAGCCGGCTCTGCCTCCTCTCGGAGCGGCGCGCGAAGCCCGCCGTGCCCTTCGGCGGCAAGTACCGCATCATCGACTTCACCCTCTCGAACTGCGTGAACTCGGGCATCTTCGACGTCGGCGTGCTCACCCAGTACCGGCCGTACTCGCTCAACGCGCACATCGGCAGCGGCCGGCCGTGGGATCTGGACCGCTCGCGCGGCGGCGTCCACGTCCTGCAGCCCTCGCTGGGCTCGACCCAGAGCGACTGGTACCAGGGAACCGCCGACGCGATCTACCAGAGCCTCATCCACCTGCGCCGGCGCCGCGTGGATCAGGTGATCGTGCTCTCGGGCGACCACGTCTACAAGATGGACTACAACGATCTCTACGCCTTCCACAACGTCAGCGGGGCGTCGGTGACGGTGGCGGTGACGGAGGTGCCGGCCGACGCCATCAGCTCGTTCGGCATCCTCGAGGCCGACGCCAGCGGCCGCGTGACCGGGTTCAAGGAGAAGCCCAAGCAGGCCGATTCGCGCCTCGCCTCGATGGGCGTCTACCTGTTCGACCGGCTGGCGCTGGTGCGCTGGCTGGCCGAGGACGCCGCCACGCCGGGCTCGGGGCACGACTTCGGGAAGGACATCCTGCCGCGGCTGGTGGCGCGGGGGGAGCACGTGTACGCCTACCGCTTCGCCGGTTACTGGCAGGACGTGGGCACGCTCGACTCGTACTACCAGACGAACCTGGACTTCCTGGGCGAGCACCCGCCCCTCGATCTGTCCGATCCCGACTGGGTCATCCACACGCAGAGCGCCGACCGGCCGCCGGTGCGGGTCGGGCGCGGAGGGCGGGTCACGACGAGCTTCGTCGCCAACGGCTGCCGCATCGGCGGGCGGGTCGAGCACTCGATGCTCTTCCCCGGCGTCACGGTGGCGCCCGGCGCCATCGTCCGCGACAGCATCGTCATGCACGACACCTTGGTCGGGCGTGGCGCCGTGGTCGACCACGCCATCCTCGACAAGGAGGTGCGCGTGGGCGAGGGCGCCGTCGTGGGCCACGGCGACGCGGACACCGCCAACCTGGCGTGTCCGGATCACCTCTCGAGCGGGCTGCTCGTCGTGGGGAAGGGGGCGCGCCTGCCCAAGGACGTTCACGTCGGGCGCAACGCCCGCATCGGCGCCTACGTCACCGAGCTCGATTTCATGGGTGACGTGCCCGGGGGTGGCGTGGTGGACGGGCCACAGTCGATGCACTAGGGCGGGTCCACCTCCCGCGTGCCTCGACGACGAACGCCGGAGCAGGGCTCCGGCGTTCGTCGCGAGTGGCGAATCTCAGCCCGCGGGCAGCTTCAGCCGCTGTCCCGCGCGGATGCGCGAGGTCGCGAGGCCGTTCGCCTGCTTGAGCGCCCCGATCGAGATCCCGTGCTGGCGGGCGATGCTCTCGAGGGTCTCGCCGCGGCGTACCGTGTGGGTCACGCGAGCCACCGCCCCCGTGGAGTGGCCGCGCTGCTGGCTGAGGTGGTGCCGTTTCGCGCCCCGCGCCCGCGGCACCTTGAGCTCGGCGATCTGCACGGAGTCGGCCCGGGAGCTGTCGGCGAGCACCGCGTCCGCGGTGCGCACCTTGAGCCGCGTCCCGGGGCGCACGTGAGCGCTCTTGAGCCGGTTCCACTTCATCAGGTCCTTCGTCGTCACGCCGTAGCGCTCGGCCAGGCCGGAGAGCGTCTCGCCCCGGTGCACCGTCACCACCGTGCGGCCCTCCGCCGTGGAGTGTCCCTCCAGCGTGGCGGGCAAGCCCAGGTTGCGGGCCGGCACGTAGGCCGTCGAGGCGCGCGGATCCGTGGCAGGATCGATGACCTCGGGCGCGGGCGCGCTGAGCGAAGCCGGCACGGTCAGGAGCATGCCGCGCCGGAGCGGCCGCTTCTTGCCCACGCCGTTGATGCGGGCGAGCTGTTTGGCGCTCACCGAGTACTGCTCGGCGATCGAGCGGAGCGTCTCGCCCTTGCGCACCTTGTGCTTGAGGGTGAGGTTCACCGCGGGCAGCCGCTCCCCGCGCTGGAGCCGCTGCATCAGGATCTCGCCCTTGCCGGGCGGCACTCGCAGGGTGGTGACGTCGCCCGAGCCGCGGGCGGCGGCGTGCAGGACGGCCGGGTTCAGCTCCTTCAGCTCCTCGTAGGAACAGTCCGCCAGCCGGGCCAGCGCCCGGAGGTCCACCGACCCCTTGAGCGCCACCTCGTCGAAGGCCATGGGGTCGTCCAACTCGACGGCGTCGAATCCGTACTTGGCGGGATCCCGCGCGATCGTCAGGGCGGCCATGAACTGGGGCACGTAGTCCTCGGTCTGCCGCGGAAGCTTCAGATCCCAGTAGTTCGTCGTGCCTTGCGCCTTGATGGCGCGCAGGACGGTGCCCTCGCCGGCATTGTACGAGGCGATCGCCAGCGGCCAGTCGCCGAAGATCGAGTACAGGTGCTTGAGGTAGCGCGCCGCCGCCACCGTCGCCTTCTCGGGATCCTTGCGCTCGTCCACCCAGCGGTCCACGGTGAGTCCGAACAGCTTGGCCGTGCCGCGCACGAACTGCCACGGCCCCACCGCGGCCGAGACCGAGCGCGCGTTCAGGTTGAACCCGCTTTCCACGAACACGAGGTGGACGAGGTCGGGCGGCAGCCCCTCGCGCTGGAGCACGGAGCGGAACAGATCCATGTAGCGCCCGGAGCGCTTGAGCCAGCGCTCGAACGTGGAGCGCCCGGCCCCCATGAAGAAGTCGAGCCACTTCGTGACGAGCTCGTGCTGCTGGGGCACGACGGTGCCGAACGCGTCCACCGCCTCGGCGTCGAGGACCTTCTCGTCCGCCTCGTTACCGGGCTCGACCGTGACGCTCCGCAGGTCTCCCTGGGCGGCGTCGTGCAGCACGGAGAGGCGTGTCTGGAGGTCGGTGAGCAGCATGCGCGTGGTGGCGTCGGGGCCGGTCGTGAGCGCGGCCTGCACCGAGGAGAGCGCCGATTCGATCGTGCGCATGGCCGCCGCCGGATCGCCGGCCTGGCGCTGCTGCCAGGCCAGGTCGTACGAGGCCTGAACCTCCGCTACCGGGCCCCGGGTCGAGTCGGCCGCCGGGACGGAGAGCGGCGGGGGGGTGCCGGTGGAGGCCAACGCCGCTGCCGGCAGCCCGATCAGGGCCGCCACGGCCATGGTCGGCAAGAGAGAGGCGAGGACCGGCTTGGTCAGCGTCGTTCCGTAGACCAGGTTTCTCGCATGGGCACCCATTCCGTGCAAACTAGCCTCCCGGCACACAAGATGCAAATCCTACGTTGCACTCTGCCTTGCACACAACCGTCATTACTCTGGAGCGCGTGGTTTCGCCGAACCCCGGAGGAATCGAGCAAGTCCCGGGCCACAAGTTGATCGAGCGTTGACACTTGCGTTGGGCCCAAGGTAGGTTGCGCTTGGGCAGTCAGCGCTGGCCGAACCACGACATTCCAGGGAAGGATCGTACATGGATGAGGTCGTAACCGCCGCTCCCCGGTGGCATGTTTCGGCTCAGTCCCGCGGCGAGGTTTTGGCCGTGTCGGTAGGGGGAGCGGGGTTGGCGATGGGCTTCGTCGGGGCCCCGGCGGGACTCTCCGGTGGCGATGTCGAAGGCTGGCTCACGGAGCTGATCGGCGTCACCAACGAGGTCGCGAAGGATCCTTCACCTTCGTTGGGCACCGGAACCGCGCTGAGTCCCTCCCGCCTGCACCACGCGCTCACGGGCCTCCTCTTCTACGAGGCCGAGCTGTGGGGCGATCGCCAGGGTCTCAGCCCCTGCGCGATCGCGATGGTCGAATCTCAGGACATGGTCGCCTTTGGCTGGGTGGGTTCCGGCCGGCTCGAGCTCATGCTGGCCGGCCAGCCCTTCGAGCCCGTCTGGATCCTGGTCCGCGACGACTCGGGCCGGGACGCGCGCGCGTTCGTCGCGGACGCGCGGCTGCCGGTCGCGGTGCGTGCCATCTGGCCCTCGGCCCCGCGCCAGGGCGAAGTGCCCGAGGTCCTGCTCGAGGCGGAATGGCCGGGCCAGCCGGCTCCCGTGCCTGCGGAGCGCGTCGAGCCGGAATCCGGTCCCGAGGCCGGCGTCGAGGAGAGTCCGGTCCGCGAGCCCGGCCCCGAGTCCTCCGTCGCGTCGCTCGAGACCCCGAATGCCCCGCAGCGCGGGCCGACCAGGTTCTGGCGGTTCCGGAGCTGGATGGACAGGCTCGCCGGAGTTCGCGCTGACGAAGAGATGGTGCCGTTGCCGAGCGCGCCGGTGGAGCCGATCGCCCACGACGTGCCCGGCGTGCCGGAGATGATCGCGGGCTCGGAGCCGGTGACGTATGCGCCTGTGGAGATGATGCCGGCGGCGGCCGCCGAGCCAGTGCCGTTGACGCCGCCCGAGACCGAGAGCGCCGCGCCCGCCATCGATCCCTTCGACCTGGGCGGGGAGATCGAAGTCGTACCCGAGCCGACGATCGTGACCGCGGCCACCGAGCCGCCATCGCCGGTCGAGGGTGTGGCCGACGACGGACCCGAGATGGCGGAGGCAGCCCGGGGGATCGAGGCACGGCCGGCGTCGGCGCGCGAGCCTGTGCCTGCGCCGGAGCTCACGCTTGCGCCCGCGCCGGAGGCCGAGCCCATGCCGGCTCTCGAGGGCGAACCGACACGAGTTCTGGAGCGCGACGGCGAGCGAGTCGCGGAGGCCGAACGTCCGCCAGAAGCGCCCGAGACCGCCGTGCCGCCAGCGCTGGCGCCCGCGACCTCGGCCGCTGCACCGCGGGCCGTGCGGCGGCCCGCATGGCCCGAGCCCGAGGACGAGGCCCGCGCCGCCCGGAGGCCGTTCGGGAAGCGCGCGTGGCTGGCGGCAGCGATCGTCGCCCTGCTCTTCTGCGCCGGATGGGCTCTGGGCAGGCTCGACTTCTCGCGCGCTGGCCACGAACTCGCTTCCCTGCTGGAGACGCTGGGTCTGGGATCGGCCTATTACGAGGTGGCAGTGACGAGCACGCCCTCGGGCGCCTGGGTCAACGTGGACGGCGTGGACCGGGCCGTGCGGACGCCCGCGACCCTTCGGCTCGCCCCCGGGGCTCACGTCGTGGTCCTCTCGCTCTCGGGCGAAGGGGGCTCGAGCC
>JAWOLC010000036.1:0-19813 GCA_033853925.1 Candidatus Eiseniibacteriota bacterium
CCGACGTAGTCGAACATCATCGTCGCCACCGCGCGCACCGCCGGCGCCGCGGCCACGATGGCCTGCCCGTCCTCGACCGAGAACGCCTTCCGCTGCTTGAGGCTGTCGGGGATGTCGTTGTCCCCGAAGTTCACCTGCGGCCGGATGCGGTGGATGTAGATGGTGTTGGTGCCCATCGAGCGGATGCTCTGCTCGACCGAGCGCTGGAAGCCGTTCACCAGCGCCACCATGCCGATCACCGTGGCCACGCCGATGACGATGCCCAGGAGCGCCAGCAGCGAGACGCCCGAGATGAGCACCATGACCGCCACGATCCCCCCGGTGATCGCGCGGTAGAGGGTGAGGAAGGCGTCGTCGGTGAACACCGCGAAGTCGTTGGGCTTGTTGCTCGGCAGGTTCCGGCGGATCCGCAGCACCTCCATGATCTCGCGCTGCGCCTCGTCATTCTGCTCCGGCGAGACTGCGATTGCATCCAGGAACAGCTCGCCGCGCTTCGGCACCCAGGGTGGCGCGTCGATGGGAGCCGCGAAGTACTTGTCCATCACCGTGTAGGGAACCGTCGCCACCTCGTCGAAGTTGTTGCCCAGCAGCTTGCCCTTGGGCTCGTACTCGCCGATCACCGTGAAGGGGATGCCGCCGATGCGGATCGTCTGGCCCAGGGGGTCCCGGTTGCCGAACAGCGCCTCCCGCGTGTCGGGACCCAGCACCGCCACGTTGGCCCGGCGCTCGACCTCCTGCGGCGTGAAGTAGCGTCCCCGGGCCAGCTCGTAGCCGTGCACGATCAGGTAGCTGTCGTCGGTGCCGTAGACGAAGGTCAGCTTGGTGAGCTTGCCGCGGAAGCCGATGCGCAGGCCGTTGTAGGCGTACTTCATGGGGGCGACCGCCCGCACGGCGGGGGCGTGCTCGAGGATGGCGTGCGCGTCGGCGATGGTGAAGGCCCGGCGCTGCTTCAGGCTGTCCGGGATCTCGGGGCCGAAGTTCACCCCCGGCCGGATGCGGCGCACGTAGATCGTGTTCGAGCCCATGGAGCGGATGCTCTGCTCGAACGAGCGCTGGAAGCCGTTCACCAGCGCCACCATGCCGATCACCGTGGCCACGCCGATGACGATGCCCAGGAGCGCCAGCAGCGAGCGCAGGCGGTTGGCCGCCAGCGCGCGCAGCGACATGCGCAGGGTATCGAGGAAGAGGCGAACGCTCACCGCTCACTCGTAGCGCAGGGCTTCGATGGGATCCAGGCGCGAGGCGCGCCAGGCGGGGTAGGAGCCGAAGAAGACGCCCACCAGGCAGGACATGCCGACCCCCAGGAAGAGCGACGGCAGGCTCACGGCCGCCGGCAAGGGCGTGAACAGGCTGACGAGCAGCGCGAAGGCGACTCCCGCCACCACCCCGGTGAGCCCTCCCGAGAGGGAGAGCGTCGTGGCCTCGACCAGGAACTGGGTGAGCACGTCCCGGCGCCGCGCGCCCAGCGCCTTGCGCACGCCGATCTCGCGCGTGCGCTCGGTGACCGAGACCAGCATGATGTTCATGATGACGATGCCGCCCACCAGCAGGGCGATCGCGGCCACGCCGACCGTGAGGGCGAACACGCCGCCGGTCAGCGTGCGATAGAGCTCCAGGTAGGTGTCGGCGGTGCTGAGGCCGAAGTTGTCCGGGCGGCCGGGCGGCAGGTGGCGGCGAGCGCGCATGAGGTTGCGCGCCTCCTGCTCCGCCAGCGGCAGCGAGGCCTGATCCACGCTCTTGATGAACATGTAGAAGCTGAATTGGGAGCGCCAGTACTTCTGGAAGCTGTGCACCGGCACGGTGACGAAGCGATCCTGCGTCTGGCCGAGCAGCTTCCCCTTCGCCTTCGTGACCCCCACGATCTCGAAGGTCTGCTCGCCGACGCGGAGCTGGCGCCCGATCGGGTCGAGCCCCGGGAAGACCTCGTCCACGACCTCGGGCCCCACCACGCAGACGGCCTGGCGGCGGCGGTCGTCCAGGTCGCTGAGGTGGCGGCCCTTGTCGATCGCGTAGTCCTCGACCACGTCGTAGCCGGCCCCGCGCCCGTGCAGCGGGACGTTGCGGGCGACCTTGTTGCCGTGGCGCACGGGAACCGTCGCGTCTCCCCCGGCCACGACCAGGGCCGCGTGGCGCATGCCCAGGCGCACGAAGTCCACGTCGTCGAGGGTGATGTCCGGACGCTTGTCGGCGTTCTCGAACTCCTCCTCGTTCGTGATCAGCCCGTACTTGTCGATCCAGAAGACGTTCGAGCCGGCGCTGAGGATCTTGTCGGAGACGTAGCGGTTGAGCCCCTCGACCACCGAGAGCACGAAGATGACCGCCCCGACGCCGATGATGGTGCCGAGCAGCGTGAGGAAGGAGCGCAGCTTGTTCGCCCGCAGCGCGCCGAGCGCGATCCCGACGCTCTCACGCAGGTTCATGCGCTGCCGGCCGGCGCCGTGGCGGGGCGCTGCGGACTCGCCACGTCGCTCTCGATGTGGCCGTCGCGCATGCGCACGACGCGCCGGGCGTGGGCGGCGATGTCCGCCTCGTGGGTGACGAGGATCACCGTGTTCCCCTGCCGCCAGATCTCGGAGAAGGCGGCCATGATCTCCTCGCCGGTCGCGGTGTCGAGGTTCCCCGTGGGCTCGTCGGCGAGGATGATGCTGGGATGGTTGACGAGCGCCCGGGCGATCGCCACGCGCTGCCGCTGCCCGCCCGACAGCTCGTTGGGCCGGTGCTTCATGCGGTCCTGCAGGCCCACGGTCTGGAGCGCCTCCCGGGCGCGCTGCCGCCGCTCCTCGTGCTTGAGGCCGGCGTAGACCAGGGGCAGCTCGACGTTGTGCAAGGCGTCGGCCCGCGGCAGCAGGTTGAAGGTCTGGAAGACGAAGCCGATCTCCCGGTTGCGGATGCGCGCCAGGTCGTCGTCGGCGAGCGAGGAGATCTCGACGTCCTTCAGCCGGTACGACCCCTTCGTCGGCGTGTCCAGGCAGCCGAGAATGTTCATGAGCGTGGACTTGCCGGAGCCGGACGGCCCCATGATGGCGACGTACTCGTTCTGGGCGATCTCCAGGCTCACGCCGTTGAGGGCGTGCACCTGCTCGGCGCCCACCTGGTAGATGCGGTGCAGATCGCGGATGGAAATCAGCATGCGTTCCTCACTTCTTCGCCTTCGCCGTTGCCGTCTCCCGCTTCACCTTGCTGCCCGGCTTCAGCTCCCGCAGCGCCTTGTAGGGTCCGGCCACCACCACGTCGCCGGGCTTGACCGCCCCGAACACCTCGAGGTCGGTCTCGCTGGCGAGGCCCGCCCGCACCGGGACGAAGCGGGCGATGTTGTCCTTGCCCACCACGAAGACGCCGTTGATCTCCTTGGCCTTGCGCCCCACCGTGTCCTCTTCCGCGGTCGGCATGGGGTCCGCCCTGGCCACCCGCGTCCGCTTCCCCGCGGCCTTCGCCCCCTCCAGCTCCCGATCCGTCCGCACCACGACGGCCTGGATCGGCACGCCCGTCGTCCGGGTGTGCGTCCCCGTGGCGATGTCGACGTCCGCGGTCATCCCCGGCCGTACCTGGGGCACGTCGCTGTCGAAGACGACCTTCACCTCGAAGTTGGTCTGCCCTTCCACCGCCGAGGTGAGCGTCCGCTTGGCCGTGTTGCCGATCTCCGTCACCGTGCCGTTGAAGGAGGTGTCCGGCAGCGCGTCCACCGTGATCTTGGCCTGCTCGCCCAGCTTCATGTCCACCACGTCCGTCTCGTCCACGTCCGCGCGCACGAGCATGCGCGACATGTCGGAGACGGTGAGGATCTCCGTGCCGGGATTGTTCATCGTGCCCGTGATCACGACCTCGCCCGCCTCCACGTTCAGGGCGCTCACCACCCCGTCGAAGGGAGCGAGGAAGCGCGTCTTGCGCACGAAGTCCGCCGCGCCCTGCACGGCCGCCGCCGTGCGCTCGACGTCCTCGCGCGCGTTCTGGGCGCTGCTGCGCGCCAGCTCCATGGCCTGGTTGGCCTGGTCCCACTCGGCGTCCGAGAGCAGCTTCTGCGCGTGCAGGGCCCTCTGGCGCTCGAAGTTCGCTTCGGTGACGCGGAGGTTGTGCTCCGCCTGCCGCACGGTCGCCCGCGCCGCGGTCGCCGCCGCCACCGCCTGGTCGTAGGCCGCCCGGTACTGGGTGTCGTCGAGCTGCAGCATGAGCTGGCCCTTGCGGACGCGGTCGCCCTCCTTGACGGCGAGCACGACGATCTTGCCCATGATGTCGGCGCTGACCTTCACCTGGGTCTTCGCCTCGATCTTGCCGGGCGCCCGCACGCGCGCGGTGATGTCCTCGAGGCGCACCCGGGCGAACTGCACGGGAGTCACCTTGCCACGCGTGGCCCGGACGACATTCCCCACGACGATGAGCGCGACCAGCACCACCGCCAAGCCGATCCACAACCACTTCTTGCCTTTCACGCGGCTGCTCCTTCCTTCGCCCCCGCCGGCGATCTACTCCGCGCGTCCGCGCGCCTGGTCGATGCCCGCCTCGGCGACGCGGATGCCGGCGAGCGCGCCGACGAGCTGGCTCTGGGCGCTCGCCAGCGTGGACTCGGCGGTGATGAGGTCGAGGATCGTCGCCGACCCGACCCGGTACTTCTCCTGGTTGAGCCGCAGGTTCTCCACCGCGGAAGCCACGCTGACCTCCGCCACGGCCTCGCTCGTGAGAGCCTGCTGGTACGTGAGCCAGGCCTCGTGCACCTGCGCGGAGAGGTTGCGCGCCAGGACGTTGTAGGCGTCCTGCGCCCGCATCAGGTTCGCCCGCGCGTCGGCGATGCCCGCCTCCGTCTGGAATCCGGTGAAGAGGTCCAGGTTCAGGGAGACGGACACCTGGTAGTCGAGGTCGCGCCGGGAGCCCCCCGAAGTGACGAGCGGCGTGTCCAGCGGCCCGATCCGGCCCGTGATCAGGTTCAGCGTGTCGAAGGCCGTCTGCTTGAAGTTCGAGCGGGGGCGGTAGTCCAGGCCGTAGTTCAGGGTCACGTAGGGCAGCCGGTTCAGGTTGGCCGAGCGCAGGCCCGCCTGCGCCGACTTCAGGCTCGCCCGCGCCCCCTGCAGGTCCGGCCGGTTCGCCTCCGCCTCGCGGAGCAGGGACGCCTCGTCGTAGGCGTGCGCGGTGAAGGACAGGCTGGTGTCCACGTCGGCCATCTTCGAGGCCTCGACGCCGACCAGCGTCGCCAGCTCGTCCCGCCCGACGAGCAGGCTGTGGACCGCCGTGATCGAGTCGAGCTGGGCCTGGCTCGTGTGCACCTGCGCCTGCAGGACGTCGGCGCGGGAGACCGAGCCCACCTCGTACTTCGCGCGCACGAGGTGCTCGCTGTCGCGCGCCACGCGCAGGGCCTCGGTCGCGACGCCGATCTGCTTGACGGCCTGCACGACCAGGTAGAACTGCTGGCGCGTCGCGAACGCGACCTCGCTGCGCGAGGTCGCCTGCTGCATTCGCGCCGCCGTCAGGGCGTGCTGCGCCGCCCGCAGGTTCGCGAAGGAGGACAGGCGGAAGATCGACCAGCCTCCCGACAGCGAGGGGCTCGTGCTGTAGCTGTCCAGGTCGGTGCGAGGGTTCTCGCGGACACCCCCCAGGAACACGCTGGAGCCCGTGGACTTCTTCGTCCACGTGCCCGAGCGTCCCAGGCTGGCGGAGAGGTTGGGCAGGACCGCCGAGTACGAGCTGTAGAGCCCTCCCCGGGCGCTCACGAGGCCCGCGTTGGCCGCGATGATCTGGCTGTTGCGCTCGAGGGCCATCCGGACCGCCTGGTCCGCGGTCAGGGGCGGCTGGGCAGCCGCGACGGCCGCCAGCGACGTGCTGCCGGCCAGGACGAAGCTCACGAGGGTCCAGCTCATCGTCCTCATGCAGATCCTCCAGGGGCCGCGCCCTCGTGCGGGGCGCTCGCCCGATTCATACGGGGAACGTCAACGAAAGGTTGCGCGCGACCTTCACGCACCCGGGGCGAAGAGCGCGGCGACGACGGAGATGACGAGGATCACGGCGAGCCACAGGCCGCCCACGGCCAGCAGCACCCGGCGCCGGGGCGCGCCCGACAAGGCCGCCGCTCCCACCGCCAGGACCGCGACGTACCACAGTGACAGCGGCCCGATCCCGTGGTCGAGGAACGTTCCCAGCCCCACCATCAGCTTCGAGGGTGGATCCTCCACCGGCAGCAGGACGCCGAAGCCGACGTGGAGGTTGTTCATCGTCTGGTTGGTCCAGGCCAGGGCGTAGGTGAGGATCTGGGCGGGCAGGCCGATCATCCCCGCCCAGGCCGTCACCACGAAGGCGTCCCGGTAGCGGAAGCGGTTTCCCAGCACGAACCCCACGGCCAGCCAGGGGAGCAAGGCGGTCGCCAGGGTCATGAGGGGGATGATGAGCAGGGTGGAGCCCACGTTCACGCCCATCGCGAAGGGACTCCGCATCTGCCCCTCGAAGCGCGACAGCACGTCCGGAGGCACCTGGCCCGACTCCACCTGGCGCTGGAGCCGCTCGAGCGTCATCGGGACCACCGCCCGCTCGTAGGTGAGGGCCATGCCGGCCATGACCACCACGATCGTGACGACCAGTGGAAACCACCACTGGCCCCGCCGCTCCAACCCGGTCCAGGCCTGCGTCGGGCGAGCGAACAAGGCGAGGGAGCGGCTCGCGAGGGAGAGACCGGGCGCGGGGCCGATCGCCGGGGTCTGAGGTTGGGTGATGCTCTCCATGCGTTCCTCCCGGTGGGCGGTGCGGGGGCGGGCAGCCAAACGCACGGAGAGTAGGGAGTCGGGAGGCGCAAGGCAAACCCGCGGGGACGGGCGCGGGAAAGCGCTGCCCCGATGCACCGGGGCGGGGACGGCCGGGACCCTCCGCCGAGGCGTCCGGGCGCGATCCCGCGGCCGCGAAACCCCGGGGAGGCGAGCCGAGTGGGGAGCCCTGGCCGGCTCCCCACTCCGAGGCGCTCAGTGAAGCGTGAACTTGACCGGCACGGCGACCCACACCGCCACCGGCTTGTTGTTGTTGAGCGCCGGCTTGAAGACCCACTGCCGGACGGCGGCCTTGGCGGCCTCGTCCAGCATGGGAATGGACTGCTTCTGCTCCACGACCACGTCGTGGACCTTGCCGTCCTTGCCGACCAGCGCCCGCACCAGCACCGTGCCCTCCACCCCCGCGTCCCGCGCGATGTCGGGGTAGTTGGGCTTCACCTGGGTGATGGCCTCGGGCAGCTCCTCGACGTACACGTAGTCGTTGAGCTTGGGCATCTCGTCCTCGGTCGGCGGCGCGACGACGATCTGCTGGCTCTGGTCCGAGGTGGTGGGCACGCTCGGCGTCGCCGCCGCGATCTCCTCCTGCGACTTGATGGTCGCATCGGAGGGGGCCATCGCGTCGGGCACCGGCACCGGCACCGCCGCGGCCGGAGCGGCCACCGCGGTCGTCACCCGCACCTGCGGAGGCGGCGCGTCGCTCGAGAGCGGAGGCGGCGCGGCGAGCTCGCGGTACGGCACGATCACGACGCTCGTCTCCTTGGGCTTCCGGGTGGACAGCACCGTGTTCGTGCCGAAGATCAGGAGGAAGGCCGCGATCCACACCGCCGACGACGCGAGCGTGGCCCGCGTCATGTACTTGCGGGCGACCTCCATGAGCTCGGGCGCCCCGTAGGGCATGAAGTCGTAGAGCGAGATGCGATGCGGCGCGGAGGTCGTCATAGCGCCTCGACCTCCTTCTTCTCTTCCGGCTTCAGCGTCTGCAGGGAGAACCGCGTGAGCTTCGAGAGATCCAGCTCGTCGATGATGTTCACCATGTACGTGAACTTCGCGTCACGGTCCACCTTCACGAGCACGATCTTGTTGCTGTCGTTCCTGTATTTGTCGAACACGCTGGTGAGGTTCTCGACCGTCGAGCGTGCCCAGGGATCCGTCGAGTTCCGCCAGTAGGCCCGATCGGGCAGCACGCGGATCTCGAGCACCTTGGACTGCGCGACCGGCACCGTGGTGTTGTCGTTCGGCGGCAGATTGATCTCCAGGGCCTGCGGCGTGCGGAAGACCGCGGTGACCATGAAGAAGATCAGCAGCAGGAAGGCGACGTCGACCATGGG
Organism: Candidatus Eiseniibacteriota bacterium; assembly: GCA_033853925.1. Taxonomy (GTDB): domain Bacteria; phylum Eisenbacteria; class RBG-16-71-46; order RBG-16-71-46; family RBG-16-71-46; genus JANXPZ01. The sequence continues at coordinate 8,069 of JAWOLC010000036.1, forward strand.
CGTCATGTCGATGCGGATGCCGATCCGGCGCTTGGCTCGCTTGAAGCCCTTGCCCTTCTTGCCCCGCTCCGCTCTCTGCGGGGTGTCTACTGCGCCCATGGAGTCTCACCTCCTCGGGGTCGCGGGCTCATTTGGCCCCCTTCTTCATCGAACCGCCCTTGGTGCCGAGCTCCGTCATGACGTTGAAACGCGGAGCATTCGCCGCCTGGAGGGCGTCCATCATATCGGCCATGACGCCGAACTGTGCGTCCTTGTCCATCTTCACGATCATGCGAGCCGACGGCTGGGCGAGACGAGCGTCCTTCAGCCAGCCCGTGAGGTCCGGCAGCAGATTCTCGACGTTCACCGGCTGCTCGACCTTCTCCCCGCTCTTCCGGTACACGACCTTCACCTGCGACAGCATCGACGGCGCCTTCGGCGCCGTGACCGTGATCGTGATGACTCCGGTCTCCGGCACCTTCGCGTCCGAGTTCGACTGCGGCAGGTTGATCTTGTCCTGGTCCGGCGGCTTGAACTGCGTCGTGCACATGAAGAAGATGAGCAGCAGGAACGCCACGTCCACCATCGGCGTCATGTCGATGCTGATGCCGATGCGGCGCTTCTTCTTGAGCATCCCCCGCTCCTTTACTTCCGCTCGGACGCCGACGCTGCGAGCAGCTGGACCGCCTCGTACGAGGCCTCGTCCATCATGTAGTTGAAGTTGTCGACGCGGGTCACGAAGACGTTATAAGTCACGATGCCCACGATGGCAGTGAAGAGTCCGCCGGCCGTGTTGACCAGGGCCTCGGAGATGCCGATGGCCAGCTTCTGCGCGTCGACCGCGCCCGTGTGGCCCAGGGCCGCGAAGGAGCGGATCATGCCGATCACGGTCCCGAGCAGCCCGATCATGGTGGCGATCGAGGCGATGGTGGAGAGGGCGATCAGGTTGCGCTCGAGGAGCGGCACCTCGAGGCCGTTGGCCTCCTGGATGGCCGCCTGCGTCTCGCTGACGATCTTGTCCTTCGTGGCCCCCTCGGACCGAGCCTGCTTGTAGCGCTCGAGTCCGGCGCGGATCACGTTGGCCGCCGAGCCGCGCTGCTGCCCGCAGAGCGCGATGGCCCCCTCGACGTCGTTGTCGTGGAGCTTCTTGCGCACGTTGTTCAGGAACGCGGGCATGTTGCCCCGACCCTGGGCCTTCCGCAGGCTCCAGAGTCTCTCGATGATGAAAGAGGTTTCGAGGATGATCAACAGGATCAGCGTCCCGACGAGCGGGCCGCCCTTGTACATCTGCTCGCCGAAGGCGCCCAGCCGGGGCAGCATCGCCCACAGAGTGTACGAGACCAACAGAGCCAGGACGAATCCGATCCAGACAAGATAACGGCTCATGCTTGGAGTTCCTTCCTCCAATCACCGCGGGCGTCGAGGACGCTCCCGCGGGCTGGTACTTGAGTTCGAGCAGGCCCTTCCCGCCGAACCGGACGCGACGGCCTCCAGAGAGAACCCCCGCACCCCTTCTTGATGGATGACTCGCCCGCCCGGTCCGCGGGCCGAGATCCCACGCTACTCGGCGAACGCCGCGATGGCTTCGTCCTCGGTCTCGTGGTGGTCAAAAACCATGATCAGCTTCGTCATGGTGAACAAATCCTTGATCCGTTTGCCCAAGCCGCAGAGCTTGACCTCGCCCCCGCGACCCTTGTAGTTCGCATAGCCGCGCATCAGCACGCCGATGGCGGTCGAGTTGAGCGCCTGGCAGTCCGCCAGGTTCAGCACGAGCCGGCTGTTGCCGCCGGCGGCTTCGTCCATGATCGCCTTCTGCAGTTCGTCCGTCTCCGTGTCCCCGAAGAAGCTGCCCTTCGGGTACAGCACGACGATGCTCCGGACCTGCTTGCGGCGTACGGACACGTTCGCTTCCTCCCGCGACTGCGGGCCGATCCCGCGGCGGCGCGCGTGGCCGCCTCCGGGGCTCGGCTCAGACGGACTCCTTCTCCGCGAAGCTGGCGATCGCCTGCTCCTCCGTCGGGTACACGTCGAACACCAGGGAAAGCTTGGTGATCACGAAGATGTTCTCGATGCGCTTGTCGACCGAGCACAGCTTCATCTGGCCGCCACGGCGCACGTAGTTCGAGTGGGCCGAGATGAGGACGCCCAGGGCGGTCGAGTTGAGGTGCTGCGTCTCGGCGAGATTGATGACGAGGTGCTTGTTCCCCGACTCGCTGGCCTTCTTGATCGCCTGCTCCAGCTCGTCCGTCTCCTCCCCACCCGTGAGGTAGCCGTGGGGCGTGACGATGACGATCGTGCCTACCTGGCGCTGCTTCATGAGGCTCCTCCCTACTTGGCACCGCCCTCGAGAGTCTTCAAGCCGCTCCTCGCGTCCGCGTTGCCCGGATCCACCGCGAGCAAGCGACGGTAGTTCTCGGCGGCCTTCGCCCGGTTCCCCGCGTTCTGGTAGGCCTGCGCCAGCCACAGCAGCGTCGCCGGATCCCTCGGATTGATCCCCGCCGACTCCTCCAACCGCTCGATCGCGCCCCCGTACTCCTTGCGGATCAGGCGGAAGTACCCGAGCCGCTGCAGGGCGATGGCCTTGTTGTTGGTGCTCCCGGGGTCCAGCTCGACGGCCCGCTGGAACTCGGTCTCCGCCTGAGCCGACGAGTCCGTCTGGACGTAGAGGAGCCCGAGCCAGAAGTGGCGGTCCGCCTTGTCCCCCGCCAACGCCACCGCCTGGCGCATGGCGGAGATTGCCTCGGGGACGTTGTCCAACTGCCGGTAGGCCAAGCCGATGTAGTAGTAAGCCTCGTCGTTGCTCGGGTCAAGCCGGATCCGCTGCTGGAACGTCGCGATCGCCTGCTCGTAGAGGGGCGCCGCGGCCTGCTTGTCGACCTTCGCCGTGTCGGCGGCCTGGCCGAAGCGCATCTTGCCCATCTCGGTGAGCACGACGCCGGCGAGCCGGGTGGTCGAGTCGAGGGCCACGATCGCGCCGTAGAGCGAGTCCGCGCGCGCCAGCTGCTTCTGGATGGTCATCATCCGGGCCAGCCGGTACATGTCCTCGGGCGCGAGGTCGCTGCCCGCGCGCTCGTAGTCGGCGGCCGCCTGGTCGAACTCCCGGCGGTCGATGCGCAGCCGGGCCCGCACCACGTACAGCTCCTTCGACTTGTCGCCCAGCTGGTCCGCCTTGTCCAGCGCCTCCAAGGCCCTGTCCTTGAGCGTGGAGTCCTTCTCGGCGAGGGAGACGTAGTAGTCCGTGCGACCCAGCACGCTCCAGCCCTTCGGATCTTCGGGCATGAGCTGGACGTACTTCTCCAGGGGAGCGCGCGCCTCCGCGTAGCGGCGCGGGTCGGCCTTGCCCGATCGGTACAGCAGATCGCCCAGCGCGAACTGCCCGGCGGGGTACTCGGGATCGTGCGCGACCACCCACTGGTACTCGTCCAGCGCCGCGGAGTAGCGCTGCCCGTAGAACAGCGCCTGGCCCAGGGCGAAGTGCAGCTCGACGTCCAGGGAATCGCGGGCCACGGCCGCCTCGTACTCGGGATACGCCAGCTCGAAGGTCCCCCGCTTCACGTAGAAGTCCCCGAGCGCCCGATGCGTCGCCGGCTCCTCGGGCGACTCCTGGACGGCCGTCGTGTACCAGATGCCGGCGTCACGCAGCGAGTCCCGCGAGGACGCGATGTTCCCCAGGGCGATGAGGAAGCGAGGGCGCCATTTCGGGCCCCAGTTCAGGCCGCGATTCGCCTCCTTGAGCGCCTCCGCGTAGCGCTTGAGCCCCCGCAGGCAGTCGGCGAGGCTCAGCTCCGCCTCGGGATAGCGCCGATCCAGCTCGACGGCGCGCTGGAACTTGGGCACCGCCTCCTCGCACTTCTCCTGCTGGCGCAGCACCTCGCCCTGGCCGAAATAGGCCATGGGGAGCTGCGGCTCCATCTTCTCCGCGAGCTGGAAGGCTTCCATCGCCTTCCCGAGCTGGTGACGCCGCAGCAGCACCAGGCCCACGCCGGCGCGCCCTTCGGCCTGCCCCTGCGCCGCGGCTCGCTCGAAGAAGCGCTGGGCGTCGTCCAGCCGGCCGGCCTGAAGCGCGGAGCGCCCGTCCTTGAGGTCGTCGGCCCGGAGCGGGCCCGGCAGCGACACGACGACCAGGCCCGCCAGTGCGGCCTGGAGCCAGAAACTCGCGCGGACTGCAGTCGGGGTTCTCATGGCTTCCGGATCCGATCTCCTGTCAGTGGCTCTTGAGCATCGGGGAGCGGCGAACGAAGCGCACCGGCACCGAGGTGGGGACCAGCCCGGCCTCGTGCACGATCTGCTGACCGTTGCGGCTCGTGAGGAACGTGATGAATCCATTGGCCAGCATCGGGCCGCCGGTCCTCACGTAGAAGTTGAAGAAGCGCGAGAGAGGGTAGCGTCCCTCGTAGACGCTCTCGGGGTCGGGCGCGACGTAGGGCAGGCCCGTGAGGCTCGAGACGCGCAGGGGCCGCGCCCCGCGATTCGCCCAGGCCAGCGTGACGTAGCCCAAGGCGGCGGGGTCGCCGACGACGCGGCTCACCACGGCCGAGTCCGAATCCTCGCCGAGGACCCGCGCCGTGATCGGCTCGCCACCCATCACCTGGTCGATGAAGAACGCCGTCACGTCCGACTCCATGGGCTGCACGATGGGCCGCACCTCCCGGTTCGGGCCGGCCAGGTCCGCCCAGCTCCTGTTCTCTCCCGAATAGATACCCCGCAGCTCCGGCACGGACACGTTCAGCACGGGATTCGCCGGATTCACCACGGCCACCAGCGCGTCCCGCGCGAAGCGATACCCCTCCAGTTCGAGACCTCCTCGCACCGCGGCCGCCCGCTCCTCCGGCGTCAGCTCCCGCGTGATCACCGCCGCGTCGCTGCGCGCGCCGAACAGGGCGCTCACGCCGTCGCGGGATGAGCCGAGCCGCACCACGATGTCCGCTTGCGGGTATAGAGCCTGGAAGGCCTCCCGCTCGCGCCGCATGAGGTCGCGAGCCTCGGGGGCACACACGATCGTGATACGCCCGCTCGTCAAGGAGTCTTCCACGACGCCCGGACGGTGCTGAGGCGCGCAACCTGCCAACCCCGCCGCCAGCAGCAGGAATGGAAAACTGGACCGCAGTCCACGCGGACTGCGACGGTCCCGGACGCCGAAGCGAGAAAAGTCTAGGTAGCGCGAACGCGCCTTGTCAATCAAGGGGTGTCCCGTCCACGTCCCCGGGCGGCCTGCCCGCCGGCACTCCCCGGGAGAGTCGAGTCAGGCAGCCTAGGAGCGCCTGCCGCAAGTGTCAAGGCCCGGCCCGACTCCACGCTTGCTCGGATCGGTGTCGTTTGACTAGACTCTGTGGTCGTCACGCCGAGCCGAGGCGTGACCCGAGACGATCCGGATCTGGGGGAGTCCCCGGGCTCGCTGGCGTCCCGCTTCTGTGTGGAGTTGCACCCTTCGCAGGGGCGCGAGCTGCCTGACCCTCTCGCTGGGGCCACAAAGGACTCCCCTTTCCCTTGCGCCGGCGCCCGGGGCCCGACCGCCCCGAGTGCCGGCGCGGCTCTTTGCCGAGTCGGGGGAAGGGCCGCGACCCGCGAGGGCCGCGGCTAGGGCCGCAGGCGGTAGAGCATACGGGGGAAGGGAATGGCCTCGCGCAGGTGGCTGAGCCCCGCGATCCAGGCGAGCGTGCGCTCCACCCCGATCCCGAAGCCCGAGTGGGGCACCCCACCGTAGCGGCGCAGGTCCTTGTACCATTCGAAGGCTTCCTGCGGCAGCCCCTGCTCGTCGATACGGCGCGTCAGCAGCTCGAGCGATCCCATGCGCTGCCCCCCGCCGATGATCTCGCCGTAGCCTTCGGGAGCCAGGCAATCGCAGGACAGGGAGAGCCTCGGGTCCTCGGGATCGGGCTCCATGTAGAACGCCTTGACCGCCGCGGGGTAGTTCGTCACGAACACGGGCGTGGCGAATTGCTGCGAGATCAGCGTCTCGTCCGGCGCGCCGAAGTCGCCGCCCCACGCGAAGTCCTGCCCCGCCGCGTGCAGTCGCTCGACGGCCTGGTCGTAGTGGAGGCGCGCGAACGGCGCCTGCACGCGCTCGAGCGGCGCCGTGTCGCGCTCGAGCACCTTCAGCTCCTCGCCGCGGCGCTCGAGGATGCGCGCCACCACCGCGACGAGCATCCGCTCCTCGAGCCGGATGACGTCGTCGAGCGTCGCGAAGGCCCACTCCGGCTCCATCATCCAGAACTCGATGAGGTGGCGGCGCGTCTTGCTCTTCTCGGCCCGGAAGGTGGGGCCGAAGCAGTAGGTGCGCCCGAAGGCCATCGCCGCCGCCTCCTGGTAGAGCTGCCCGCTCTGGGTGAGGTAGGCCTTCTCGTCGAAGTACTGGGTCTCGAACAGCGTGCTGGTGCCTTCGCAGGCGCTGGGGGTGAAGATGGGCGAGTCGACGAGCAGGAAGCCTTCGGAGTCCATGAAGTCGCGGAGGCCGCCGATCAGCTCCGCCCGGAGCCGCAGGATCGCCTGCTGCCGCGAGGAGCGGAGCCACAGGTGCCGCAGGTCCATGAGGAACTCGACGCCATGCTCCTTGGGCGTGATCGGGTAGGGCTCGGCGATCGCCACCACCGTCAGCGAGCGCAGGCCCATCTCGACGCCGCCGGGCGCGCGGGGATCGGCGCGCAGGCTGCCCCGCACGACGAGGGAGGACTCCTGGGTGAGCGTGGCGAGGGCTTCCCAGTCGGCCTCCGCCAGCTCGTTCCTCGCCGCCACGCACTGCATGATCCCGGAGCCGTCGCGCAGCACGAGGAACTGCACCTTTCCCCCGGAACGATGGTGGGTGAGCCAGCCGCGCACCTCCACGCTCGAGCCGACGTGGGAGCCCGCCTCGGCGATCCGGATCCAGGGGAAGGCGCCACTGGGCGCGTCCGTCATCGCTCCTCCATTCCCGGGGCCGGCGGCGTCGCGAGGCGTCGCTCGCCCGGGCGCGCCACCCGAGGTCCCGTCATCGCCCTCTGCGCGATCCGCCGACGGGCGCCGCGGCGCCCGGCGAGCTTCGGCGGGCGGCGCCGCCGCGGAGCCCGGCCCCCGGGCGACCATCGGGCCGGGGACAAACCGCTCAAGCGGGCCAAGGCGAACGCCGATAACGAAGTCGAAGCTCGGCACGTTAGGGTCGCCATCCAGCACTGTCAAGGGACTGCGACGTCATGGACTCTGCCCGCTGTGGATCGGCACGCCTGGGATCGCGCTCCGACCGCTCCCGCCACGAGCGGCGTGCGTCGCGCCTGCCCCGAAGCCTGGCGCTCGCGCTCGCCTTGCTGGCCCTGGGGACCGCCCTGGCCGTGATCGCGCGGGCCGAGCCGTCCGCCGCGGGCGCCGAGGCGACCTCGGACCCCGCGCCGGTCACGACCATCGCCAAGCACGCGCCTCCGCCTCCCAGCGACATTCCGCCGCCGGCGAACCTGCTCGACCTGTCGGCCTGGCTGAGCTACCGCGCGCGCAACCACCTCTCCGCCCTGCCGCTCGAGGCGCGCCTCTTCTATCGCAACGGCCTGATGATGTCCCGCTCGGGAAACCTCGAGGAGGCCGTCCGTCTGGTCCGGGGCGCGGCCGAGCTGGACCCCGCCTTCGTCGCGCCGCACCTCACGCTGGCCGCCTGGCTGCTGTTCCGCGAGCCCAGCCAGGCCCTCCTGCAGTACGCCAGCGTGATCGAGCTGGCCCGGCAGAACTTCCTCTTCCAGCTCGCGGTCGTGGGCAACACCCTCTACCTCGCCGTCCAGGCTCTCTTCCTCGGCTTGTTGGTCGCCGCGCTCCTGCTCATCGGCCTGCGGAACCGCGAGCTCAGGCACGCCTGGGTCGAGCGCCTCAGCCGCTTCACGAGCCCCGAGACCGCCCGCTGGTGGTCGTGGGCCATCGTCATCCTGCCCTTCGCCTGCGGGCTCGGGCTGGCCCTCCCCGCCGTGGTCCTGCTGGCGCTGCTGTGGCCGTCGCTCAAGGCCACCGAGCGGGCCGTCTTCGTCGGGCTGACCTTGATGGTGGTGGCGGCGCCGTGGGCGACCGGGGCGCTGGACCGGCTGGCGGTTCCCCTGCGCGAAGGCCAGCCGCCCTGCTACGGCGTGACCCTGGTGCCCGCGGAGCCGTCGGCCGCGGACCGCGGGGACGGCCCGGCCGCGCTCGTCCTTCGCCATCCCGAGAATCCGTTCCTGCAGTTCGCGGCCGCGTGGACCGCGCGGCGCCACGGCGATCTCCCTGCCGCCGAGGCCGGCTATCGGCGCGCGCTGGAGCTCTGGCCCACCAGTGCCCAGACCATGGTGAACCTGGGGAACGTGCTGGCCATGGAGGGCCGGACCGACGAGGCCCTCGAGCTCTACGAGCGCGCGGGCGCCGCGGACGCGGCGAACGCGGGGGCCGCCTTCAACGCCTCGCAGATCTACACCCAGCGCTTCGACTACCACGCCGCGACCGAGGCCCTCTCGCGCGCCTCGGCGCTGAACTTCGACCTGGTGAAGACCTACCAGTCGCAGGCCACCGACGACGGCGTCCTGCCACTCGTGGACGAGTGGATCGCGCCCCGGGCCTTCTGGGCCACGCTCTCCGGCTGGCGCGACGACTCCGCGGGCCGCGGCGCGCTGCCTCCGGCCTGGCGCTCGCGGGCGGAGAGCAGCGGCTGGGCCTTCAGCCTCGTCACCCTGCTCGCGGTCGTCATCGCGCTCTTCGCCGGGGCGCGCGGCCACCGGGCCATGCCGCTGCGCGCCTGCAGCAACTGCGGCGCCATCCTCTGCCGGCGCTGCGCCTGCCGCCGGCGGGAGACGGCGCTGTGCCCCGCCTGCGCGGCGGTGGAAGCGGGGGCCGAGACTCCGGACTTCGGCCGCGTCCTCCTCCTGCAGCGGCGCCGCCGCGTGCGGCATTCCGAGCGCCTCCTGCGCACGGCGCTGGCCACGCTCGTGCCGGGATTCGGGCTCCTGGCCTTCCGTCGCGTTCCGCTCGCCGTGGCCCTGCTGACCTTGTGCGCCGCGCTCGCCTCCCTGGGGGCCGGTCTCGCCTCGCCGTTCTCCTTCGAGACCCGCCTGGCCCTTCCCGACGAGGAGCTGCCCCTGGCCGTGCTGGTCGGCCTGTGGATCGGCGTCTACGCGGTGTCGCTCCACGGCTACTTCGTCCAGGTCCTGCGCGCGGACGCCGAGGAAGCGGCCCAGGCGGCCCCGGTGCGCAGCCGCATCCGGCTCGCGGACCGCGACCACTCGGCCATGGCGGCCTAGGAGAGAACATGGCGCTCCAGGGGAATCTCCGCGACTTCTCGGCCACCGAGATCCTGCAGCTCCTCGGCACCCAGCGGAAGACCGGCTGCCTGACGCTGGAGCAGGAGGGCCAGCGCTTCGTGATCTTCGTCCTCGATGGTCGCGTCGTCTCCACGCGCACGCCGGGCCTGGCCAAGGACGATCCGCTCCTCGCCTTCCTGCGCAAGGCGCACCGCCTCTCGGACGAGCAGTACCGGGGCATCCTGACGATCCAGCGCGAGTCGGCCCGGGACCTCGAGGATCTCCTCCTCAACGGACGCTATCTGGCGGCCGACGAGCTCACGAGCTTCATCGAGCGACAGATCCTGGACGACCTGATGCGCCTCGCGCGCTGGGAGGAGGGGAGCTACCACTTCGATCCGCACGCGCGCTGGCAGCCGCCGCCGCTCGTGCGCCTCAGCATCGAGGGTGTCCTGGTCGAGGTGGCGCGGCGAGCCGACGAGCAGAAGCGCTACCGGACCACCTTCCCCGATCCGAACCAGCTCCTGGGCGTCCGCGATCTGCCCGACCCGGACGTGGCCCTCAGCGAGGAGGAGCGCGAGCTGTTCGGCATCATCGACGGGCAGCACACGATCAGCGAGGTCGTGGAGGCGGCGCCGCTCTCCGAGTACGAGACCTACGAGTCGCTGCAGCGCATGTCCGAGGCCGGCTGGATCGAGATCGTGGGCCGGCGCGATCCCGGACGCGTCCGCCCGCCGGTCGAGCCCGCGGCGACCGTCCGCCCGGCGCCGCACCGCTGGCTGCACGAGGTGACCATGGCCGCGGTCCTCGTGGCCGCCGTCGTGGCGCTGCGCGTGAGCGCGCACTTCCTCACCCTGCACCGCGAGGGACCGGCGCGCTCGGACGTCTTCGCCGCCGCCCAGGTGCGCGACCTGCGCCTGGCGCTGGACCTCTACCGGCGCGAGCACGGGGTCTACCCCGTGCGCCTGGACGACCTGCCCGAGACCCGCTCGATCTCGCCGGACTGCCTGCGCATTCCCGGCCACGTCCTGCGCTATCACCGCGAGCGCGACGGCCTGGACTACCGGCTCGATCTCACGCCCGACCGCTAGTCCGGGCCACTCGGTCGCGGGCGTCGGCTACTTCCCCTCCCCCGAGTCCCCCTGCGCGAGAATCCAGGCGGCCGCTTCGTCCAGGCCGTCGCAGACGTGATCCGGCGCGGCCGCCGAGCCCTCTTCGTCCGTGGCCCGCGTCTCCTCCTCCCGCCCGTAGCCCGAGCGCACCAGCACGCCCCGGGCGCGCGCGCGGTGGGCCGTCTCCACGTCGAGCCGCTTGTCCCCCACCATGAACGACGCGCGCAGCACCAGCAGGTGGTCCTCGGCGGCGCGCTCCAGGAGCAGGGTGCCCGGCTTGCGGCAGGCGCAGCCTTCCTCCGGGCGATGCGGGCAGAAGTAGATTCCATCCAGCTCGACGCCCTCGGCGCGCAGCTGCGCGCGCAGCCGCGCCATGGCCTCGTACACCCGGGACAGCGGGAAGTAGCCACGGCCCACGCCCGACTGGTTGGAGATCACGATCACCGGCAACCCCGCGGCCTTAAGGTCGTGCAGGGCCGCGGCGGCCCCCGGCAGGAGCTCGAGGTCGGCCGGATCCGAGAGGTAGCCGCGCTCGATGACCAGCGTCCCGTCGCGATCCACGAAGACGCCCGGGCGCGCCGCGTTTCCCCGGTGCCAGGCGAGGGCTCGCTCGCAGGTGCGCTCCAGGACCTCCGTGTCGGCGTGGGCGGCGTCCGGGGCGGAGGGCGGCTCCCCCGCTGGCCAGAGCGCGATCCGCCCGGGGTCGAGGCCCAATGGGTCGGCTCGCAGGGCGGGGGCCTCGGCCTCGTCGATCACGCCCCAGGCGTGCAGCGTGCTCCAGGCCCCCCGCGCGGCCCAGCCCCAGCGGGCGACCGCCGCGCGGTCCAGGGCCAGCGCCATGCAGCGGGCCCGCACCAGCCACCCCGCCAGCGCGACCTTGAGCGGCGCTTCGCCGCCGCCCAGCACCACGTCGGCGCTCAGGCGCATCACCTCCCGCCACCCCCTCACCGGCAGGGGCTCGGGCCCGGCGGCCTCGGCCCCCTCGGGCGCCGGCCCCTCCCACCAGACGAGGTGCCCCCGCCGGGCCAGGCCCGCGGCCGCCAGCGCCAGGCGCGGCCGAGCGCCGAGGGTCGAGCCCTGCACGAGGATGCGCACGGACGCCGCCCCCTCAGGCCGCGCGCCCGCCGGCCAGCTCGGCGCAGGCGCGCAGCACGTGCGCCGGCGTCACCGCGGTGAGGCAGGCGTAGCCGATCCGGCAGGTGCGCTGGTAGCAGGGCGAGCACACGGGCGGCCGACAGACCACGCGCACGTGCGGGCCGAGGGCGTGGGTCCAGGCGCTGCTCGCCGATCCGTAGATCTGGACCGTGGGCGTGCCGCAAGCCGCCGCCAGGTGCGCGAGGCCCGAGTCGTTGCACACGGCCAGCGCCGCCGCGGCGCAGAGAGCCGCCAGCACCGGCAGCGGCGTCTCTCCCGCCAGCGTGGCCGCCGGGGCGCCCACC
>JAWOLC010000037.1:0-7202 GCA_033853925.1 Candidatus Eiseniibacteriota bacterium
ACCCGGCGGGCGTCGCTGCGCGAGGCGCTGCGCGCGCTGGCCGGGAAGGCGACGGCCGACAGCGTGGAGCGCGCCGATCCCGCTCCGGCCGCGCGGGCCGTCTACGACGCCGCCTTCTTCGCGCCCCCCGCGGCGCGCGGGGCCGTGCTGCACACCGCGCGCGGCGAGATCGAGTGGGCCTTCTACCGCGACGAGGCGCCCCAGACGGTGAAGAACTTCGTGCGCCTCGCCGAGCGCGGCTACTTCGACGGGCTGGTCGTGCACCGGGTGGTGCCCAACTTCGTCATCCAGGACGGCGATCCCACGGGCACGGGCTCGGGCGGCCCGGGCTACACGATCCGCTGCGAGTACAACCGGCTGCACTACGAGACGGGCATGGTGGGCATGGCCCTCTCGGGCAAGGACACGGGCGGCAGCCAGTGGTTCGTCACCCAGTCGCCGCAGCTCCACCTGGACGGCCGCTACACTCTCTTCGCCCGCGTGACGCGCGGCCAGGACGTGGTGGACCGCATCGTCCAGGGCGATCGCGTGCTGAAGGTGGAGATCCTGAGGTAGGAGCCGGCCCGGGGCCGCCCCACGGGCGCCCCCCGGGCGCCGGCCGGCGCCGGCGCGGCTCGGCGCAGAAGATCACGCCGCGGCTCGGATTCCGTCGCCCCACGTGACGGGCTCCTCCCCGCGGCGTGCATTCCTCGGCCGCGACGCCGGACGACTCCCTGCCCTCCCGCCCCTCGCGGGCGAGCCGGGCGCGGGAGAGGTCCCGCGGCGTCGCGTCCTACTTCTTGGCCGCCGTCGCCTGCTTGGCCACGACGAGCTTCTGGATCTTGGCGTAGACGGCGGCGGGCACGATCTTCTTGCTCACCAGCTCGCTCTTCGCCTTGTACGGGCGACCCGCGACGATCTTCTCGGCGTACGCCGGGCCGATGCCGGGGAGCTGCGCCAGCTCCGCGTTGGTCGCGGTGTTGAGGTCCAGGAGGGCGGCCTTGGCCGGCGCGGTCCTGGCCGGCATGGCCTTCTGGGCGGCGGTCGCCGCCTTCGCCGGCAGGCTCTTCTCCGCCGCCGGAGCCGTCTTGGCCGGCGAGGTCTTGGCCGGGGCTGTGCCCTGGGCGAGAGCCAGCGGGGCCAGCAGGGCGAGGACGAACGCGCCGAGCGCGAGGGACGAGGTGAAGCGCTTCATCGCAAGTCTCCAGTCGAGGGCGGGAGCGGGCACGCCGCCGCCGCGCCCTCGGGGCGGCGGACGTGGGAGCGGCCGGAGGCCGGCTCCAGTGGGGTGAAGAGGGAGGAAGCGACGGGTGCGGACTGCGAGCGCGCAGCGGCGGCGCGGCGCGCGGCGAGGGGGGCAGGCGGGATTCGACTGCGAGCGGCCAGGCACCCGGAGGGATCGGCGGGGCCGGCGGGAGGCGCGAGCGGGAGACTGGAGGACGGGTCCACCCGCGGTGGACCGCGTCCCGAGATCACCCGACCCTCGCGGCCTCCCGGCAGCGGCGCCTGCCGCTGATCCACGGCCCCGACGCCGGCCGGCGCCGGGGCTCTGGTGACCGGAGCCAGCATCGCCGCCCCGAAGCGCGGGCCCTGCGGATGCCTCCGCTCACGCGGAGTGCTGGGCAGGGCGGCGCGATGCTCGGCGCGGCGCGGCGTACGCGGCCGCGGGGCCGGAGCCTCGGGTACGCCGCGCGGGACGAGCTGCGCGCGGACGGCGCGGTGGTGCCGCGCGTGGCGATGCGGGGACCGGTGTGCGTGTGGGTGCGCGCCCGTCGCCGAGGTGTGCACGGCGGGGGCGGTGACCAGGAGCATGGCCCGGGCCGGCGGCGCCTGCGCCCAGAGGGCGAAGGCCGCCAGCATGACCAGCCTGGCGAAGCTGCGGTAGAGCATCAGGTGCATGGGCTCCACGAAGCGGAGCGCGTGGCCGCACCTCTCGGTCCAGCCACGCGGCCTCCGCTACGCGGTCGCGAAGTGAGGAAGGTCTCGCGGACTACTTGTTCTCCGGCTGCGCGGGCGGCGTCTCCTCGCCCTTCTTCTCCTTCTCCGCCTTCTTCTCGCCCTTCGCCTTCTTGGCCTTCTTCGCCTTCATCTTCTTCGTGTGCTTCTTCACCGGCGCCTTGGCGCTGTCGCTCATCGCGGGCTTCTCGGGCGTGCCCGACTCCTGCGCGACGACGACGGGGGCAGCCACGAGAAGGGCGACCATGGCGAGGACAAGCAGATTCAGCATGCGCTTCATACGAACACCTCGTGGAGGAGAGGATCGAGCCACACGCCGCCGCACCTCCCCGGCGGTCAGCGTGAGAACGGGCATAGCCGTTCGTGCCGTTCGCGGACCAGGTCCGGCCGGCGTCGTAGGGCAAGGATGCTGTGGGATGCCGGCTGCGGACTGTGGGGCCAGTGGTGGGGCACGCCCCCTCCGCGACCAGGCGCGAGAGTAGGGGCCCGGCCCGGGGAAGTCGTCAAGGAGTCAACAAACGTTGGCCGTGGCTGCCTCGGGGGGCAGGCAGGTGCCACGCCGCCTCTCGGGGGGCCCCTCCGGGCGGACGACCCCCGGCCGGCCCGACGGCGAGATTTTCGCTATGGGTCATCTCGGCCCGGGTGTAGAATCTCTGTCAGGCCGTTCCGCCTGCGGTTCGCCGACCGGGCGCACCCGATAGGAGCACTCAAGCCCTTGTCATTGCGCGTCCTCACACTGGCCGGCCTGCTGCTGATCGCCTCGGCTGTCCCCGCTTGCAGCGATGGCGCCCTCGCCGCCGCCCCCGCGACTCCTGGTGTGGAGGCGAGCGGCGCCCTCTTCTCCAGAAGCGACGGCTGGTTCGCGGCCGCCTCGGCGGCAGGAGTCGCCGCCTCGACGCTGGGCGACGGCTGGGCGTGGCGCGAGTCCCAGGGCAACCAGGCTCCGGCGACCCGCGGCTTGGCTCGCCTCGCCGAGCATCTCGGCAATCCTCTCTACGTGGGCCCGGCTCTGCTCGCCAGCTACGTGACCGGGCGTTTCACCGGACTCCCCGCGCTCTCGGCCGCGAGCGCCCGCGTCGCGGGCGCGGTGCTGGGCGCCTCCGTGCTCTGCGAAGGCGTGAAGCTCGGCGTCGGCCGGGCGCGGCCCGGCTCGGCTCCGGGCGACCCCGACAACTTCCGTCCCTTCGGGCGGCTCGATCCGTCCTTCCCCTCCGGGCACACCACCTTCGCCTTCGCGGCGGCCGCGGCCATCCAGGGCGAGACGCGCGCGCGCTGGGTTCCCTGGGTCGCCTATCCGGCGGCCGCCGCGGTGGGCTGGTCGCGCGTGCGCGAGAACGAGCACTGGCTGAGCGACGTCGTCGCCGGCGCGGCCCTCGGCGCGTGGGCGGGGCGCAAGATCGACCACATCGAGCGGGAGCACGGGCTCTTCGAGCGCGCCAGCTTCCTCGTGCGCGGCTCGCGCCGCAGCTTCCGGCTGGGCTTCCAGACCCGCTTCTGATCCGGGTCGGTGCCGTGAGGCGGCCGCTCACCCGCGCGGGTGGGCGGCCGCGTCGCACGGCGCGGGTCCTCAGCGCCGCGACTCGGCCTCGAGGAACTCCTCCAGGATGCGGCGCAGCGAGGCCGCGACCCGGTGGGCCACCTCCGTCACCTCGTCGTGGGTGAGGGGCGCGGCGGAGAGCCCGGTGGCGCGGTTCGTGACGCAGGAGAGGCTCGCGGCCTCGCCGCCGAGCTGCGCCGCCAGCATCACCTCGTGCACGGTGCTCATGCAGGCCACGTCGGCGCCGAGATAGGTGGCCATGCGCACCTCGGCGGCCGACTCGTAGCTCGGGCCGAGCCCGCCCATGAGCACGCCCCGGTGCAGGCGCACGCCCGCGCGCTGCGCGGCCTCGAGCAGCGCCCCCCGCAGGCGCGGGCTGTAGCAGGCGCCCACCGGGCGCCCGGCGCGGCGCGCGCGCAGCTCCTCGCGGGTGAAGAGCCCGCGCTTGCCGATGAAGTTGATGTGGTCCACGGCGAGCATGAGATCCCCGGGCTGGTAGTCGGGGTTCATCGCGCCCACGGCGTTCGTGAAGAGGAAGGTCCGCGCGCCCAGGGCGCGCATGACGCGCACCGCGAACGTCACGCGGTCCAGCGAGTAGCCCTCGTAGCGGTGGCTGCGTCCGGAGAGCGCGGCCACGGGAACCCCGCGCCAGGTGCCGAGGGCCAGACGGCCCGCGTGGCCGTGCACCGTGGAGCGCGGCCAGTGGGGCAGCTCGGCGGTGGGGAACAAGACGGCGCCACCCAGGGAGTCCACCACCCCGCCCAGCCCCGAGCCCAGCGTGATCCCCACGCGGGGCACCGCGTCCGTGCGCGCGCGCACCGCGCGCACGGCGTCGGTCACGCGCGCCTCGAGGTCGTCGGAGGGCAAGCGGGCTTCGCTCATGGGGCCGGCATTATCCCTGCCCGGGCGCCGCCCGCGCAACGTGCCCGCATCGGCGCTCGTCCCTGAGCGCCGTCGACCGCCCCGAGCGGCCGATCGCCGCTCCGGTCAGCGGACCGGGCTCCAGCCTCCGTTCACGTACTCGAAGCTGCCCACCGGCTCGTCCGTGCTCTGGTCCATCAGCTCGATGACCTGCGGATGGTCCACGTCCCGGAGATGGCGCAGATAGCCGTCCAGGCTGGGGAACGTCTCGTCGCAGTAGGGATCGAAGTAGTAGTAGCCGTCGGGAGGATAGTTCCCCAGGTCGACGGGCGCCGGGTACGCGGGGCCGTAGCCGTACACCGGGTACGGGTAGTAGTAGACGGGATACGGGAACCCGAAGTCGAAGTCGAAGAACACGCGGCTCGGGCTGTGGAAGAAGAAGCGCCGGCCGCCGAAGAAGCGCCGGTCGCCGAGGAAGCGGCCACCCACGAACGGGTGCCCGCCGAAGGAGCGGAATCCACCCGAGCGGCTGCCCCAGGAGCTGCCGCCCCTCCAGGCGCCGCCACCCGACCTGCCGCCCCAGTTGCCGCCGCCGCCGCCGCGGCCACCCCAGGCGCCGCCGCCCGAGAAGCCTCGGCCGCCGCCGAAGCCTCCGCCTCCGCCCCCGCGACCGCCCGCGGCCAGACTGACATTCGCCGGCGCGGCGAGCAGGGCCACGCTCAAGAGCGCCGACAGGCACGCGGCTCGAAGCCCGAACATCATTCCGCGGCTCACCATGGAATCCTCCTCTCCGAGATGCATGGGAGCCCGGGAGCGCGGGGCGACCCTCCAGCCCAATTAGGATGCGCCTCGCTCGGCCCTGCATCCAGCGCGGCCCGCACAACTTTGCCTGCGCCTGACCCGCGGGGCGGAGTCGTGCCCCGGCGAGCGGACGCGACCGCTCCCCGGCCGTCGCTACTGCTCTTCGGGGTCGTAGGGGATGCCGTCCGCGCGCGGAGCCACGGCGCGCCCGATGAAGCCGGCGAGCGCGAGCATGGTGACGAGGTAGGGCATCATCTGCAGCAGCTCGTTGGGGAAGCCCGAGCCCTGGAGGGTGATCTGCAGCGCCTCGGCGGCCCCGAAGAGCAGACAGGCGGCGGCGGCGCCGAAGGGCGACCACTTGCCGACGATCATCGCGGCGAGGGCGATGTAGCCGCGCCCGCCGGTCATCCCGTCGGTGAAGGAGTGCTGCTCGCTCGCCAGCCAGGCGCCGGCGAGCCCGGCCAGCGCGCCGGAGAGCAGCACGCCCGCCGTGCGGTAGGCGTTCACCGACAGGCCGAGCGTGGCCGCCGCCTCCGGCCGCTCGCCGATGCTGCGCAGGCGGAGCCCGAAGATCGAGCGGAAGAGCAGCCACTGCCCGCCCAGCACCAGGGCCACCGTGAGGAGCACGAGCGGCGTGGTGAGCACCTGGCCCACGCCGGGGACGGCCGCGAGGCCGGCCAGGTTCCAGCTCGGCAGGCCCGCGACGCGCGCGGAGTTCGACGAGGAATGGAACACCTGCGTGAGCACGAACTTCGTGAGCCCCGCCGCCAGCAGGTTGATGCCGAGGCCGCTGGTGATCTGATCGGCCCGCGCCGCCACGGTGACGAGCGCGTGCAGCGCCCCGGTGGCGACGCCCGCGAGGAGGGCCGCCGCCACTCCGGCCCAGGCGTTCCCCGTCGCGTACGCGCCGAGGACGTAGGCCAGCGCCCCGTTCAGCATCATGCCTTCCAGGGCGATGTTGATGACGCCGCCGCGCTCGTTGAGGGAGGCGCCGAGGGCGGCCAGCGTGTAGGGCACGCTGATGCGCAGCGTGGCGGCCAGGAAGAGGAGCAGGATCACGGCCGCACTCCATCACGGCGCGCAAGGAGGGTCAAGGGCGCGCCGGCGCCGGCGGGACTCCCCAGCGAGCGAGGATCTCCTCGGCCACGAGCAGGGCCGCCTCGCGCACGCTGCACTCGACGGGGTACGAGAGCTGGCTGCCCGGCTTGAAGTCCTGGCCCTCGATGCCGTAGATGACGAGCCCCGCGGGCAGGCGACCGAGCGAGCGGGCCAGCTCCACCGCCTCGGCCAGCCCCAGGGCGTGCGTCGAGCCGTGGAGGAAATCGGCGTCGAGCGCGCGGGCGCCGACGTCCAGCCGGCGCACGCTGCCGGCCGCGGCCCCCGAGGACATGGCGTCGACCACCACCACCCGCGGCTCGTCCCGCCACGCCTCGATCAGCGCCCCGGGCTCGCCCCCGCACTCGCGCAGGCGCACGGCCGGCCAGAGGAGCGCCCGCACCAGGCGGGCGACGCGCAGGCCGGCCGCGTCGTCGCGGTGGTCCTCGCGCCCGACCCCGATTACGAGGGGTCCGTCAGCCGGCGCAGCTTCAGGAAGTGGGTCGCGCACGAGATGCACGGGTCGTAGTTGCGGACGGCCTGCTCGCACTGCCAGGTCAGGGTCTTCTCGTCCAGCCCGAGTCGCGGCCCCACGAACTCGCGGAGATCCTGCTCGATGCTCTTCTGGTTCTGCGAGGTGGGCGGGACGATCCTGGCCTCGGCGATGGTTCCGTCCGCCTCCAGCCGATAGCGGTGCACCAGCAGGCCGCGCGGAGCCTCGGTGGCCCCGACGCCCGTGCCCGCCCGCGGCTCGACCGCCGCCGCGGGAGCGTCCGGAGGCTCGTAGGCGGCCAGGATGCGCAGCGCCTCGTCCGTGGCCCAGAGCAGCTCGACGGCCCGGACGACGATGCTCTGGAACGGATTCCGGCAGACGGGCCCCAGCCCCGCCTCGCGCGCGGCCTGCTGGGCGAGCGGGGAGAGCCGGTCGAAGTTGAGGCCGTAGCGGGCCAGGGGACCGACCAGGTAGGCGCCC
>JAWOLC010000038.1:0-8593 GCA_033853925.1 Candidatus Eiseniibacteriota bacterium
TCCACCACTTGACAGCCCGCGAGGGAGGCGTCTAAGGTCAGGGTCGCTGATGCGGGGTGGAGCAGCCTGGTAGCTCGTCGGGCTCATAACCCGAAGGTCGCTGGTTCAAATCCAGCCCCCGCTACCAAGAGAGCCCCGGAGCCATGTCGGCTCCGGGGCTCGACCCTCGTCGGGCGCACAGGGGCGCCCGGCTCACCAGTGGCCGAAGAGCTTGAGCAGGGCCACGATCACCGCGCCGGCGACGCTGAGCGGGACGAGGAAGAGCCAGGAGAAGACGCGCGAGTCGAACTTCAGGTGCATGTAGAAGAGGACGACGAGCGAGAACTTGCACCCCGAGAGCGCGAGCAGCGCGGGCACGAGGACCGGCCTCATCGCTCGCACGTAATAGACCGCCACCTCCACGGCCGTGAGCACGGTGAGCGCCGTGGCGATCCCGAGGTATTCGCGCGCTCCCGGGTGCCGGTGCTCCAGGGACCGCACCTCCTCCCCCGCCGCGTGCGTGAAGTCCGACATCCCGCCTCCTTCGCCGGGCCCGCGCCCGGCGATCCGGCGCTATTGGATGAGGTAGACCAAGGTGAAGATCGCGACCCACACGATGTCGACGAAGTGCCAATAGAGGCCCGCGATCTCCACGTCGAGGGCCCGCTCGCGCGGGAGCTTGCCGCGCGCGGCCATGCCGAAGAGGGTCCAGAGCCAGATCACGCCCACCGTGACGTGCGTGCCGTGGAAGCCGGTGAGCACGTAGAACGTCGAGCCGAAGAGGTTCGTCTGGAGCTTGAGCCCCTCGCGAACGAAGCTGGTGAACTCGAAGGCCTGGTTGGCGAGGAAGTGCATGCCCAGCAGCGCGGTCGCGGCGAGCCAGATGCGGCTGCCGCGCACGTTCCCCCGCTGCACGGAAGCCAGCGCCAGCACCATGGTCAGGCTGCTCATGAGCAGCAGGAAGGCGCTGTACGACGTGAGCGGGATGTTGAGGATCTCGTGCGGGTGCGGGCCCACCGTGTCGCGGCCCTTGTAGATCAGGTAGGTCGCGATCAGCGAGCCGAAGAACATGCATTCCGAGCCGAGGAAGGTCCAGAACACCAGCTTTCGGTTGTCGAGCCCGGTGCTCGTGCGGTGCTCGGGCGGCGCCGGCGGCGGGCTCAGCGTGGCTGCGAGGGTGGACAAGGGGTCCTCCGGGTCACTCGTTGCGCTCGAACGCCCAGGCGTACAGGCCCACGAGCATGATCACCGCGCCCGGGACGCCCACCCACCAGCCGAAGATCATGCCCGAGAGGAGCAGCGTGATGCCGAGCGCGCTCACCAGCGGCCAGTACGAGCCGCGCGGCATGTGGAACTCCCCAGTGAAGCGGTTCGCGGCGAGGGCCGCCTCCCGCGCCTCCGCGTGCCAGAGCGGATCCCGGCTCTTGATCACGGGGATGCTGGCGAAGTTGTAGGGCGGGGGCGGCGAGGGGATCGCCCACTCCAGCGTGGCGCCTCCCCACGGGTCGTCGGGCGCGTCCGGCGCGTGGAGCATGGTCTTCAGCCAGTTCCAGACGAAGACCAGCAGCGCCACCGCGAGGCCGAAGGCCCCGATCGTGGAGGCCAGGTTCATGGAGTCGTAGCCCATGTGCGGCGCGTAGGTGTAGACGCGGCGCGGCATGCCCAGCAGGCCGACGAAGTGCATGGGGAAGAAGGTGACGTTCATGGCGATCGCCTGGATCCAGAAGTGGATCTTGCCCAGGCGCTCGTCCAGCAGGCGGCCCGTCATCTTCGGGAACCAGTAGTAGATCCCTGCGAAGATCCCCATGATCGCGCCGCCGAAGAGCACGTAGTGGATGTGCGCGACCACGAAGTAGGTGTCCGTCTGCTGCAGGTCGGCCGGCGGCGAGGCGTGCATGAAGCCCGACAGCCCGCCCATGGTGAAGAGGGCGATGAAGCCGAGGGCGAAGTGCATGGCCGCGCTGAAGCGAAGCTTCCCGCCCCAGATCGTGGCCAGCCAGTTGAAGATCTTCACCCCCGTGGGGATCGCGATCAGCATGGTGGTGATGCTGAAGAACGAGTCGGCGAGGGGCCCGAGGCCCACGGCGAACATGTGGTGGCTCCACACGCCCCAGCCGAGGAAGCCGATGAAGATCCCCGAGTAGACGACCACCGGGTAGCCGAAGAGAGGCTTGCGCGAGAACGTGGGCAGCACCTCGGAGATGATGCCCATGGCCGGCAGGATCAGGATGTAGACCTCGGGGTGGCCGAAGAGCCAGAAGAGGTGCTGCCAGAGCAGCGGGTCCGCCCCCATCGCCGGCACGTAGAAGTTGGTGCCGGTCAGGCGGTCGAAGAGCAGCAGGACGAGGCCCACGGTGACGACGGGGAACGCGAGGATGATGAGGAAGGAGGTGACCAGCGTCATCCACACGAAGACGGGCATCCGCATCATCCTCATGCCGGGAGCGCGCAGGTTGAGGATGGTCACGATGAAATTGAAGGAGGCCGCGAGCGAGCCGATGCCCAGGATCTGCAGCCCGATCGCCCAGAAGTCGATGCCGGTGCCGGGCGAATAGGTCTTCGAGGTGAGGTTGGCGTACCCGTACCAGCCGTCGTTGGGCGCGCCGCCGTGCAGGAAGCTGAAGTTGAGGAACAGCGCGCCGCAGAGGAAGACCCAGTAGCTGAAGGCGTTCAGCCTGGGGAAGGCCACGTCGCGGGCCCCGACCATCAGCGGCACGAGGTAGTTGAAGAAGCTGGCGGAGAGCGGCATCACGGCCAGGAAGATCATGGTCGTGCCGTGCATGGTGAAGATCTGGTTGTAGACCTCCGGGCTCAGGAAGTGGTTCTCGGGGCGGGCGAGCTGGATGCGGATGAGCAGCGCCTCGAGGCCGCCGAGGAGGAAGAGGGCGAAGGCCGTCACCCCGTAGAAGGCGCCGATGCGCTTGTGATCGACGGTGGTGATCCAGCTCCACAGCCCCGCCGCGCCGGGCGCGCGCGCCCGGACGGCTCCGGCGGTGGTCGTCGCCATGACCGTCTAGTCCCTCCCTCCGGCCGTCATTTGAGGCTCTGCAGGTAGGCGACCAGGGCCCGGATCTGCGCGGGGGTGAGCCCCAGGTTCGGCATCAACGTTCCGGGCTTGCGGGCCGGGGGATCGGCCAGCCAGCGGGCGAGGTCGTCCGGGTCGCGCGCGAAGGTCGCGCCGGCGAAGGTGGAGCGGCTGGCGAAGTGGGTGAGGTTGGGGCCGATCGTGCCGGCCGAGAGCCCGCGAATCGTGTGGCAGGCGATGCAGGCGCTCGTGCTGAAGATCTGCTTCCCCTGAGCCGCCAGCGGGCTCAGCGCCACCACGTGCGCGGGCGCGAGCCCGGGCGCGAGGACCGCGACCCCCGCCGACTCGGGCGCGGCGCCTCCGCCCGCCGGCGGCGCCTGCTGCGCGGCCACCCAGGCCGCGAACGAAGCGGGCGTGTCCACGACGAGCTTCATGCGCATGTTGGCGTGGGAGGTGCCGCAGAACTCCGTGCACTGACCGGGATAGGTGCCGGTCGCGTTCGGGGTGAACCAGATGCGGTTGGTGTGGTTGGGAATCGCGTCGCGCTTGCCCCCCATGGCCGGGATCCAGAAGCTATGGATCACGTCGGCCGAGCCGATGTCGAGCGCCACGGGCCGCCCCAGGGGCACGTGCACCTCGTTCGCGGTGGTGATGCCCAGCGAGGGGTACTCGAACTCCCACCACCACTGGTGGCCGGTCACCTTCACGACCAGGCCGTTGCCGGACTCCGCCTGCTGCGAGCGGAAGATCGTCAGCACGGTCGGGATCGCGACCAGCGTGAGGATCAAGGCCGGCGCCAGGGTCCAGGCGATCTCGAGGGCGGTGTTGCCGTGGACCGGCTTCGGCTCCGGCACCCCGGGCCGGGCGCGGAAGCGGATCACCGCCACGACGAGCAGCGTCTCCACGGTGAAGAAGATCACCGCCACCCAGAAGAGGAGCTGCATGTTCAAGCCCTGGATCCAGCCGGCGTAGTCCGAGCGGGGATTGAAGGAGCTCTGCGGGAAGTCGCGAGTGGCGCAGCCCGCGAGCCAGGGCAGCGCCGCCAGGAGCGCGGCCGCGAGCCGCAGGCCGACGCCCATCCGCCCGCCGGACCTCATCGCCTCAGAGCCCGGCGAGCCGCCCCGGGGCACGTACCAGGGCATCCAGGGTCAGCAGCGCGAAGAGCACGAACAGGTAGAGGATCGAGAAGCGGAAGAGACCGAGCGCCTCCGCGTCGCCGTGCCCGCGCCACACCCGGACCGCGCGCCGCAGGAACAGTCCGCCCAGCACGGCGGCCGGCGCCCAGTAGAGCGGTCCGGCGACGCCGAGCGGACCCAGGGAGAGCGTCACCGGCACGAGGACCACGGCATAGAGCAGGATCTGGCGCCGCGTCTCGCGCTCGCCGTGGGTGACGGGCAGCATCGGGATGCCCGCGCGCGCGTAGTCGTCGCGTCGCACCAGGGCCAGCGACCAGAAGTGCGGCGGCGTCCAGAGGAAGACGATCGCCGCCATGAGCACCGACGCCGCCGAAACGTGCCCGCTCACCGCCGCCCAGGCGATCAGGGGCGCCGAGGCGCCCGCGCCCCCGCCGATGACGATGTTCTGCGGCGTCCGCCGCTTGAGCCACACCGTGTAGACGAGCGCGTAGTAGACGATGGAGCCCATGGCGAGCACCGCCGCCAGCAGGCTCGTGAACGTGGCCAGGACCACCCAGGCGAGGGCGGCCAGCGCGAAGCCGAGGCCGAGCGCGTGCGCGGGCGGGAGCAGCCCGGCGGGGAGCGGTCGCCGCGCCGTCCGCTGCATGAGCGCGTCGATGTCCCGGTCCGCGTACATGTTGAAGCTCGCGGCCGCGGCCGCGGCGAGGGCGGTCCCGGCCACGCCGGCCCAGAGGCGCGCCGGCGCGTGCAGGCCCTGCGCGGCCAACAGCGCCGCCGGGATGCCGGTGAGCATCACGAGGAAGACGATGCGCGGCTTGGTCAGCTCCAGGTAGGCGAGCGCCAGGCGCGAGACCGAAGGGCGAGCGAGAGCCAGGCTCATCGCGCCACGGCCTCCGCCCATGTCGCCCGCCCCGGCGCCAGGCCCGCGAGCCGGAAGGTGGCGATCAGGAGCACGGCCAGGATCGCGGTGGCCGTGCCGAGGTGCGCGGCCGAGAGCCAGACGGGAGTGGCGAGCAACACGTTGCTCACGCCCAGCGCCACCTGCACGAACGTCAGGCCGAGGGCGAGGCTCGCGGCGGCGCGCGCGCCGGCGTCGGGCGAGCGGCGGGCCACCACGGCGAGAAGGATCATCCAGCCCGTGAGCAGGTAGGCGCCGAAGCGATGCAGCATCTGCAGGCCCACGAGCCCGCTGAGCGGCGGGAACCACTGCCCGTTGCAGGTCGGCCAGTCGGGACAGGCGAGACCCGCGTGGCTGGTGCTCACGAGCCCACCCAGGAGCATCTGCCCGTACGCCAGCCCCGTGCCCACGGCGAACAGGGTCAGGAGACCTGCGGGGCGCGGCGCTTCGGCCATCGGCTCGGGCCGCGGGCGGGCGGCCGGCGCCGGGCCCGCTTCCCGCCGAGCCACGAGCGTGAAGACCAGCAGCGTGGCGAAGAGGAGCAGCCCGACCGCCAGGTGGCTGCTCACGACCGCGGGGCTGAGCAGCTTCCAGACCGTGAGCGCCCCCAGCAGGGCTTGCACCGCGTAGAGCGAGCAGGCGAGCGCCACCAGGCCCCCGAGCCGCGCGCGCAGCTCGCGCCGCGCCAGGGTTCGCGCGGTCGTGCTCACGAGCAGCACGCCGAGGAGCAGCGCCACGAGCCGGTGGAACCACTCGATCCACACGTGGGGCTCGGGCGGCGGAATGAGCCTGCCCTGGCAGAGCGGCCAGTCGGGGCAGGCGAGGCCCGAGCCGGTGGCGCGCACGACCGAGCCGATCACGATCAACGCGAACATCAGCAGCGTCGTCGCGAGTCCGAGGCGGGCCGCGCCGCGGAAGGCAGGTGCCGGTGGCGTATTCATGGACGGGGAGCAGCTCTCCGGGTGGCGGACTGGTCAGTTGGATGCAGCAACCTCGTCCGCGCTCCAAGCACCACCGCTTTGAAGAAGCCATGACAGCCGAGGGGCGCGGAATCCCCATGGGATACGGCCGGCGTCGGCGCCCGGCGGGGCCACCCGACCGATCGGGGCGCGGAATCCGCAAGGGGGGCCCGGGGGAGGCCTGGATTGGGCGCCCCGCGGGCGGGTGCTAGTCTGGCGGGCCCGATGACCGAGCCGCTCCTCGCCGCGGACCGCGCCTGGTGCCGGAGCACGCTGCCGCGCGTCTCCCGCACCTTCGCCCTCAACATCCGCGTCCTCGCCGATCCCCTCCGCGAGGCCGTGGAGATCGGCTACCTCCTCTGCCGAACGGCAGATGTCCTCGAGGACTCGTGGCCGGGGACCGCGGCCGAGATCCGCGCGCGGTTCGAGCGGCTCCTGGCTGGGCTGGGCGGAGATGCGGCGGCTGCCACTGCGCTCGCCGCCGCCGCGCCCGCGATGTCTGCCCCGGCGGCGGAGCGCGACCTGCTGGCGGGCTTTCCCCGAGTGCTGCGCGCCTGGCGCGCGCTGTTAGCGCCCGATCGCGATGCCCTCGATGAGGGCGTACGCACCCTGGCCGCGGGCATGTGCCGCTACGCGACCCGCGCGGCGGAGCGCCGCCCGGGTGTCCCCTACCTGGACACCGAGGACGAGTTGCGCGACTACTGCTGGACCGTCGCGGGCTGCGTGGGGGTGATGCTGACCCGTCTGTTCGGCGCGCATGAGGGCGCGGGCCCCGCACGCGGCGCCCCCGACGAGCGCCGACGCCTGGAGCTGGCCCCCGCCGTGGGCGAGGGGCTCCAGCTCACGAACATCCTCCTGGATTGGCCGATCGACGTGCGCCGCGGGCGCTGCTACCTGCCGGCCGAGTGGCTGGCCGAGCACGGTCTCGAGCCATCCGCCCTCGTGGGGGCCGCCCGGCCCGCGACCGCGGTCCTCGCCGGCCGTCTGGAGGAGCGTGCCCGCGCCGCCCTGGGCCGCGTCCCCGACTACCTCGATGCCATCCCGGCGCGGGCGACGCGCTACCGGCTCTTCACGCTCTGGCCCGCCCTGTGGGCGCTCGCCTCGCTCGAGCATGCCCGCGCCGACCCCGAGTTCCCCTGGGGCGAGCGCCGCCCGCGCCTCGGGCGCCGGCGCCTCTGGCGCGAGGTCGCGCGCGGGCTGCTCGGGCACCGCGCCGGCGCGCGAAGCACGCTGCGGTGGCCTACTCCAGCCGCTCGGTAGGCGCGGCCTCCGTCACCCGCCCGGTCTCTAGCCGGGCGAGGGCCGCGAGGCGGCGGGTGACGAGGAAGGCGCCGATCAGCATGACGATCGCGCTGAAGCTCGTGGAGACGGGAGCGCTGTAGCGCTGGGCGACGGCGCCCGCGAGCAGCGCGCCGATCGGGGTCGTGCCCGCGAACATCAAGGTATAGAGGCTCATCACCCGCCCGCGGAAGCGGTCCTCGGTGGTGAGCTGGAGCATGGTGTTGGTGCTCGCCAGGTAGACGATGAGGCCGAAGCCGCCCAGGGCGCCGGCCGCCAGAGAGAGCGGCAGCAAGCGCGACCAGGCGAAGACGGCGAGGCCCAGGCCGCAGGCGGTCAGCCCGATCAGGAGATTGCGCCTGAGCCCGCGGCGATCGTGCTTCTCGGTGAGCCGCACCGCTCCCAGCAGCGCCCCCGCGCCGAAGGCCGTCACCAGCAGGCCGTAGACCTTCGGCCCCGAGTGCAGGATGTCCTTCGCGTAGACCGGGAGGAGGATCTGGTACTGGAAGCTGATGCCCGCGGTCACGCCGAGGAGGATGAGGAGATTGCGGATGGGCCGCGTGGTCCAGGCGTAGCGGACGCCCTCCAGCAGCGTCGACCCTCGGACGAGGGCCGCGCGAGCGGCCTCCCGCCCCGGCACGACGATGCGGGTGAGACTCCAGATCACCGCCACGTACGAGAGGGCGTTGATCCAGAAGCAGCCGCCTTCCCCGATCATCGCCAGGAGCACGCCCGCCACCGCCGGCCCGATGATGCGGGCCGTGTTGAAGGCCGAGGAGTTGAGGGCGATCGCGTTGGGCAGGTCTTCCCGCCCCACCATCTCGACGATGAACGACTGGCGCGTCGGCATGTCGAGGGCGTTCACCAAGCCATAGAAGCCGGCCAGCACGAGGAGCATCCACGCCCGGTCCGGGTGCCCCTTGGTGAGCACGCCCGTGGTGACCAGCGTCGCCAGCACCGCCGCCTGCCCGAGGAAGAGGCTCTGCGTCCAGAGCAGGAGCCGGCGCCGGTCCACCCGATCGGCGATCACTCCGCCCCAGAGGGAGAAGAACATCACGGGCAGGAACTGCACGAAACCGAGCAGGCCGAGCCAGAAGGCCGAGTTCGTCAGCTCGTGCATGAGCCAGCCCTGGGCCACGCTCTGCATCCAGGTGCCGACGAGCGAGATGAGCTGGCCTATCCAGTAGAGCCGGAAGTTGCGGTGGCGGAGCGCGCTGAAGCGCGTGCCGAGCGTGCCGCGACCTGACTCCTCCATGCCTCGCACGCTATCACGCACGCCGCGCGCCCGTCACGCCTGCGGATCCCGCGAGCGCCGCCG
>JAWOLC010000039.1:0-19693 GCA_033853925.1 Candidatus Eiseniibacteriota bacterium
CGCTACCTGCAGAACCTGTTCTACGACGTGGCCAAGGCCGCGATCGTGCGCATGACGCAGGGCATGGCCCTGGAGCTGCGCCCGCGCGGCGTGGCGGCGCTGTCGCTGGTGCCCGGCTTCATGCGCACCGAGCGCGTGATGGCCGCGCACGCGGCCCGGCCCTTCGATCTTTCGGGGACGGAGTCGCCGGAGTACCTCGGGCGGGCGGTGAAGGCGCTGGCCACCGATCCGAACGTGATGGCGCGCTCGGGGCAGCTCGTGACCGTGGGCGAGCTGGCGCGCGCGTACGGCTTCACGGACGTGGACGGTCGCCAGCCGCCGCCCTTCCACTTTCCCGACGATCCGGGCGCCGCGCCCGGTTCCCGGACGTCGTGAGGATGCCGCGATCGCGCGGCGCCGGTGATATCCTCGCGGGAACCTCGACCCACCCGTGAGGAGGCAGGCATGCGCATGGCACTGATCTCGATCTTCCTGGCCGGCTGGCCCGCGGCCGCCTTCGCCCAGGCAGCTCTTCAGCCCCAGGCCGCCTCTCCACCCACGCTCGAGCAGGCCCGCGCCGAGATGAACATCCCCTCGCGCTCGCTGGCTCTGCGCGGCCAGCGCGACTCCGTGGGCTTCGCCTCGACCGCCGCGCAGATGGCACGGGTCTGGGAGCTTTCGACCTCGCCGCCGGCTCCCGATTCGCTCGGGCCGGCGCCCGCGGCCGGGGTGGCCGCCGTGATCTGCCCGCACGACGACTATCTCTACGCCGGCCGCGTCTACCGCAAGGTCCTGCCGCTCGTCCGGGCGAAGACGGTCGTGCTCGTGGGCGTGTTCCACCGCTACCGCCGCTTCGCGGCGCACGACCGGCTGGTCTTCGATCCCTACCGGGCCTGGCGGACGCCCGACGGCCCCGTGCCCGTGTCCGACCTGCGCGAGGCGCTGCTCGCGTCGCTGGCGCCGGACGACTACGTGCAGGACGCGGCGATGCACGACTCCGAGCACTCGCTCGAGGCGCTGGTCTACTGGCTGAAGCACGCCCGGCCCGACCTGGAGATCGTGCCGATCATCGTCCCGGCCGCGAGCTTCGCGCGGCTCCAGGAGCTGGCCGATCACCTCGGCGCGGCCCTGGCCACGGCGATGGAGGCGCGTGGCCTGGCGCTGGGGCGCGACGTGGCGATCGCCATCTCCACCGACGGCGTGCACTACGGCTCCGACTTCCGCTACGTGCCCTACGGCGAGGGCGGCGTGGCCGCGTACGAGAAGGCCACGGCCAAGGACCACGCCCTGCTCGCGGGGCCGCTGGCCGGCCCGCTCACCATGGCCAAGGTGCGCGACCTGTACTCGACCTTCGTGAACCCCGAGAAGCCCGACGACTACCGGCTCACCTGGTGCGGGCGCTTCGCCGTCCCCCTGGGCCTCCTGCTGGTGGAGCGCGTGACCCGCGACCTGGGCGGCGCCTTCGCCCATCCCCTGGCCTACGCCACCTCGGTGGGCTGGCCCGAGCTGCCGGTGCGCGACGTGGGGCTGGGCGAGACCGCGCCCGCCAACCTCTATCATTTCGTCTCGTACCCGGCGGTGGCCTTCACGATCGGGCGGAAGTAGGACGGAGCGGAACCGGTCCCATCCATGCCGCGCCATTCGGCCGCGTCGGCGGCGCGTGCTAAGGTCCGCCCGTATGGAGCACGAAGTCACCGATTTCGAGACCGAGGTCATCGAGCGCAGCCGCCGCGTCCCGGTGCTGGTGGACTTCTGGGCCGAGTGGTGCGCGCCCTGCCGCGTGCTCGGCCCCGTGCTCGAGCGGCTGGCCGGAGAGGCCGGCGGCCGCTGGCAGCTGGCCAAGGTGGACACCGAGACCTTCCCCGACGTGGCCCAGCGCTACGGGATCATGAGCATCCCGAACGTGAAGCTCTTCGTGGACGGCGAGGTGGCGGACGAGTTCGTGGGCGCGCTGCCCGAGTCGCAGGTGCGCCGCTGGCTCGAGGCGGCCGTTCCCTCGCCCCAGGCGGCCGCCGTCGCCGCGGCCGCGGCCCGCATCGAGAGCGGCGCGTTCGCCGAAGCGGCGGGCGCGCTGCGCCGGGTGCTCGAAGCGGAGCCGGCGAATCGCGAGGCGCGGCTGCGGCTCGGCCAGGCCCTGCTGCACACGAATCCTGCGGAGGTCGCTGAGGTGGTGCGCGAGATCGAGCACGACCATGAGCTGGGCGATCAGGCCGAGGCGCTGCGCACCCTCGCGAGCCTCGCCCAGGTGCTCGATCACCCGCAGGAGCTGCCCGAGTCGGCCGCCCGCGAGCCCTACCTGACCGCGGCGCGCGCGCTGCGCGGAGGCGACTGGGCCGGGGCGATGGAGGCGCTCATCGAGGTGCTGCGCCGCCAGCGCGACTACGCCGACGGCGCGGCGCGCGAGGCCGGCCGGGCGATCTTCGTGCTGCTGGGCATCCGGCATCCGGTGGCCGAGCGATACCACCGCGCGTTCTCCAGCGCCCTGCACGTGTAGGCCCCGCCCCGCCTCGCCCGCGCTCGCTCGGCCTCCTCCCCGCACCCGTCAGCCCGGCGTTGACGGCCTCTGGGGGCCTCATTATGGTGTGCGCACCCACGGACCCCATGGCTCAGGCAGGCCTCGAGGCCGGCCGTTGGCCCCGAGGCGAAGCCGCCCGGCGTTCACCTCAGGGAGCACTCATGGCCAATCCGCTCTTCGCCAAGAAGCCGCTCAGCCTGTGTCTCGAGGAGATGAAGGGGGAGAACCGGCTCCGGCGCATCCTCGGCCCGGTCCGGCTGTCCAGTCTCGGCATCGGCGCGATCATCGGCACGGGGATCTTCGTCCTCACCGGCGTCGCCGCCCACGACAAGGCGGGCCCCGCGCTCACGCTGTCGTTCTGCGCCGCCGGCCTGGCCTGCGTCTTCGCCGCCTTCTGCTACGCCGAATTCGCCTCGATGGTCCCCATCGCCGGCTCCGCCTACACCTATGCCTACGTCACCCTCGGCGAGCTGTTCGCCTGGATCATCGGCTGGGACCTCATCCTCGAATACGCCGTGGGCTCGGCCACCGTGGCGCACGGCTGGTCGCAGTACTGCCAGGACTTCCTCGGCATCCTGCGCATTCACCTGCCCAAGGCGCTGACGATCGCGCCCTTCGACTTCGACACGGCCGCCGGCCACTTCGTGCGGACCGGCTCGGTCTTCGACCTGCCGGCCATCCTGATCACGGGGGTCGTCACCTGGGTCCTGGTGAAGGGCATCAAGGAGAGCGCCACCTTCAACGCCACCATGGTCGGGATCAAGATCACGATCGTCCTCTTCGTGGTCGCCGTCGGCTCCTTCTACGTCAACCACGCCAACTGGCATCCTTTCGCCCCCTTCGGCTACGGCGGCATCAGCTTCTTCGGCAAGACCTTGTTCGGGCAGACGGCGCGGGACGGCACGGCGCTCGGCATGCTCGCGGGCGCGGCCACGATCTTCTTCGCCTACATCGGCTTCGACTCCGTCTCGACTCACGCGGAGGAGGCCCGCCGGCCCAACCGCGACGTGCCCATCGGCATCATCTCCTCGCTGCTCGTGAGCACGGTGCTGTACATCGCCGTCGCGGCGGTGCTGACCGGGATGGTCCCCAGCGATCGCATCGACATCAACGCGCCCGTCTCGAACGCCTTCGCGCAGGTGGGGCTGCCCTGGGCGCAGTTCATCATCTCGATCGGCGCGGTGGCGGGCATCACCTCCGTGCTCCTGGTCATGATGCTGAGCCAGCCGCGCGTGCTGCTGGCCATGGCCCGCGACGGGCTGGTGCCCACGAAGTTCTTCAGCGCCGTGCACGAGAGGTTCCGGACGCCGTGGAAGTCGACGATGCTCACCGGCGCCTTCGTCGCCGTCATGGCCGCGCTGCTGCCGCTGCGCGTGCTCGCCGAGCTGGTGAACATCGGCACGCTGCTGGCCTTCGTGATCGTCTGCACGGCCGTGCTCGTCATGCGGATCAAGCACCCGGAGGCGGAGCGCCCGTTCAAGGCGCCCTTCTTCCCCTACGTGCCGATCCTCGGCATCCTGAGCTGCCTGGTCCTGATGTTCTCGCTGCCGGTCGAGAACTGGTGGCGTCTCATCATCTGGCTCGTGATCGGCTTCCTCATCTACTTCGGCTACGGGCGGTACCACAGCGTCATGGCGCGCCGGCGCGCCGCCGAGGCGACGGCCGCGCCGGCCACGGGCGCGCCCGCGCCCGCGGGGAAGTAGCCGCCCATGGCCGCCGAGAGCCGCGAGTTCAAGCGCGAGCTGAAGCTGCTCGACGCGACGATGATCGTGATCGGCTCCATGATCGGATCCGGCATCTTCATCGTCAGCGCCGACATCGCGCTCACCGTGGGCGCCCCGGGCTGGCTGCTCGTGTCCTGGCTGGTCGCCGGCGTCATCACCGTGATCGGCGCCCTCTCCTACGGCGAGCTGGCCGGCATGATGCCGCACGCCGGCGGGCAGTACGTCTACCTGCGCGAGGCCTACAACCCGCTGATCGCCTTCCTCTACGGCTGGACGATGTTCATGGTGATCCAGACCGGCACGATCGCGGCGGTGGCCGTGGCCTTCGCCAAGTTCACGGCCGTGCTGCTGCCCGGCCTGGGCGAGAACGTGATCCTCTGGGACACGGGGCTCTTCAAGATCACGGCCGCGCGAGCGGTGGCCATCGTCAGCATCGTGTTCCTCACCTGGGTGAACACCCGAGGCCTGCACGGCGGCAAGATCGTGCAGGACGTCTTCACCATCGCCAAGACGGTCGCGCTCCTCGGCCTCATCGTCCTGGGGCTGGCGATCGGCCGCAACGCGGCGGCGATCGCCGCCAACTGGCCGCACTTCTGGCAGGCGAGCTGGACCCACGTCGAGAACGGCCTGATCGCCTCGGTGGAGCCGCTCGCGGGCCTGGCCCTCCTGGGCGCGCTCGGGGCCTCGCTCGTCGGCTCGCTGTTCTCCTGCGACGCCTGGAACAACATCACCTTCACGGCGGGCGAGGTCGTGCAGCCGAAGCGCACGATCCCCCTGAGCCTCGCGCTGGGAACGGGCACGGTCGTGGTGCTCTACCTGCTCGCCAACCTGGCGTACATCCAGATGCTGCCGCTCCAGGGCACGCCCGGGGCGGCCGACGTGATGGGGCGCGGCATCCAGTTCGCCGCCTCCCAGCGCGTGGGCGTCGCCGCGGCCACCCTCATCTTCGGCGCGCCGGCCGCGGTCATCATGGCCGCGCTCATCATGGTCTCCACCTTCGGCTGCAACAACGGCCTCATCCTGGCGGGGGCGCGCGTCTACTACGCCATGGCCCGCGACCGGCTCTTCTTCGCCAGGGCCGGCGCCCTGAACGACAAGTCCGTGCCGGGTTGGGCGCTGGGGGCGCAGGCGGTGTGGGCGAGCCTGCTCTGCCTCTCGGGCACGTACAGCAACCTGCTCGACTACGTCGTCTTCGCCGTGCTCGTCTTCTACATCCTCACCGTGTGGGGGATCTTCGTCCTGCGCCGCACGCGACCGGAGGCGGAGCGGCCGTACAAGGCGTTCGGGTATCCGGTCGTGCCGGCGCTCTACCTGCTCGCCGCGGCGGCGATCTCGCTCGATCTGCTGATCGAGAAGCCGCTCTACACCTGGCCGGGACTGGGGATCGTGCTCCTCGGCGTCCCGGTCTACCTCGTGTGGACGCGAGCGCACCGGCAGAAGGAAGCGGCGACCGCGGGCTGAGGACGTCCCGCGAGCGTCGGCGGCGCGGTCTGTCGGCGCGGCGGCGCGCGAGCCGGCGCGCGAGACCGACATCGGGCCGCGCGCCGGCGAGCAACGCCACCGGCTGGACGCGGAGTCTTCCGCCTCCCGAGAGGGACGGCCGGGCGAACCGGGAGGTCCCGTTCGGGTCCGCTCGCGCCGGCGGCGGGGAGGCCCGGGGGCCCGGATCCGCGCGATCACGGTCATGACGGCCCGGGAAGGACAGCGAAAGGAGCCAGGCATGCAGGCGAGAAAGCACCCCCCCACCGTCGAGGCGCTGAAGGCCCTGCGCCGGCCGGTGCGCAACGTGAACATCGAGCAGCGGGAGAAGCTGAGCCAGCTCGAGCGGTTCGCCATCCAGGTGACGGAGCGGGTCGGCACCATGGGCTTCTTCCTCATCATCTTCGCCTGGACGGCGCTCTGGCTGACCTGGAACGCCCTGGCTCCCCGCCCCCTGCGCTTCGATCCCTATCCCGCGTTCGTATTGTGGCTCTTCATCTCGAACATGATCCAGATCCTGCTCATGCCGCTCATCATGGTGGGGCAGAATCTCCAGGGGCGTCACGCCGAGGCCCGTGCCGAATCGGATTTCGAGGTGAACGTCAAGGCCGAGCGCGAAATCGAGGCGATCCTCCTGCACCTCGAGGGGCAGGCCGAGAAGATCGAGCGCATCCTCACCACCGTGCAGGCGGGGCGGAGCCCCCAGGGTCCGGCCGCCGAGGCCCCGTGAGCCGCGGCGGGGCCCGGGGCGGCGTCCCGCCGACCCTCCCGCCGGCGCGACGCCGGGGTCACGCTCCCGCCAGGCCTGCCGGCGCAGAATCCTGTTGAAGCGCGTCGCCTCAGGGGTGGATGCTCTAGGGGCGCCGCCGCAACGCTGATCCTCGATCTCCCCCCTTCTCCGCAGCGCCCAGGAGGTCTCGTGATGCGCTCCTCGCTCTCCAGCTGGAAAGGCCCGCTCGTCGTCGTCGTCGCGCTCCTCGCCGTCGGCCTGGCGCTGTGGGGTTGCAGCAAGAAGACGCCGCTCGTGACGGGCCCTCAGATCGCGAGTATCAATCCGTCCGCGGCCGCGACGGCGCTCCGGCTCGACAACCGCGCGGTGCAGGCCGCGATCCGCGTCCAGGACGCGCACACGTCGGAGCTGCTGCGGATGCCCGGCGTGGTCGGCACCGCGATCACGGCCGACGAGCAGGGCAAGCCCGCGATCCTGGTGATGACGGAGAACGCCCTGGGACCCGGCCGCTTGCCGGCAGCGCTCGACGGCTACGCCGTCGTCGAGGAGGTCACGGGCAAGATCGTGGCCTTCAAGGGGGGGCACTCCACCGTGAGCCACACCGCCCTGCAGACGCCGCCCATCGAGCTCGGGACCTCGGGCGGCTCGGTCGTGGACCTGGCGAACGGCTTCTGCTGCAGCGGCACGCTGGGCTCGCTCGTGCGGAGCAAGAACGGCACGCAGTTCATCCTGAGCAACAGTCACGTGCTGGCCGGCGACGTCGTGCTCGGCGGCAACGACAGGGTCTCGGCGCTCGGCGACAGCATCATGCAGCCCGGCTACGTGGACAACAACTGCCGGACGACCGGGGTGAACATCGTGGCGAACCTGTCGACCCTCTCGACGCTCTATCCGCCGGCCTCGACGCCCAACGTGGACTGCGCCATGGCCGAGGTGCGCCCGGGCATGGTGCGCACGGACGGCGCGATCCTCGAGATCGGCACGATCTCCTCCCAGACCGTCGCGGCCGCGGTGGGCATGGCGGTGAAGAAGAGCGGGCGCACCACGGGCCTCAGCCGCAGCACGATCATCGGGCTCAACGCCACGGTGAACGTGGGCTACGAGACCGAGTGCGCGGGCACGGCCTTCGTCAAGCAGTTCACCGGCCAGATCGTCGTCAGGAATCGAGGGAGCAAGTTCCTCGACGCGGGCGATTCGGGCTCGCTGATGGTGGAGGACGTCACGACGAACCCGAGGG
Source organism: Candidatus Eiseniibacteriota bacterium (assembly GCA_033853925.1). GTDB lineage: Bacteria > Eisenbacteria > RBG-16-71-46 > RBG-16-71-46 > RBG-16-71-46 > JANXPZ01. The sequence goes on from JAWOLC010000039.1 coordinate 7,665, forward strand.
CCGTGGGCCTGCTCTACGCGGGCAGCCGGCAGGCGGCCATCGCGAATCCGATCGACGACGTGCTCACCTTCCTGAACGTGACGATGGTGGGCCAGTGAGCCGCGCCTGATCTCGAGACCGTCGTGAGCCGGGCCGGCCGCGGCGACGCGACCGGCCCTTGTCTCGCCCGGCGCCAGCGGGCGACGGGCCGAACCGGCTTCGGATCCCGACGTGCAGAGCGCCTGCCGGGCGATGGCCCCGATCCTGCAAACGCGCGCCCGCGAGAATCCTGTTGAACGGCCCCGGCGCCCGGGTGGATGCTGTGTGCTTGCGGAGGCCGTGGCCGGCCCACGACCCGTATCCAGCAGCTCCCCCATCCCCAGGAGGTTTCCATGGTGCGCCCCTCCCTTCGCTCGTGGAAAGGCCCGCTCTTCGTGGCCGTCGCGCTGCTCGCCCTCGGCGCGGCGTTGTGGGGCTGCAGCAAACAGTCCTCGCTGGTCACCGCGCCCACCACCGATGAGCTGAACGGCGTGACCGTCCTCAAGCTGGACAACGCGGCGGTGCAGGCCGCCATGCGGGTCCAGAACGCCCACACCCCCGAGCTGCTGCGCCTGCCGGGCGTGGTCGGCACGGCGATCACCGCCGACGAGATGGGGAAGCCGGCCATCATGGTGCTGACCGAGACCGCCATGGGCGCGGGCCGCCTGCCCGCGACGCTCGGCGGCTACGCCGTGATCGAGAACGTCACCGGCAAGATCATCGCCTACAAGGGCGGCGGCGGTGGCGTGAGCCACACGGCCAAGCAGACGCCCCCGATCCAGCTCGGCACCTCGGGCGGCTCGGTGGTGGATCTGGCGAACGGCTACTGCTGCAGCGGCACGCTGGGCTCGCTGGTGAAGAGCAGCGGCGGCACGCAGTACATCCTGAGCAACAGCCACGTGCTGGCGGGCGACGTGGTGGCGGGCGGCAACGGCGTCGTCTCGCAGATCGGTGACGACGTCATGCAGCCCGGCTACGTGGACAACAACTGCAGCACGAGCGGCGTGAACATCGTCGCGGACCTCTCCAGCCTCTCGACGCTCTACCCGCCGGGCTCGACGCCCAACGTGGACTGCGCCATGGCGCAGGTCCGGGCGGGCATGGTGCGCACGGACGGCGCGATCCTCGAGATCGGCACGATCTCGTCGCAGACCCTCGCGGCCGCGCTGCGCCTGGCGGTGAAGAAGAGCGGGCGCACCACGGGTCTCACCCGCAGCACGATCTCCGGGCTCAATGCCACCGTGAACGTGGGCTACGAGACCGAGTGCGCCGGCACGGCCTTCACCAAGCAGTTCACCGGCCAGATCCTCGTCAACAACAAGGGGAGCCGGTTCCTCAACTCCGGCGACTCCGGCTCGCTGATGGTGGAGGACGTCGTGACCAACCCGCGGGCGGTCGGTCTGCTCTTCGCCGGCGGCGGCTCGGTCGCGGTCGCCAATCCGATCAACGACGTGCTGGGCAACCTGCACGTGACGATGGTGGGACAGTAACGAACGAGCAGGTCGGCGACGTGGTCCATCGGCTTCACCGTCGGAGCGCACGCGCCCGGAGCCACGCCGGGCGCGTCGCGTCCGCGGCGGTGGCCGCCTTCGTCCTGTGCGCGGCCGCGGCCTGCCGTCCACCCGCCGCCAAGGAAGGATCCCCGCCCATGCCGCAACGCCCGATCGCCGAAGTGCTCGCCGCCCACACGCCCGAGCTGATGGCCCTGCCGGGGGTGGTGGGCACCTACCAGGGCGAGCGGCCCGACGGCTCGCCCACGATCGTGGTGATGATCGCCCGCAAGAGCGCCGACCTCGAGCGGCGCATCCCGAGGGAGCTGGAAGGCTGGCCGGTCACGATCCAGGTCACGGGCGAGATCCGCGCCATGCCGGACTCCGGCCGTTGAGCCTCGCCCCCCGCGGGGGGAGCGCGTGAGCCGGCCCGCGCTCTTCGTCGTGGTCTCGCTCTCGGGCGCCAGCGTGCTCGCCCTCGAGATCCTCGGCACGCGCGTGCTCGGCCCCTTCTACGGCGTGAGCCTCTTCCTCTGGTCGGCGCTGATCTCCGTGACCCTGGCCGCGCTCGCCACCGGCTACGCCCTGGGGGGGCGCTGGGCCGACCGCGGCCCGAGAGCCGCGAGGCTGGCGGCGATCCTCGGCGCGGCCGGACTGTGGGTCATCCTCATCCCCTGGCTGCGCGCGCCGCTGCTCGCCCTCGCCGAGGGCTGGGGCCTGCGCGCGGCCGTGCTGGTCACCTCCTTCCTGCTCTTCTTCCCGCCCCTCGCCCTGCTCGGCATGGTGAGCCCGTACGCCATCCGCCTCACGGCCCGGCGCGTCGAGGAGGTGGGGCGGGTCGCGGGCGACCTCTTCGCGGTCTCGACCCTCGCCAGCGTGGCCGCGGCCCTGCTCACCGGCTTCGTGCTGGTCCCGAGCCTCGGCGTGACGCGCCTGCTCCTGCTCGTGGGAGCCGCCCTGCTCGCCGCCGCGGCCGTCGCGCAGCTCGCCGGGAGCCGGGGCCGCAGCCGGGCGGTCGTCCTCCCGCTCGCGGTGATCGCCGTCCCCGCGGTCGCGAGCCTGCCGGTGAGATCCACGCCGGTCCCCGGCGTCCTCGCCGTGCGCCAGAGCCCCTACGCCGAGCTGCGGGTCGTGGACCGCGGGGAGGACCGCTACCTGCTCCTGGACGGCGGCATCCACACCCAGGTGCGGCGCGCGGACGCGGCCCCGCGGCAGGACTACGTGCCCGTGCTCGAGCTGGCCACCGAGCTGTTCGCGCGCCCGGGCCGGGCGCTGCTCGTCGGGCTGGGCGGAGGGGCGCTCGCGCGCGTTCTCACCTTCGACAACTGGCGCGTGGACGCCGTGGAGATCGACCCCGCGGTCGTCCGCGCGGCCCGCGAGTACTTCCGCCTCGGGCCGCAATTCGCCCGCGTCCATCTCGCCGACGGCCGCCGCTTCCTGCGCGCGTCCCGCGACACCTTCGACCTGCTCGTGCTCGACGCCTTCGGCAGCGGGGCGGTGCCGTTCCACCTGGTCACGAGCGAGGCCTTCGCGGAGGCGAAGGCCCGGCTGCGGCCGGGCGGGGTGCTGGCCCTCAACCTCGAGGCGGTCGGCTGGGACGAGCCGCTCGCGCGCGCGGTGGCGGCCACGCTCGCCACGCGCTTCCGCCACGTCCTCGCTCTGCCGATCGCCGAGCCACCCGACCAGCTCGGCAACCTGGTGCTGCTCGCCTGCGACCGCGAGATGGCCATCCCGCCCGAGAGCCTCGGCGATCCGGTGGCGACGCTCTCGGACGAGCAGGAGCACTGGCGCGTGCTGGAGCGGATGCACGCGTGGAACAACCGTTTCGTCCCCAGCGGCGGCCGCGTCCTCACCGACGATTGGAATCCGGCGGACCTGCGCTCCGAGGAGATCAACCTGGCGGCGCGGCGCCGGACCCGGACCGTGCTGCCGGCGTCCGTTCTCGGCTGGTAGCCTCACTCCGCCCGGCGCCGAATCAGCCAGACGAGCCCGACGAGCGCCAAGTTGGCCGGCGGCCAGACGAGCGACCAGATCATCAGGGGAACGAGCCGGTGGGGCGCGAACATCCCCGTCATGTCCGTGGCGAAGAGATGGAGGGAGGACGCGATCGCCATCGTGGGAAGGGCCAGGGCGTAGAGGAGCACGTAGCCGCCCAGCCAGGCCGCCGCCATCTCGAGGTAGAAGCCCAGGAGAACCAGCCCGTAGGCGAAGCCGAGGGACTCCGCGTAGTAGACCATGAAGGCCGTGAGCCTCGGAGCCCTCGCCCGCGAGAGCCGCCAGTGGCTGAGAACCGCGGCGAGCACGCAGACGAAGAGGAACGCAGCCAGACCCAGGATCTTCATGCGCCGGCCCCCCTGTCCACCTCCGTCGCCCCGGCGCCGCGCCGCCCCTAGCCGGGCGGCCAGCGCAGCGGCCGCCCCCCCAGCAGGTGGAAGTGCAGGTGGTGGATGGACTGTCCGGATTCCGGCCCCACGTTGGTCACCAGGCGCCAGCCGAGATCGAGGCGCTCGTCCCGCGCGATCTTGGTGGCCAGCGCGAACAGCTCGGCCAGCATCGTGGCGTGCTGCGGGCCGAGATCGGCGGCCGAGTCCGCGGTGTGCTCCTTGGGAATCAGGAGGACGTGCGTCGGCGCTTGCGGGTTGTTGTCGCGGAAGGCGAGGACGTGCGTCGTCTCGCCCAGCTTCTTCGCAGCATGCTGGCCCGCGACGATCTTGCAGAAGATGCAGTCGGCCACGTGGCGCTCCTCGGGTGCGCTGACTTGCGGCCGATCCTACCACGAGCGAGCATGCCGCGGAGCGCGCCGGCCGCCGGCAGGCGAAGGCGCGGGCTGGCGCGGAACGAAGGAGAATCGAGATGAGGCTCTCGCGGCGCAAGGCGACGACGCCGAACCGCCCCCGGATCCGCCGCATGGCGGCGCGCGACGCGGCCGCGGCGGCCCGGCTCTCGTCGCAGCTCGGGTACCCGTGCGGCGCGCCCGCGATGCGCCGCCGTATCCGCGCCCTCACCGGGCGCTCCGGCTCCGCCCTGTTCGTGGCGGAGTCGCCCGCGGGGACCTTGTGCGGCTGGGCCCACGTGGAGAGCCGCTACGTCCTCGAGACGGGGGCGTTCGCCGAGCTGATGGGGCTGGTGGTGGACGAGGGCACGCGAGGCCGCGGCTTCGGCCGCGCGCTGGTGACGGCCGCCGAGGGGTGGGCACGCGCTCGCGGACACCGGGCCTTGCGCCTGCGCTCGAACGTCAGGCGGCGCGGCGCGCGGGCCTTCTACGAGCGCCTCGGGTACGTGGTCGTGAAGCGGCAGAACGTGTTCATGCGCGGCCTCACGAACGCGGGGCGAGGCGGCCGGGTGCCGCTCGGGGAAGGGAATCCGGCCTCCGCGGCGCCGGCTTCGCGGCCCGTGCCGCCGCGCTCGCCTCGGGGAAGTCGCGCTGGAGCGCCGCGTCGCCGCGCTCGTGCGGGGCCCGCTCCGCGGCGCGACGGAGTACGGTAGGGTCGTTGGCGACCGGTGCCGAGCCCCGACCGACCCGAGCCACTGTGCGCCGTGAAACCATCGATCCTCGACGCCCCGCCGCCTGTCGCCCGCGCGCTCCTCGTCCTTCTCTCCCTCCTTCTCCTCGCCGGCTGTGACGCGCCGGGGCGCCGATCGCGCTCTCCTCTCGAAGGCGTATGGCGGGTGGCGCAGGTTCGGCGGGTCACACCGAGCCTCGCCCGGACCGACCGCCGGCCGCCGCCCGGCCTGGTCATCTTCACGCCTCGCCACTACAGCCTGGCCTGGGCACGCGCGCCCCTGCCCGCGGTCCGGCGGCCCTGGTCACCCACGGCGGAGGAGGAGCTGGATTGCCTCTCCAGCCTGGCGTTCGACACCGGCGCCTGGGAGCTGGAGGGCTCGCGGCTCGTGACCCGTCCGACGCTGGCGAGCACGCTCGCCCTGAACGGCGGGCGCGCGAGCTGGAGGTGGCGCGTGCACGCCGACACGCTGTGGCTCACTCAGGACGAGGCGGTCTCCGCCGCGGGGGACGAGGACCCGTCGTCGGTCCTCGCGCAGACCTCGCTCATGCTCCTGCGCGCGGAGTGACCTCGACGGCCGCCCGCGGCGAGGCCGGCTCGCCCGGGACGGCGAGCCCCAGGGGCGCGAGCGCGCGCAGCACCTGCTCCGGCGTCACGCCGTCGCACCGGCCGTCGGCGGCGCGGAGGACCGTGACGCCGCCGGGGCCCAGCGGCGCCCAGCGGCCGGGATCGGCCGGACCGAAGATCACCACCGTCGGGGTCACCAGCGAGCAGAGGTGGGCGATCCCGCTGTCGCCGCAGACCACGGCCGTCGAGCGCCGCGCGGCCTCGACGATCAGCTCGAGGTCGCACGAGGGCAGGAAGCTCAGGCAGGTGAGCCCCCGGGACAGCTCGCGGAAGCGCCGGCTCTCGCCCTCCTCGCCCGAGCCCCGGATCACCAGCGCCCGCCACGAGGGAGCGGGGCCGAGACGGCGGAGCAGCTCCACGTAGCGCTCCGGGCTCCAGCGGTTGTCCGCCTTCGCCAGCGTGGGATGGATACCCAGGAGCCGGGTGCCCGGCGCGACGCCGTCCGCCTCGAGCAGGCGGTCGAGGCGCGCGCGCGCCGCGGGGAACTCGGGCACGGGCGCGAAGCCGACCGGCTCCGGCGCCGCCGCGGCGCGGAAGCGCTCGACCAGGAGCAGCGCCTTCTCCATCTCGTGCAAGGCGTCGTCGGGCGCGCACACGCCCTGGTTGAAGATCGCGCGGGCCAGCTCGTCGTTGCGCCGCGTGGCGCGGTGGCCGACCCGGACGGGGGCCCGCGAGAGCAGCGTCCACAGGCCCGTCGTCACCGAGAAGGGGTACGAGTGGAAGTCGATCGCCGCGTCGAAGCGATGCGTGGACAGGCGCGCGAAGGTGCGGAGGAGCGACGCGACGCCCCGGCCGTGCACCCAGAGTCTCGCCTCGGGGAAGAACCAGCGGGCGAGCGGCGCGTTCTTCGTGCTCACGAGCAGGGTGAGGCGAGCGCCCGGGGCGAGCCGCGCGCGCAGGCGGCGGACCGCCGGCACGGTGAGCACGAAGTCGCCGAGCCGATCCGGACGGAGGAGGAGAACCGAGCGGAAGCGGTCGCCGGGGAGGGGCCCGGGATCGGGCTCGCTCGCCCCGCCGGCGAGGCGGAGGAGCCCCGCGAAGAGCCGCACGAAGAGCCGCTTGCCGCCGCGCTCGAGGCGCTTGAGGAGGTTCCGCGCCAGCATCGAGCCCGAACATAGCAGGAATGGAGGCGCGCCCCGAACTCGGCCCCGTCGCCGCGAGGGAGCGAGCCGCATTGTCAGGAACTTCAAGCCGGCGCCAAGGAGTTCAAGGGAATGGGAATTCTCCACCGCTCCAGGCCGGTTCCCCTTGTGCCGGGCTCATGCTCGTGCTTGCGTGTCGCCGCTGAGCGCTCGGCGGCCTGGACGGCGGCCGCGCGTGCTCGATCCAGCGAGGCCGCTCCGTGCGGCATCGAGGCACGCAGCTTCAACTCGAGCGGCGCAGGTCGTCGCGTCGCCCAGGGAGGGGTGAGCATGAAGATCACGGCGTCGGGTCACGAGCCGTTGGCCGAGAGCCTCGAACGTCGCGCGCCGGAGCCGGGCGGCGCCGCGACCACGCGCGAGGCTCCCGGCCGGATACGGTCTCCGCAGCGCGCGGGCGAGGAGAAGGCCGGCCTCCGGCTGCTCATGGAGTCCGGGCTGGTGGGCGTCTTCACCTGGCACGCGGACGGCAGGATCTCCTCGGCCAACGCCGAGTTCCTGCGGATGGTCGGCCGCGAGCCGCACGATCTCGACTCCGGGAGATTGCGCTGGAACGAGCCCGCGAGCCCCGAGCGCCGGGCCGCCGAGGCGGGCCCGTGGCGCGAGCACGCCGCGGCCGGGCCCGGCGCCCCGCTCGCCTGGGAGTTCGCGCGGCCCGACGGCACGCGCGTGCCGGTCACCCTCGCCCTGGCCAGCCTCGACGAGCGGGGCGAGGAGGGAGCCGCGATCGCTCTCGACCTCTCGGCTCGCCGGGCGCTGGAGGAGAGGCTCGGCCTCGCGCAGAGGCTCGAGAGCGTCGGCCGGCTCGTGGCCGGCGTGGCCCACGACTTCAACAACGTGCTGACGGCAATCGGGGGCTTCACCGAGCTGGCCCTCCGGAATCTCGACGACCGGGCGACCGTCTCGCACCACCTCGCCGAGACCCTGAAGCAGGTGCGCAAGGCCTCGACCCTCACCCGCCAGCTCCTGACGTTCGGCCATGGTCGCCGCCCGGAGCCGCGGGCGCTCGACCTGGGCACCCTGCTCCCCGAGATCGAGTCGATGCTGGGCCGGCTCATCGGCGAGGACGTCCGCCTGCGGCTGGCGATCGCGCCGCGGCATGGGCGAGTCCGGGCGGACGCCGCCCAGATCGAGCAGATCGTCATGAACCTGACGCTGAACGCGCGCGACGCGATGCCCCACGGCGGCCAGCTCACCTTCGAGCTGGCCGATCTCATGGTGGAGGAGAGCCGCGCGGGCTCGGAGGCCGAGCCGCCCCCGGGCCGCTACGTGGCGCTCGCGGTGAGCGACACCGGCGTGGGGATGGACGAGGTGACGCGCCGCCGGATCTTCGAGCCCTTCTTCACGACCAAGGAGAAGAGCCAGGGAGTCGGGCTGGGGCTCACGATGGTGCACGAGGCCGTCACCCGGATGGGAGGCTTCATCCGGGTCGAGAGCAGGGCCGGGGCCGGCACCCGCTTCGAGATCCTCCTCCCCGCGGTCGAGGCGGCGCCGGCCGTCCCGCGTCCCCAACGACCCGCTGCGCCCGCTTCCACCGACGCGGACCGGCTTGGCCGGGCGCCCACCCTGCTGCTGGCGGAGGACGACGAGGTGCTGCGCGACCTGATGGAGAGGGTGCTGCGGGAACGCGGCTACCGTGTGCTGGTGGCCGAGGACGGCGAATCGGCGCTGCGCCTCGCCGAGGCGCACGAGGGCACGATCGACCTGCTGGTCACGGACGTGGTGATGCCGAACCTGAGCGGCCGGGCTCTGGCCGGGAAGCTGTCGGCGTCGCGTCCGGAGATGGGCGTGCTGTACGTGTCGGGCTATGTGGAGCCCGTCGCCACTCGGGCGGGAGAAGCGAGGGACGAGCCCGATCTCCTGACGAAGCCGTTCACCGCCGACTCCTTCGCCATGCGGGTGCACCGGGCGCTCGAGCGCGCCCGCCCGCGGTCGGCCTCCGCACCGAGCTGAGCCGGGCCGCGGGTCCGACCGGCGCTCGGCCCGGCGCTCACCGGCGGGCGGCGCGGCCGAGTGCCGGCCGCCGAGGCGGCAGCGCCGCCCTCGGGACCATTGACTCGACTCCTGGCCTCGCGCACCATCGGACGCGCCGACCCGTAGGCCGCACAGGCCGTGCCCCCTGCGTTCCGCCCGGTCGGCGGTCCCGCTGGCCTGCCGGCGATCTCTCCAGGAGCGCAAGGCGATGAGCATCCCTCGATCCCTCTTCCGCATGGGCCGCCTGGCGCTGGCCTTGGGCTGGGTCGTGGCCTTCCTCCCCGCGAGCGCCCGGGGAGCGGCGGGCGATGCCGCGCCGGCCGATCTCGGCGAGGGCGAGCGAGCGCGCCTCGCCGCCGCCGCGAGCGAGCCGACGCTCGCGCCCTGGCAGCGCGACTTCATGCTGGGCCTGGCTCGGCCGGACGGCCTGGCGCGTGAAGTGGAAGCCTCCGCCGCCCGGCCGAGCCTGCCCGGGAGCGCCTCCGGCGAGGGCGACGGGGCCTGGGTCGCCCCGATCGTGGACCCGCGCGACGGTCACAGCGCGGTCTACGATGCGCCGCGCGACCGCATGATCGTCTTCGGGGGATCCCCCTCTGGCGGCTTCCTCAACGACGTGTGGACTCTGTCCCTGGGAGACACGCTGGCGTGGACGAAGCTCGCGCCCACGGGCACGCCGCCCAGCCCACGCTGGACCCAGAGCGCGATCTACGACCCGCTGCGCGACCGCCTGGTGGTCTACGGCGGCTACGATGGGAACCTCACCTTCCTCAGCGACGTGTGGGCGCTGTCCCTGGCCGGCACGCCGGCCTGGACGCAGCTCGCGCCCACGGGCACGCCGCCGGGCGAGCGGGGCCGGCACACCGCGATCTACGACCCCATCCGCGATCGCATGGTGGTGTTCGGCGGCATCTACTATTCGGGCAGCACCCTCACCGTCATGAACGACGTCTGGGCGCTCTCGCTGGCGGGCACGCCGGCGTGGACGCAGCTGGCGCCCCTGGGCGTGGCGCCGCCCGCGCGCTGGAGCCACAGCGCGGTCTACGACGCGGCGCGCGACCGCATGCTGATGTTCGGGGGCTACGACGCCTCGAGCGCGCCGCGCAACGACGTCTGGGCGCTGACCCTGACGGGCGCGACGACCTGGGCGCAGCTGGCGCCGTCCGGGAGCCCGCCGAGCGCGCGTTACGGCCACAGCGCCGCGTACGACTCCCTGCGCGACCGGATGCTGATCTTCGGCGGATGGAACGGCACCACCCGCTTCAACGACGTGCGCGCGCTCTCGCTGGCCGGCGCCCCGACCTGGGCGGCGCTCGCCCCCGCCGGCCCGCCGCCGAGCGGCCGCTGCTACCAGAGTGGCGTCTACGATCCGCTGCGTGATCGCGTCGTCGTCTTCGCGGGCTACGACGGCTCCCTCCTGAACGACGTCTGGGCGCTCTCCCTGAGCGAGACGCCGTCCTGGACGGAGCTGATCCGGACCTGCGGCAGGACGCCGGGGAAGAGGTACGCCCACACCGCCGTCTACGATCCGGTGCGCGAGCGCATGCTGGTCTTCGGCGGCTACGACGGCGCCTCGAGCTACCTCGGCGACGTCTGGGCCCTCTCCCTGGCGGGCACGCCGATCTGGACCCAGCTCGCGCCCGCGGGCACGCCGCCCGCCGCGCGCTACCTCCACAGCGCGATCTACGACCCGGTGCGCGACCGCATGCTGGTCTTCGGCGGCTACAGCTATGGCAGCTCCCTCGACGACGTCTGGGCGCTGTCCCTCGGAGGCACGCCCGCCTGGACGCAATTGGCGCCCACGGGAACGCCGCCCGCCGCGCGCGCCTCCCACTCCGCCGTCTACGATCCGGCGGGCGACCGCATGATCGTGTTCGGGGGAACCTTCGCCGACATCAGGCTCGGCGACGTCTGGGCTCTCTCCCTGGCGGGCACACCCGCCTGGACGCAGCTCGCGCCCACGGGCACGCCACCCGCCCCGCGCGCCTCCCACGCGGCCGTCCTCGATCCGGCGCGCGACCGCATGATCGTGCTCGGTGGAAGCTCCGCGGCTGGCTACCTGGACGACGTCTGGGCCCTCTCCCTGGAGGGGCCGCCGGCCTGGACGCAGCTCGCGCCCGCGGGCACGGAGCCGAGCGCCCGTTCGGGCCACCGCGCGATCGGCGACCCGGCGCGCGACCGCCTGGTCGTGTTCGGGGGCCTCGGCTCGGGCGGCTACCTGGCCGACGCCTGGTCGCTGTCGCTCGGGGATTCGCCGGCCTGGACGCAACTGGCTCCGGCGGGCCCGCCCCCGCACGGGCGTGACCTCCACAGCGCGATCTACGACCCGGGTCGGGATCGCCTGCTCGTGTTCGCCGGGGACTATTTCGGCGCCTTCAGCGACGTCTGGACGCTCGTCTGGGGCAGCCCGACGCCGGCCGGCGCCACCTGCCCCGGCGACGTGGCCTGGACGACGGGTGCCAGCCTGCCGCTCGCCTACGCCGTCACGAATCCCTACGCGTTCCCCCAGATCGCCGACTACACGCTGGCGAGCGCGCGCGCCTGGCCCGGGTTCCCGATCACGGGAAGCGTCGCGGTCGAGGCGGGCGGCACGACCCCGGTTCCCCTCTCGGTCGCGGTCCCGGACAGTGCGGCCAACGGCCGCAATGCGCTCACCTTCGTCGCCACGCTGCGCGGCATCCCGCAGTCGGCCTCGTGCGCGCACGACGTGGGGGACGCGACGACGCCCGTGCTGCTCTCGCTCGTGAGCGCGCAGGCCGACCCCCAGCGCGTGCGGCTGACGTGGCAGTTGGCGGACGCAGCCGGCCTCGTCGCCTCGGTGTACCGCCGGACCGCCGGGGCGCCGTGGGAGCCGGTCGGCCGGATCTCGCCCGACGCGAGCGGATTCATCGTCTTCGAGGACCGGCGGGTGTCGCCCGGAGTCGGCTACGGCTACCGGCTCGGCGTGCCGGGGCCGGGTGGAGAGCTGTACGCGGGAGAGACCTGGGTGGAGGTGCCGCTCGCGGCGCGGCTCGCGCTCGCGGGCCTGCAGCCCAATCCCGCCGGGAGGGATCTGGCCGTGGCGTTCTCGCTGCCGGACGCCTCCCCCGCTCGGCTGGAGGTCTTCGATCTCGCGGGGCGCCGGCTCCTCGCGCGCGAGGTGGGCGCCCTCGGCGGCGGCAGCCACGTCCTGCGCCTCGGAGAGGGGCGCGCGCTGGCCTCGGGCGTCTACGTCCTGCGCCTGAGCGGGAGCGGGCGCACGCGCACCGCGCGCGCGGTCGTCGTTCGCTGAGCGGGAGCGG
>JAWOLC010000040.1:0-5408 GCA_033853925.1 Candidatus Eiseniibacteriota bacterium
CGCCGCAGGCGAGGCGCCGCTCGCCGGCGCGTCCGGGCGAGGTGCCCGGGTGGCTGGGCGCGCGGGCCGACGACGAGCCCGCCCTCGCTCGGCCGGGCCCGCGCCGGCGCGAGGCGGCGGAGCGGACTCTCGCCGACCTGGCCCGCGGCCTGCACGGCCTCCTGCGCACGGAGCGCCTCGCGCGCGCCCCGGGGCTGCTCCAGCGCCTCGACCCGCGCACGAAGCTCGTGGCTCTCACGGGCTTCGTCGTCCTGGCCTGCCTCCAGCGGGCGCTGGGACCCGTGCTCGCGCTGCTCTCGCTCGCCGCGCTCCTCGGCGCGCTCTCCCGCCTGCCCGCGGGCGTGCTCCTCGGCCGCGCGGGGCTGGCGGTCGGGCTCTTCGTCGCCGTGATCACCCTGCCCGCGGCCCTCGACGCCGTCACGCCGGGCCCGCCGCTCGTCGTGCTCTGGCCGGCGCCCCGGATCGCCGTGAGCGCGCCCGGGCTCGCGCTCGTCGCCTTCTTCGCGTTGCGGGCCGTGGCGGCCGCGAGCTTCGGCCTGCTGCTCGCGCTGACCACGCCCTGGAGCGATCTCCTGCGCGGCCTGCGCGCGCTGCGCGCCCCGGCGCTCTTCCTCGACCTGCTGGGCATGACCTGGCGCTACTTCACGCTCCTGCTCGAGTCGGCCGCCGAGATGTTCACCGCGCGCCGCAGCCGCGGCCTGGGCGTGGCCTCCCGCTCGCTCGAGCGCCGCTTCCTCGGCGGCGCGGCTGCCGCGCTCTTCGGCCGCACCCTGGCTCTCGCCGAGGACGTGCACCTCGCCAGGATCGCCCGCGGCGGCGCTCTCGCCGGCGGCGAGGCCGCGGCGCCGGCGCGCGAGCCGCTGCGCCTCGGCCGCGGCGACGCGCTCTGGCTGGGAGCCATGACCGCCCTCGCGCTGGCGCTCGCCGCGTGGGGCTGGCGGGCCTAGGCCGATGCGCGCGGCGCCGGCGTTCGAGCTGGAGGGAGTCGGCTTCGCCTACGAAGAGACGGGGCCGGCCCTGCGCGACATCTCGCTCCGCGTGGGACGAGGCGAGCGCGTGGCCGTGCTGGGCGCGAACGGCAGCGGCAAGTCCACGCTCCTGCGCGTGCTCGACGGCCTGCTCTTCCCCGCCACCGGCGCGGTGCGCGCCTTCGGCGAGGCGCTGAGCGAGCCGGCGCTCCGCGAGGCGCCGAGGGCGCAGCGCTTCCGGCGGCGGGTGGGGCTCGTCTTCCAGAACGCGGACGCCCAGCTCTTCTCCACCACGGTGCGGGAGGAGATCGCCTTCGGCCCCCTGCAGCTCGGCCTCTCCCGCGAGGAGATCGAGGCCCGCACGGCCGACGTGGCGGGCATGCTGAGCCTCGACGGCCTGCTCGAGCGACCGCCCTTCCGCCTCTCGGGGGGCGAGAAGAAGAAGGTGGCGATCGCTTCGGTGCTGGTGGTGAACCCGGAGGCCATCCTCCTCGACGAGCCCACTGCGGGGCTCGACCCGCGCACCCGCGGCTGGCTCCTCGACCTGCTGGTCGAGCTGCATCACGCCGGCAAGACGCTGGTCTCGGCCACGAACGAGCTGGACCTGGTTCCTGCCTTCGCCGATCGCGCCATCCTGCTGGACGAGTCGCACGCGGTCGCGGCCGACCGGCCGGCCGGGACCCTCCTCGCCGACGGCGAGCTGTTGCGCCGCGTGAACGTCATTCACGAGCACTCGCATCGCCACGGCCCGACCTGGCACGCGCACTCGCACTTCCACGGCGGCGAGCACGAGCACGAGCACTGACGGGCCGCGGTGGCCGATCCGCGGCGGCTCGGCCACCTTCCCCGGGAGGGCGTGACCGGCACGGGCCATGGCCGGCGAGCGGCGCTTGGCGCCGCTCCCGCCCGCCGACCCTCGGACTCCCGCGGGGTGCGCCCGCTCAGCCCACCGCTGGCGGCAGAGGCGCCGCGGGCGCCGCCTGCGCTGCCTCGACTCCCGCGGCCTCCGACCTCAGCGCCCGATACCACAGCCAGGCCGTCGCTGCCGCCAGCGCGAGGGCGGCGAGCCCGCCCACCACGGCGCCCGGGTAGGCGTTCAGCATCGTGGTGCGCAGCCCCGCCAGCACGGACATGGTGCCGACCGCGATCGGCACGGGCGTGAGGTCGTAGCGCAGGACGAAGACGTAGGCGCCGAGGAAGATCAGACCCGAAACGGCAGCCTGCACGAGCCAGAGCCCCAGGGTGGCGCCGTTCCCGAGATTCCCGCCCAGGGCGCCGAAGAGGAAGAGCAGCGCGCCGAAGCCCCAGCGGCGGCGTGCCCAGCCCAGCGTCGCGTCGCGCACGGTCGCGAAGACGGCGAGCAGCACGGCCGCGGGGGTCAGCACCCCGGAGATCTGCGCCAGGGCCTCGGACAGCACGGGGAACGCCGCGTCGGCGGCGCCATAGCTCGGCCAGGCGGGCGCGGCGGCACGGCCGAACCACCACAGCGCCCGCACGACGCCGGCCACGGCCAGCCCGAGGGCCAGACCCTGTCCCCAGACGGCTCCCGACCGCGCGGGCGTGGCCACTCGCGCCCGCCCGTGGGCAAAGCCCGCGAACAGGGCCAGGCCCGCGGCGATCACGAGCTGCATGATCGCGCCGACGACGATCGCCAGCCCGCTCTGGAGTTCGTACGGCCGCGCGGTCGAGAACCGCGCCTCCAGAGCCGGCCACTGGTTCTCGAACTGGATCAGGCCGGCCACGGCCACGCCGCCGAACGTGAGCCAGGCGAAGCGCGCCGGGAAGCGCCGCCGGCTCCACAGGATGATCGCCGCCACCACGCCCGCGACCATGACCAGCGCCAACGCCGCCACCCGGAGCACGCCGAGGATCCCGAGCAGGGTCTCCTGGCCGCGGAAGGTCCGCCGCCACTCCTCGGGCACGAACACGTAGCGGCGCGCGTCGGCGACCTGGTCGCCCGCGATCTCGACCGCCAGCCGCAGCTGTCCCTGCGGGAGAACGTGCCCGGCCGTGTCGGCGAAGGTGAAGGTCCAGTCCCGGCGTCCCGCCGGGGCCACGGAGACGGCGGAGATCTCCTGCAAGGCGAGCGGCTCCACGTGGAAGCTCGCGCGCAGCACGCGGCGGGCGAGGTCGCGGGCCGACGCCTCGTCGAGCGAACGCCCCGCTCGCCGCTCGGGGAGCTGGTGGTGGACACGGCGGACGGCTCCGTCGCCGCCCACCTCGATCTGCCATTCCTCGGCCCGCTCGACCACGTCGCCCGTGAACGTCGCCACCCGCACGTTCCAGCGGGGCGGCGGCAAGTAGGTGCCAACCAGCTTGCGGTAGACCTCGGCACCCGCGGTGCGCCAGACGAACTGGTCCGCGACTCCGTTCCCGGCTTCGACGGTCGCCAGCATCCGCCAGCGCGCCGAGGGCACGAACCCGCGCGCGACCAGCGTGACGAGGGCGCGCTGCTGGGCCTCGCCCCGGCCGATCCGGAGGCGCGGCGCGTCGGCGTGCCGCCCCACGAGCGCCAGGACGACGAGGCCGGCGAGCCCGAGCGCCCCCAGCACGGCTGCGCGGGCTCCCGGAAGGCGCTCGGCGACGGAGACAGGGGCGGGGGCCGGCGCGGCCGGCTCCGCCACGGGCGCGGGGGTCCAGGCGCGGTTCAACAGCCCTTCACCCAGGGTGCCCCAGGCGCGGGAGCGCAGCCGCCCGACCACGACGACGGCCAGGGGCACGAGGCCGCAGATCACGACCATGACCTGGTCGAGGCGCGCGCCCGGCGAGCTGGCGGCGAAGAGCGGGATCGAGAACAGGGAGAGGTCGAAGATGTAGTGGGTGATGATGGTCGGCAGGATGCCGAAGCAGAGGTAGATCAGGCCCCAGACGAAGGCCGGCAGGATCAGCTCGACGAGGCGCGAGTAGGCGGGCTCCGAGGCGTAGCTCGCGTGGCCGGCGCCGAAGACCACGGCTTGCAGGACCAGCGCGGCGCCGATCCAGACGCGGCGGTGGCCCAAGCGGTCGCCGATCAGCGCCGCGCCCGCGATCGGCAGGGCGCGGAAGAGCAGCTCCTCCCACACGCCCGCGTGCAGCGACGGCGCCACCGCCGCCAGCCAGGGCAGGTAGCTGGCCAGGATGTTGGGATCGACGAGGGCTTCCGAGGGCGTCCACCAGCCGAAGAGCCGCGAGACGACCAGGTAGAAGCCGACGACGTAGGCCAGCTCGACGCCGGTGTAGAGATAGCCGCCGGTGGTGCGGCCGAGCAGCTGGCGCGAGCCGGCTGCTTCGCGCGACCACAGGCGCCAGAGCTGCGGGTGGGCGGGGAAGGCCTTGCGCGTGAGGCTCTCGGCCGCCATGAAGCTGAGCGTCAGGTAGAGGACCCCGACCACGAGCAGACCCACGGCCAGGAGGACGCGCTGGGTCAGGAAGGTGCTCCCGGGCAGAGCGGTGTCGTACCTCATCCAGGCCAGCGGCCAGGCGTTGACCACACCCAGCGCCTGCACCAGGGCCACCACCGCGCCCAGCACGAGCGGCTGACGCCACAGCACCCAGCGCTGCCGCAGCAGGACGAACAGGCCGAAGCCGCAGCCCAGGAACAGGTAGAGCACGACCATCACCAGCGAGCCCGTGGCGATGGCGTTGTTGGCCGAGCGCATCTCCTCGTAGCGCCGGGTGAAGGACTCGGGCACCTTGACGAAGTGGGTGAGTTCCGTGAGTCGGTCGCCGCTCACCACCAGGCGCAGCCGATAGCGGCCCTCGCCCAGGCGCTCTCCGCGCCGCTCGTAGACGAACGTGTGATCCGTGCGCCCGCCCGGCTTCGTCTCGGTCGAGGCCTCGGCCGGGGCGTAGGCCGAGAGATCCACGTGCCAGTCGCGGCTCGCCTGCTCCTCCGCGATCCGGCGGGCCTCCGCCTGCGGCAGGCTCGCGCCCGGCGCGTCCTCGCGCAGCTTCTCGACGAAGCCGTACGGCCGACCCGCAGGCGTGAAGCGCACCATGGTCTCGTCGGTCTGGCCCTCGCGGAAGCGCCGGACCTTCCAGGCGTAGGCGGCGTAGAGGCCGCGATCCAGCATGCGCCGGAAGGCGTCCTTGCCGCCTCCGGCCAGCTCGACGAACGTCTGCACGGTGTCGTCCACGCCGAACGAAGCCGCCTGCCGGCAGGCGCCCGCCGGCGCCCAGCGGTGGAGCGTCGCCAGGGAGCCGGCCTCGCGCAGAGCCGCGGCGCGGTCCATGCGCACGTCCAGCGAGACGATGGTGAAGGCGCGCGGGAAGTTGGCCACCGCGAAGGCGACGGCGAGAGCGGAGACCAGGAGGAACACGATCCAGAAGGCGGGGCGCTTCGACATCGTGGAGTCCTTTCTCACGTGCGGGAAGCCAGGTTCGCCGTCCTCGTGGGGAGCCTGATTCCTAGCACGGCTCGGCGCGCGCGGGAAGCGCGGAAGGGACGGTGCCGAGGCCCCA
>JAWOLC010000041.1:0-54224 GCA_033853925.1 Candidatus Eiseniibacteriota bacterium
CTCGATCGCCGGCACCACGCCGCCGAGGTCGGCGATGCGCCGGAAGTAGTCCTCGGCCTCGTCCTCCAGCTCGCGGGTCAGCCGCTCGACGTAGTACGAGCCGCCCAGCGGGTCGGCCACGTTCGGGACGCCGCTCTCGAACGCGATCACCTGCTGGGTGCGCAGCGCGATCCCGACCGCCTTCTCGCTGGGGAGCGCGAGCGCCTCGTCCATCGAGTTGGTGTGCAGGCTCTGGCAGCCGCCGAGCACGCCGGCGAGGGCCTCGAGCGCCGTGCGCACCACGTTGATCTCGGGCTGCTGGGCGGTGAGGCTGCAGCCGGCGGTCTGCACGTGGAAGCGGCACCACCAGGAGCGCGGGTCGCGCGCGTGGTAGACCTCGCGCAGGTGCCGCGCCCAGATGCGGCGCGCGGCGCGCAGCTTGGCGATCTCCTCGAAGAAGTCGAGGTGCGAGTTGAAGAAGAACGAGAGCCGCGGGGCGAAGTCGTCGACCGCCAGGCCGGCCGCGATCGCGTGCTCGACGTAGGCGAAGCCGTCGGCCAGCGTGAACGCCAGCTCCTGGGCCGCGGTCGAGCCGGCCTCGCGGATGTGGTAGCCCGAGATCGAGATCGTGTTCCACTGCGGCACGCGGCGGGTGGCGAACTCGATCAGGTCGACGATGATCCGGAGGCTCGGCTCGGGCGGGAAGCACCAGCACTTCTGCGCGATGTACTCCTTGAGGATGTCGTTCTGCAGCGTGCCGCGCAGGCGGGCGAAGGGCACGCCCCGCTTCTCGGCGTTCGCCAGGTAGAAGGCGAAGAGGATGGAGGCGGGGCCGTTGATGGTCATGGACGTGGAGATGGCCCCGGGGTCGATGCCGTCGAGCAGGATCTCCATGTCGCGCAGGCTGTCCACCGCCACGCCGCACTTGCCGATCTCGCCGTGCGCCTTGGGCTGGTCCGAGTCGTAGCCCATGATCGTCGGGTTGTCGAAGGCGATCGAGAGCCCCGTCTGGCCCTTCTCGAGCAGGAAGTGGTAGCGCCGGTTGGATTCCCGGGCCAGGCCGAAGCCCGAGAATTGCCGCATGGTGAACATCCGGCCCCGGTACATCGAGGCGTGGATGCCGCGCGTGTAGGGGTACTCGCCGGGAAAGCCCAGGTCGCGGCCCAGGTCCATGCCCGCGAGATCGGCGGGCGTGTAGAGGGGCTGGATGGGCAGCCCGGAGATCGTGAACGGGTAGAGTCCCTCGCGCTCGGGCGCCGCCGCGTAGCGCTCCGCCCAGCGGCGGCGCTGCGCCGCGAAGGCCGCGTACGCCTCCGGCCGGGCGGCCCGCGGCCCGCGCCGGCGCGGGTGCGGCGCCGGCCGATCGCTCCGGGCGCGGCCGCTCTCTCGACGGGTTCGGGTCGCCATCGGCTCCTCCGTTCAGCGCCGCGGTCGCGGGCTCCCACCCAGCGCCAGGTCCACCAGCTTCTCGGCCGCCTGGTGCGGCGTGCAGCGGCGCGCCGCCAGGTCGTCCACGCTCGCGCGCCACAGCCGCTCGGGCACGCGCGCCCACAGCTCGGCCCAGAGCTGGTCGCGCAGCAGGTCGCGCAGGCGCTGCTCCAGGCGCAGGCGGCGGCGGCGCTCGAGGCCGCCGTGCCGCTTCAAGTATTCGAGATGCTCCTCGACCCCTTCCAGCAGGTCCTCGATCCCGGTCCCCGCGACGGCCACGGTGGGCAGCACCGGCGTGTCCCACGGCGAGCGGACCGGCCGCAGCTCGAGGGCGGTCCGCACGGCCAGGGCGGCCCGGTCCGCGCCCTCGCGATCGGCCTTGTTGACCACGAACAGGTCGCCGATCTCCATGAGGCCGGCCTTCATCGCCTGCACGGCGTCCCCCGATTCGGGCACGAGCACGACCACCGTCGTGTCGGCCGTCTGCGCCACCTCCAGCTCGCTCTGCCCGACCCCGACCGTCTCGATCAGGATGCGGCGGAACCCGGCCGCGTCGAGCACGTCGCAGGCCTGGGCGGTGTGGACGGCCAGGCCGCCGAGGCTGCCGCGCGTGGCCATCGAGCGGATGAAGACGCCCTCGTCGCCGGCGAGATCGCCCATGCGCACGCGGTCGCCGAGCAGCGCCCCGCCGCTGAAGGGGCTCGTGGGATCCACCGCGACGATGGCCACGCTCTCCCCCAGCCGCCGGTACTCCTGCGCCAGGCGGGTGACGAGCGTGCTCTTGCCCGCGCCCGGCGGGCCCGTCACCCCCACGCGGTAGGCGCGCCCGCTGCGCCCGAAGCACGCGTCCAGGATCTCGACCGCGCCGTCGGCTCCGTTCTCGACGCGCGAGATGGCGCGCGCCAGGGAGAGACGCTCGCCGCGAAGGGTGCGCTCGATCAGGTCCTGGGTGGCGTTCTGAGGCACGGGACCCCGGAGGGAAGAGGCTCGAGACGATGCCCGGACGGGGCGGCGCGGCCCGCCGGGCGCAACGCATGGTCCGAAGGCCGAAGAGCCTACGGCGCACGCCCGAGGCCGGTCAAGACGCGGCCGGCCCCCTCAGTCCCCGAAGCAGATCCCCAGGTCGCGGGCCGTCTCCATCGTGTCGCTGTCCAGCGAGACGGTCTTCATCCGCTGCACCGCCTCCTTGAGCGGCTCGTAGCGGACGCGGGGCGGATCGAGCGAGACCATCACCGCCGACTGCCCCTCGTCGAGGGCGCGCACCGCGGCGGCGCCGAAGCGCAGGGCGACCAGGCGGTCGAAGCTGGTGGGCGAGCCGCCGCGCAGCAGGTGGCCCAGCACCACGGCGCGCGCCTCCTTGTCGGTGAGCGCCTGGAGCTGGCCCGCGAGCTTGTCGCCGATGCCGCCGAGCTTCTCCGCCTGCCCCGCTCCGCGGCTCAGGACCGAGACCCGGCCGTTCAGCGGGTGGGCGCCCTCCGCCACCACGATCACCGTGTACTGCCGGCCCTTCGCCTCGCGCTCGCGGATCACCGCCGCCACCTTCTCGAGGTCGTAGGGGATCTCGGGGATGAGGATCACGTCGGCGTTGCCGGCGATGCCGGCGTGCAGGGCGATCCAGCCCGCGTAGCGGCCCATGACCTCGACCACCATGATCCGCCGGTGCGAGGTGGCCGTCGTGTGCAGCCGGTCGAGGCACTCGGTGGCGAACGAGACGGCCGTGTCGAAGCCGAAGGTCACGTCCGTGCGGTCCAGGTCGTTGTCGATGGTCTTGGGCACGCCGATCACGCGCAGACCCTTGCAGGCGAGGGCGTAGCCGATCGAGAGCGAGCCGTCCCCGCCCACGGTGACGAGGGCGTCGAGGCCGGCCTGGTCGAAGCGCTCGACCAGCTCGTCGCTGCGGTCGATCTCGACGAACGAGCCGTCGGGTTGCTCGACGGGGAAGTGGAGCGGGTTCCCCCGGTTCGTCGTGCCCAGGATCGTCCCGCCCAGGTGCGTGATGCCCGCCACCGATTCGCGGGTCAGGGGGATCACGCCGCCCCCGGGGAAGTCCTCGGGCATGAGGAGGCCGTTGTAGCCGTCGCGGATGCCATGGCACTCCCAGCCTCGCTGGATCGAGGCCAGGACCACGGCGCGGATCACGGCGTTCAGGCCCGGGGCGTCGCCGCCTCCGGTGCTGATGGCGATCTTCTTGATCCGGTGAATGGGCAAGCGCACCCCCCGATGGCCAAGAGGACACTCCCTTCGAGCATCGGCGCAATCGGCGAGAACCTAAGCGCGCGGCCGCTCCGGGTCAACGCGACGGAGGCGGCGGGCCCGCGACGCCGGCCTCGCCGCGCCGCGCCAATTGCAGCACCTCGTCGTCCGTGGCCACCTCGAAGGCGCTGGCCAGCTCCTCGGGAATGGGGCGCGGGCGGCCCGACTTGGCGTCCACGAACACCCACAGGGTCTCCGCCCGCACGAGGAGCTGCTGGTCGCTCCCCCGCCAGAACAGGAAGCGCCGCTGCGAGCTGCTCTGCCGGTAGCCCGCGACCCAGGTGAAGACCGAGAGGGAATCGCCCGCGAAGGCGGGCCGCACGTACTCGATCGTGTGCCGGCGCACCACCCAGGCGGTGCCGGTCTGCTGATAGCGGGCGATCGGCCAGCCGCGGGCAGCCGAATGCTCGACGGCCACGTCCTGCATCCAGCGCACGTACTCGAGGTTGTTCACGTGGCGGTTCCCGTCGATCGCCTCGGCCGGGACCGCGAAGGTGCGCACGAAGATCCTGGGCACGGCTCCACCTTAGCGCATCGGGCCGTCTCCTGCCGGCTGCGTGCCCGCGGGGGGCAGCTTGTCGGGATCCCGGCGCCACTCGAGGTACGAGTAGGCGACCAGCCCGAGCACGCCGGCCGCGAGCGCGCCGAGCATGACGGCGAACGCCCAGGCGTCGTGCACCGCCGCCGTGATCATGGTGAGCAGGCCGATCAGGATGAAGACCCAACCCCCGGCGCGGTGGGTCCGGTCCCAGGCCAGCTTGCTGGAGAGCGTCCAGGGGGTACGGATGCCCACGAACCAGTTGGGCCGCACCTTGCCGAGCAGGTTGCCGACCACGACGAAGAGCCCGCCGACGAGGAGCGGCGCCCAGACCTGGATGCTCGGGCGCCCGCCGCGCACCCAGAGGAGGATCAGGGCGTAGAGCGCCGCCAGCACCACCAGGAGGCCCAGGCGCAGCGTCGCGTACGGGCCGGCGAAGGCCTCGTAGTTCCTCCGGCCCGGATCGAGGCGGGGCAGCACGATCATGAGCACGTAGATCCCGAGCGCCAGCAGGGGAATCGCCAGCAGCCCCTCGAACCGGCCGCCCCAGCGGTCCACCTGGCCGGCGAGGTTCCAGTGGACCGGGATGCGGGCGGGCGCCCCGTTCCAGGTCGCCGCCGCCAGCGCGAACATCGCCGCGAGCAGCAGCCAGTGCGGCCACTCCGCGCGCCATGAGAGCTTCATGATCGCTTCTCCTTTCCCCGCCGGCGGGTCTCGAGCAGGTCGAGCACCGCCGACATGGCCTCCTCGAAGGCCGAGAGGTTCAGGCTGTACAGGATCGTGGTGCCGCGCCGCTCCGTGACGACGAGCTTCGCCTGGCGGAGCACGGCGAAGTGGCCCGAGAGCGTGGACTTCGCCAGGGGGAAGCGCTCGGCCAGCTCGCCGGCGCTCATGCCGCGGCGCTTCAGCAGCCGCAGGATCTCGCGCCGGGTCGGGTCGCTCAGGGCGCGGAAGACCTCGTTCACCGCCGCCTCCGGTGTTTCGCTTGTTCGCCAAACACCGAAATATAGTGCCACCCGCGAGGAGCGTGGTCAAGAGGCCCGGCGAGCGGCCCGGCCCGCCTCACGGGCGGCGTCCGGCCAGGCGTTCCGGGGGCCGGGCTCCGCGCGGCGGACGACCGGGACCGCGGGCGGCCTCCTCCGCGTCGCCGGGGCCGCTCACTCCTCCGGCGGCAGGCGCTCGGGGGTCAGGTCCGCGAGCACCTGCTCGGCGATCGCCGCCGCCGCGTCCGGCCGCGCCAGGCGGGCCTGCGCCGCGCGCATCCGCTCGACGGCCGCCGGATCGCGCAGCCAGCGCCCCAGCGTGCCCGCCACCTCCGCCGGCGAATCGGCGAGGACGGCCGCGCCGGCGGAGACGAGAAAGCGCGCGTTCCGCACCTCCTGCCCGGGCGTGGGCCGGAACAACACGAGCGGCGTGCCCTTGATGAGGGCCTCCGAGCAGGTGAGCCCGCCCGCCTTGCCCACGACCGCGTCGCAGGCCTCGAGCAGCACGTCCACCTCGCGGGTGAAGCCCAGGGTGCGGATGCGCCCGGTGCGCCCCGCCGGGAGCTGATCGATCTGGTCGCGCAGCCGCGCGTTCGTCCCGCACACGACCAGCACCTGCGCGCCCGCGCCGAGGGCCACGAGCTGCTCGGCCAGCTCGCCGAGCGGGCCGACCCCGTGCCCCCCGCCCATCACCAGCACGGCCGGCCGCTCGGGATCGAGGCCGAAGCGGGCGCGGGCCGCGGCGCGGCCGATCGGCCGGGCGAAGCGTGGATCCACGGGAATGCCCGTCACCACGATGCGCGCGCGCGGCACCCCGTGGCCGGCCAGCTCGTCCGCCACCGCCGCGGCGGCCACGAAGTAGCGGTCCACGTGGGGGAAGGCCCAGAACGGGTGGGCGGCAAAGTCGGTGATCACGCAGTAGAGCGGCGCGTCCAGGCCCCGGCCCCGCCGCGGGGAGAGAGCCTCGACCGGCAGGAAGTGCGTGCACACCACCGCGTCCGGCCGCTCGCGCTCGACCACGCGCACGAGACGGCGCAGGTTCAAGCGATCCAGCGCCAGCCGCACGGGCGCCGTGCTGCGATTCACCGGCGCCATGCCCCACGACCGATAGAGCGCTCCCCAGAGCCGCGGCGCGTGCGCGGCCATGGCGTTGTACGAGGCGGCGTAGGTCCCCCGGTACCACCGCGAGGCGAAGACCAGCGTGTCCACCTCGCGCACGGTGGCGTCCGGGTCGAGGCCGGCCACCGCGGTGGCCAGGGCTTCGGCCGCGCGCTTGTGCCCGTTCCCGGCCGTGGCGTGCAGCACGGCGATGCGCGGGCCCGGCCGCGCGGGGGCCGCCTCCGCGCGGGGCGCGCCTCCCGCCCCCGCCTCGCCCGCCTCCCCGCTGCCGGCCGGGGCGGCCAGGGTCTCGACGGCCACCATGCCGCGACCGGCGGGCGGGAACAACACCGCGCCGCGGGCCCGGCCGCTTATGCGGCCGCGCCACCACCGGCGCTGCGCGCGCAGCCTCGCCCGCAGGCGGCGCGAGAGACGCAGGCGCGGGACCCGCATCGGCTCAGGCTCCGCCCGTGACGGCGTTGCGCACGTGCCGGAGCACGAGGCCGTCGCTGGAGAGGTCCATGGCGATCACGTCCACCCGCACCGGTCCGTCCTCCTGGTCCACCAGGGCCAGCGCCGCGCGCCGCAGCCGGGCGCACTTGCGCATGTCCACGGCCGCCACCGCCCCGCCATAGTCCGAACGCCCCCGCAGCTTCACCTCGACCACCACGCGAATGCGTCCCTCGCGGGCCACGAGATCCACCTCCACGCCCGCCAGGCGCACGTTGCGCCTCGTCACCTCCATCCCGACCAGCTCGAGATAGGCGGCGGCCAGCCGCTCGCCCGCGTGACCGTGCTCCTGCGCCAGACCCATCGACTCGCTCCCCGCGGGGGCGATGCGGGGGCGTGGCTTCGCGGCTCGCGACCGGGCGCGGGGCCGCCCGGGCCACGGCGGATTCTAGGTGAAGAGCGGCAGCTCTTGCACGCGCACTGGCGTGAAGGAGTAGCGGTGGAGCGGACAGGGCCCGAGGCGGGTCAGGACCTCGAGGTGCTCGGGAGTGCCGTAGCCCTTGTGGCGCGCGAAGCCGTAGTCCGGCCAGACGCGGTCCAGGCGCTCCATGATGCGGTCGCGCACGACCTTCGCCACGACCGAGGCGGCGGCCACCGAGAGGAGGCGCGCGTCGCCCGAGATGACCACCTCCTGCCGGCAGAGGAGGCCGGGCACGCGGTCGTTGCCGTCCACCAGCACGAGGTCCGGAGCGAGCGACAGGCGCAGCACCGCGCGGCGCATGGCCTCGAGGCTCGCCCGGCGGATGTTCAGGGTGTCGATCGTGCGCGGGCCCACGACCGACCAGGCGAAGGCCCGGGCCTCGTGACAGACCCGGGCGTAGAGGAGAGCGCGCACCTCGGGCGGAAGCTTCTTGCTGTCGTCCAGCCCGTCCCAGCCGCACCGAGGATCGAGCACCACCGCCGCGGCCACGACCGGTCCCGCGAGTGGCCCGCGGCCGGCCTCGTCCACCCCGGCGACGGTGGCCGCCTCGCCCGCCAGCCGCGCCTCCGCGCGCGCCAGGCGGCGCCAGTGCTTCACGGCGGACTCGAATCGCCCGCCGCCGTGCTCACCGCGCGGGAGCGGCTCATCGCGGCCGGCTCAGTCCTGCGGAGCCGTCTCCCCCGCGCCGGTCTTCTTCTCGGTCAGGCGGGCGGCCTTGCCGGTCACGCGGCGCAGGTAGAAGAGCTTGGCGCGGCGCACCTTCGAGTGCTTGAGCACCTTGACGTCGGCCACCGCCGGACCGTGCAGCGGGAACGTGCGCTCGACGCCGATGCCGTCCGAGATCTTGCGCACGGTGAAGGTCTTGCGCAGGCCCGCGCCGCGAACGTTGATGACCTCGCCGCGGAACTTCTGCTGCCGCTCCTTGTCGCCCTCGATCACCCGCACCGCGACCTCGACGGTGTCGCCGGGGCGGAGCGGGGGACGGTCCGGCTTGAGCTGAGCGGCCTCGATCTTCTCCATCAGGCCCATGACAGTCTCCTTTCCTCACGCCCAAGTCGTCTGTGAACCGGGCGAACGAAGCGGTGGCGCATTATAGGCGAACACGGCGCTGCGGCCAAATGCGGGGGGACGCCGATGCCGGGGAAGACCTTGCCGAGCGCGGCGGGAGCCGACGGGGGGTCCGCGCTGCGTCCAGTCTAGTAGTAGAGGTCGAGCAGCCGTCCCCAGGTCAGGCTCTGCGAAGGCAGCGGACGGGCGGGAAGGAGACGGGCGGCGGGGATCGCGCTGCTCTCCTGCAGCTGCTCGATCCACCAGCGGGTCGAGTCGGCGCCGAAGCCGCGCGCCGCGAGGTCCGGCGGAATCGCGGCCGAGTCGCCGCGCACGACGAAGAAGCGCACGTAGGCCACCACCCGCCATGTCCCCTCGCCGTAGTCGACGGTGAGGCCGACCGGCGTGTCGATCGTCCTGTGCCATGGGCTGGCCTTCCCGGGCCGCTCGTCCGGCACGGCGATCGGGTCGGGATCGAAGGAGAGCACGATCCGCCGCGCTGGCGGCAGGGGGCCACCTCCCCCGAAGAGATGCCGCATGCACTGGAGGAACTGATCCCGGTCGAGCGCCCCGTTCGCGTAGCGCGCGCCCGTCGAGTCGCTCCCGGCGAAGACGAAGCGGAAGTCCTGCGTCAGGGTCTCGCCGAGCGCCAGGGTGTCGCGGTTCTCCCAGCTCCAGTGGAAGAGCTGGAGCACCCCCGCGGGAGAGGTTGGAGGCGAGGGCTGGGCGATGCGGGGCGCGGTGACGGTGTGGTGCGTCGAACAGCCGACGAGCAGCGCGACCACGACGACGGCCAGGAGCAGAGGAATGCGGCAGGCGCGGCTCACGTGCGAATTCTACCCCTCCGCCTCCCCGGGGTTCCATCCCAATCGCCGCAGGAAGCGCCGATCCTCCAGCGAGAGGTCGGCCTTCTCCAGCAGGTCGGGGCGGCGCGCCAGCGTGCGGCGCAGGGCCTCCTCGCGGCGCGCCCGGGCGATCTCGGCGTGGTGCCCCGAGAGCAGCACGTCGGGCACGCGCCAGCCCCGATACTCGGCGGGCCGCGTGTAGTACGGCGAGTCGAGCAGCCCGGAGTGGAAGGAATCGCCCTCCACCGAGTCGAAGCTGCCCACCACGCCCGGCAGGAGGCGGGCCACCGCGTCCACCACGCAGAGCGCCGCGGGCTCGCCGCCCGAGAGCACGAAGTCGCCGAGGGACAGCTCCTCGTCCGCCAGGTGCTCGCTCACCCGCTCGTCCACGCCCTTGTAGCGCCCGCAGAGCAGGACGAGGTGCGCGAGGGAGGCGTACGCCAGGGCCCGTTCCTGCGTGAAAGGCGCTCCCTGGGGGGAGAGCAGCACGACGCGCGTCCCCGCCGGACGCTCCCCCTTCGGCCCCACGCCGAGCGCCTCGAGGGCCCGGTCGACGGGCTCGATCTTCATGATCATCCCCACGCCGCCGCCGAACGGATAGTCGTCGGTCGAGCGGTGGGAATCGTCGGTGTAGTCGCGCAGGTGGACGATGCCCACCTCGAGCCGGCCCTGCTCGCGCGCCACGCGGATCATGCCCTCCTCGAGCGCGGGACCGAAGAAGCCGGGGAAGATCGTGAGCAGGCTGATCTTCATCGCGACCTCACAGCTCCTCGAGCCCCGCGGGGAGCGCCACCACCATGCGCCCTCCCGCCAGGTCCACGCGCTTCACGATCCCCGGAGCGCCGGGGACGAGCAGCTCGCGCTCCCCGCGCACGAGGTACACGGGATTCCCCGCCGTGGTCACGACGCTCTCGATCACGCCCAGCGAGCGGCCCTCTTCCGTCTCGACCCTGAGCCCCACGAGCTGGAAGGTGTAGGCCATCTCCGGGCCGGGATCGGGCAGCGCGGCCTTCTCGGCCCACAGCTCGCCGTTCACCAGCTCCGCCGCCTGCTCGCGCGCGGTGTAGCCCTCGAAGCGGACGAGGACCCGCGCCTGGGCCGGGCGCGCGGTCGCCAGCGCCAGCGCGCGCTCCGCCGCGCCGGCCCGGCGCCAGACGAAGCGGCGGACCTCGTGCAGCTCCAGCGGCGTGAGGGAGGCGCCGTCCAGGTTCACCTCGCCGCGCACGCCGTGCGGCCGGCCGATGCGGCCGATCCGCACCAGGGAATCGGCGGCGGGCCGGCCGGAGCCGTTCATGACGCGGTCGGGCTCAGTCGGCGATCTCGAGGTTCGCGCTGCGCCCCAGCCGCGCCGCGGCCGCGCCCAGGGCGAGCCGCATCGAGCGGGCCGTGCGACCCTGCTTGCCGATGACGTGCCCGAGGTCGTCGGGATGCACGTGCAGCTCGAAGACGGCGTCTTCGCCCGGCTCGAGCGTCTCGACCGCCACGTCGTCGGGGCGGTCCACCAGCCCGCGGGCCATGAGCGCGACCAGCTCGCGGAACCTCTCGTCGTCCGCTCCGGGCTCGCGGGGAGCGCGCCGCGGCGCGGCCCGCTCGCCGCTCAGGCCGGCGGATTCTGCCGGATGGGTATGGACGATAGTCTCCGCCCGCTCCAGAAGAGCAGGATCGTCCACGGGACCGACAGCAGGAGCGCCGGCATCGGGTGGTTGAGCCACAGGACCACGAGGCCGCTTGCGCAGAGGGCGGCCGTACCGGACCACATCAGGAGCACGGTTCTCGTCGGGCATCGAAGCACACTCGCCAGTCGGTGATTGCTGTGGTCCTGACCGCCGAGGTAGACCTTGCGTCCGTCTCGCAGGCGGTTGACCACGACGAAGATCAGGTCGAACGCCGGATAGGCCAGCATCAGGAGCACACCCAGCCGGCCCCAGCCCGGCGGCGCCGCGGCAAAGCCGAAGACCGCCGAAGCGCCGAGACTATACCCCAAGACGAGGCTGCCCGCGTCGCCCAGGAAGATGCGGGCGCGGGGGAAGTTGTAGGGCAGGAACCCGACGCAGGCCCCGGCGAAGGCGAGCTGGGCGGCGGCCAGGCCCATGGCGCCGCGGGCGGCCGAGGTGAGCGCGAAGGCCCCCAGGGTGATGGCGCCGAGCCCGCCCACCATGCCGTTCATGTTGTCGAGGAAGTTGATCGCGTTCATCAGGGCCACGAGCGCGAGCAGCGTGATGAGCACCTCGAGGGGGGCCGGCAGGCCCAGCCCGGGCAGCCGGCCCGAGGCCAGCAGCGTGCCGGCCGCCAGGGTCTGGCCGCCGAGCTTGAGCAGCGGATTCATGCCGAAGCGGTCGTCCCACAGGCCGAGCAACAGGACGACGAGCGCGCCGCCGAAGAGGAAGAGGCCGTCCCGCGCCGAGCCTCCGTGCCCGGCGAGGTGCATCGTGCCCCAGCCGATCAGGCCGCTGGTGAAGACCACGAGGCCGCCGAGGAGCGCGGTGGCCGAGCGGTGCAGCTTGCGCGCTTCGGGGTGATCCAGGTAGCCGGTCAGCCACGCCAGCCCGACGCCGGCCGGGGTCAGGAGGAGGCTGAAGAGGAACGCCAGGCCGAAGGCTCCGGCCAATCGCATGCCGATGAACCCCGAAGTCAGGGCGGCGGGTGGGTCAGCTCGCGACCAGGCCTGCGGGCACGGGCAGGTTCATCTGCGCGCAGGCCTCGCGGATGGTGATCTCGAGGAGCTGCTCCAGCCGCACCTGCGGCGTCCAGCCGATGGCCTTGCGGATCTTCTCAAGGCTCGGCACCCGGCGCCGCATGTCCTCGAACGAGTTGCCGTAGACGTCTTCGTACGCCACGCGCTCGATGGGCGAATCGCTGTCGCACATGCGCTTGATCCGCACGGCCAGCTCGGCCACGGAGATCTCCTCGTCCGTGCCCACGTTGTAGATCTCGCCCTTGGTGCCCGGGTGGTCGGCGAGGAGGATCACGGCGGCCACCACGTCGCTCACGGCCGAGAAGCAGCGGCTCTGCTCGCCGTCACCGAAGACGAGGATGGGCTGGCCCGCCAGCGCGCGCTGGATCATGTTGGGGATCACCATGCCGTAGGCGCTCGACTGGCGCGGGCCGCAGGTGTTGAAGCAGCGGACCACGGTGACGGGAAGCTGCTTCTGCTGCCAGTACGCCTGGGCCAGGCACTCGTCCACGGCCTTGCCCGAGGCGTAGGACCAGCGCAGCTTGTGCGTCGGCCCCATGAGGCGGTCGTCGTCCTCGGAGAAGGGCACGCTCACGCCCTTGCCGTAGACCTCGCTGCTCGAGAAGAGGACGACGCGGCGCTGATGCTCGGCGCACGCCTCCAGCACGGACTCGGTCCCGCGGATGTTCGTGATCAGGGAGCGCAGGGGGTTCTCGAGGACGTACTTCACTCCCACCGCCGCCGCCAGGTGGAAGACGCGATCGCACTGGGCCACGAGCCCGTTGACCAGGGCCTGGTCCATGACCGTGTCTTCGAGGAAGCGGAAGCGCGGGTGGCGCTGGAACGTGCGCAGATTCTCGACACGGCCGGTCGACAGGTCGTCGAGGGCCCAGACTTCATGTCCGCGTTCGAGTAGGGCCTCGCACAGATGAGACCCGATGAACCCAGCACCTCCCGTGACGAGGATTCTCATGAGCCCTTCCCCCCTTGGACCCGGCGGACGACCGTCCCTGGGTACATTCGGTCAACTCCCTGACGTGCTTCGGGCCCAAGCGCAATCGAGCTCGGCCATGACTGCAGAGAAGACGGCCAGGCGCCCGGGCTGAGGTCCTCGGTGGGCCCACATACGGGCGGCCCATATGCCAACCCATGATACCCCAAGGCCGGTCGGCCACGCCACAGTTTCTGAACCTGCCGGGCCATTCGCCGGCTCGCCGGTCGAGCCCGCTTGTCGCGGGCCGCCGCGCGCCCTGGACAGCCCCGCTCGGCTCCGATAGCGTGCGGCATCCGTCACCGTTCCCAGCGCGCCCACCGCAGCGGCGCGTGGCCAGGACCGCGCTCGCCGCGCCCGTCGGCTCTGGCCCGCCGCGTGGAGCAGATTCGTGCCCGACGCCGTCGTCCCGGAAGCCGCTACCCGCCCCGGTCGCGAAGCTCCGGGCGCCCGAGGCGCGCGCGAGCGCTGGCTGGAGGAGGTGGCCGCCGCGAGCTTCCTCCTCTTCCTCGCCGCGCTGCCCTGGGCGATCGCGCCCATGTCCATCACCGCCGGAGTGTGCGGAGCCTGCACGCTGCTCCTCTGGGCGAGTCGCCCCCATCGCCTGCCCCTCACTCCGGCGGGTTGGCCCAGCGTGGCCTGGCTCGTCGCCCTCGTGCTCGCGGCCTGGTTCGCCGTGGATCGGGCGGGCAGCCTGCCCCGGATCCCGAAGGCCTTCTTTCCCCTCCTCGTCCCGCTCGCGGCGACGCACGCGCGCCTGCCCGAGCGCGGCCGGCGCGCTCTCGTCGTGCTCCTCGCCTCCTCGGCGCTCGCCTCGCTCTACGGGCTCGGGCTCTACGTGGCCAAGGACGCCACCTGGCCGGCCCGGGCCCGAGGCGCCGTCGGCCACTACATGACCTTCGGCGGGCAGCTCCTGATCTACGTGAGCCTGGCGGCGGGGATCGCCGCCCTGGCGCGCGGGCGCCGCTGGCGCCTCGGAGCGCTGGCCGTGGCACTCGCGGGCGGGGCGGCCCTCGTCCCCACCTACACCCGCAGCGCCTGGCTCGGCCTGTGCGCGTCGCTCGCCGTCCTCTTCGGCCTCGTGCGCCCGCGCTGGATCGTGGCGCTGCTCCTGGTCGTGGCCCTCGCGCTCGTGGCCGCGCCGCCCTCGTACCGGACCCGCGCGCTCAGCTCCTTCGACCCGCACTACCCGCTGAACCTGGAGCGCACCTACATGTGGCAGGCGGGGCTGCACATGTTCCGCGACCACCCGCTCACGGGTGTGGGCCTCCAGGACCTGCGCGCCATCTACGATCGCTACAAGCCCCCGCAGGCCCGCGAGCGCGCCGGCCACCTGCACGACGTGCCCATCCAGATCGCCGCCACCATGGGGCTCGCGGGGCTGGCGGCCTGGGTGCTGCTCTACGGCTCGCTCTTCGTCGCCGCCACGCGCGGGCTCAGGCGGAACCTGGCGCGCGGCGGCGTGGCCGCGGGCCTCAGGGCCGGCGTGACCGGCATGCTGGTCGGCTTCCTGGTCGCCGGCCTCTTCGAGTGGAACTTCGGCGACGAGGAGCTGCTCTATCCGCTCTACACTCTCGTGGGCATGGCCTGGGCGGCGCGCCATTGGGACGAGCCCCGGGCCGAGTCCGCCGCGGCCTCCGCCAGCGCGACGGAGGAGCCATGAAGGTCGCCCTGGTCCACGACTGGCTCACGGGGATGCGCGGCGGCGAGCGCGTGCTCGAGCGCATCGCCGCCATGCATCCGCAGGCTCCCGTCTACACGCTGGTGTGGCGGCCGGGCTCGGTGTCGCGGGCGCTCGAGAGCCATCCCATCGTCACCTCGTTCCTCCAGCGCCTGCCCGGAGCCGAGCGGCGCTATCGCTGGTACCTGCCGCTCTTCCCCCGCGCCATCGAGGCCTTCGACCTCTCGAGCTACGAGCTGGTGCTCTCGACGAGCCACGCCGTGGCGAAGGGCGTCCGCACGCGGCCCGGGACCTTCCACCTGAGCTACGTGCACACGCCCATGCGCTACGTCTGGGACCTCGAGTCCGCCTACTTCCCCGCGGGCCGCTTCCCCTGGCCCCTCTCGCGCTACGTGCGGCGCACCTGCGCGCGGCTGCGGGCGTGGGATCGCGCCACGAGCGGCCGGCCCCAGGCGCTGCTGGCCAACTCGCGGCACGTGGCCGAGCGCATCCGCAGGCACTGGGGGCGGGAAGCCGAGGTCGTCTACCCCCCCGTCGACCTGGACCGCTTCCGCGAGGCCCAGCGCGCGCGCATCGCCGCGGGGCCGTCGCCGGCGACGCGCGACCACTACCTGCTCGCCGGCGCCTTTGCACCCTACAAGCGCTCCGACCTGGCGCTCGAAGCCTGCGGCCGTCTCGAGCGACGCCTGCTGATCGTGGGCAGCGGACAGGAGGAGGGGCGCCTCAGGCGGCTGGCTCCGCCGGGGACCCGGTTCCGCGGCTGGCTCGGCGACGACGAGATCGGCGCCGCGTACGCGGGCGCCCGCGCGCTGCTCTTCCCGGGCGAGGAGGACTTCGGCATCATGCCGGTCGAGGCGCTGGCGAGCGGCACGCCCGTGATCGCCTTCGGCCGCGGCGGGGCTCTCGAGACCGTGGGGCGAGGCGCCTCGCCCGAAGCCCTGGCCCGCGTGCTGGCGGGCGGCGTGGCCCGCGTCCCCGGCGGCGTGCTCTTCGGGACCCAGTCCGTGGCGGGGCTCATGGAGGCCATCGAGCTGTTCGAGCGGGAGACCTTCGACCCGCGCGAGCTGCGCGAGCTGGCGCTGCCCTTCTCGGCCGAGGAGTTCGATCGGCGCTTCCGCGCGGCCTGCGAGCGGGCCTACTCCGAGTGGCTGGCCGTCCGCTGACCGCCGCCCGGCCGGCGCGCGGGCAGGGCGAATCCAGCGGGCAACCGGGGCGCCGGTTGACAGGGCGCGCCGCCTTCACGAGACTGCCGGCCCGCATGCGCCGCCTCGCCATCGCGGTCGGCCGGCCGCCCGGACCGCGCCGAACGGACCCGCCCGCAGCCCCCGGGCTCCAGGCGAGCGCCTTCCCGAGGGCGGGCGATGGCGCGCCGGCTTCGCCGCCGGCGGCGATGACGCGGGCCTCCGCCGCGCGCGCCCCCGACGCTCCCGCGGCAGGAGCAGCCGATGCCTGACGGCGCGCCGCCCTGCACGGCGATCGTGCCGACGCTGGAGCGCCCGGACGCCCTCGAGGCCTGCCTGCGCTCGCTGGCCGCCGCGCGCCCATCCTTCGCGGCGGTGATCGTCGCCGACCAGGGCTCGGGCACCACCCCGGAAGCCGCCGCCCGTTCCTGGGGGGCGCGCTATCTGCATCTCGAGCAGCGGGGGCTGTCCCGCGCGCGCAACGCGGCGCTGGCGCTGGCTTCCACGCCGTGGCTCTTCTTCCCCGACGACGACTGCACGGTCGCTCCCGACGTGCTCGCGCGGGTGGCCGAGGCCCTGACGCGCGCGCCGCAGGCGGGCTTCGTCGCCGCGCGCGTCCTCTCGCCGTCCGGCCGCCCGGTGATGTCCGGCATGGACGACCGCGAGCGGGCGCTGACCACGCCGGCGGACGTGCTGGCCACCGTGATGAGCCCCGGGCTGTTCGTGGCGGCGCGCGTGCTGGCGGCGTGCGGCCCCTTCGACGAGCGCTTCGGCGTGGGGGCCGAGTGGCCGAGCGGCGAGGAGAGCGACCTTCTCTTTCGCGCTCTCGCCGCCGGCGAGACCGGTCGCTACGCCCCCCGGGCGGTGGTGACGCATCCCGATCCCTTCGCCGCCCGCAGCCGGGCCGAGGGGCGGCGGCGAGCGCGCCTCTACGGTCGCGGCTGGGGGGCGTTGTTCGCCAAGCACGCGAGCGCCGCCGGTGGCGCGGTCTTCGCGGCCCTGCAGCGGCGCTTCGAGACGCGGGCCCTCGCCGGGGCGGTCGCCTCGGCCCTCACCCTTCGCCCGGGCGACGCGGCCCGCTACTGGGAGTCGTGGCGCGGCCGCCGCGAAGGCTGGCGGAGCTGGCGCGCCGCGCGCGGGCGGCACGCGTGACGGCCCTCGCCGCACCCCTGCGGGCGCTGCGGGGCCGCCCGGTCCTCTACAACAGCGCGGCGCTGGTGGCGCTGCGGGCGACGAACCTCCTGGCGCGCGTGCTGCTCCTCTTCGCGATCGCGCACCACGTGCCCCCGGCGGCCTTCGGGCTGGTCGTGTTCGCCCTGTCGGTGGCGGAGATCGGCAAGGTGGTCGCCGACTTCGGCCTCGACACGCTGGCCATCCGCGCGTACGCGGGCGAGGCGGCCGAGGGCGAGCGGGCGCGCTTCGCCGCCGCGCTCGCCGCCGCCAAGCTGCTCTTCGGCGCCGTCGTCTACGCGGCGCTGGCCGCCTGGTTCGCCTGGAGCGCCACGCGGGAGCAGGCGGGCGTCGGGATCGTCCTGGGCCTCACCGCCCTCACCTCCCTGCTGGTGAACTTCTCCCTGGACTTCTACCAGGGCCGGCTGCGCGTGGCGCGGGTGCTGCTGCCGGTGCTGATCGCGAACGCGCTGCTCACGCTGGCGGCCCTGCTCCTGGTGCCGCGCCTCGCCGACCTGCGGGCCCAGGCAGCGCTGTTCCCGGCGATCGAGCTCGTGGCCGGGCTGGTGCTGCTGGCCTGGCTCGGGCGCGAGAGCCTGCTGGCGCGTCCCTGGCTCGCCTTCGCGCGCGTCCCGGACCTGGTGCGCCACGCCCTGCCGATCGCCGCGACGGCGATCATCATCATGCTCTACTCGCGCCTGGACGTGCTCGTCCTCTCGAGCCGGCTGGACTCGCGGGCGGTCGGCAACTACGGCATGGCGTACCGGCTCACCGAGCCGTTCCAGCTCGCCGCCGCCGCCTTCGGCCTCTCGGTGTTCAGCCGCTTCTCGGCGCGGTTCCAGTCGCCCCGAGCCGGCGCGCTGCGCGCCGCGACGCGGCTCTACCTGGCGGCGACGCTGGGCTACGGGCTCGTCACGGCCCTCGCCCTGAACCTGCTCGCTCCGCCCCTGATCGAGCGGCTGCTCCCCGACTACCTCCCGGGCCTGCCCGTCCTGAGGATCCTCTCGGCAGCCCTGGTCTTCCGCTCGCTCAACGCGACGCTGGCCGGCATCATCCAGGGGGCCGGCCGATTCCGCTTGCTCACCGGCATCGCCCTGTGGAACCTGGCCCTGGTGTTCCTCCTCCTCCGCTGGCTCGTGGACCGCCAGCAGGCTCCGGGCGCGGCCATGGCCCTGCTGGCGGCCGAGGCCGTGAACACGGGGATCCAGCTGGCGGTCGTGACCCGCCTGGTGACCGCGCACGAGAAGGCGCTCGCCCATGTCGGATGAGAATGCGAGATACCGGGAGTACCTGACGCGGCACTGCGCCCGGCTCGGCGATCACGAGCGGCATCGCGCCGGGAAGCAGCGCCAGCTCCTGGCCACGTATCGTCACCTGCTCCCGGCGGACCGCGAGGCCGAGCTGCTCGAGATCGGTCCCGGCTACGGGCAGCTGCTCGAGCTGCTGCGGCGCGACCTGGGCTACCGGCGGGCCATGGCCGTGGACGTCTCGCGGCAGGTCGTGGACTTCTGCAACGAGCGGCTGCCGGGCAGCACGCACTGGGTGGGCGACACGCTCGCCTGGTTGGGCGAGAACCCGGGACGCTTCGAGCGCGTGTTCGCCCTGCACGTGATCGAGCACGTGCCCCGCCCGCGGGTGGCGGATTTCGTGCGGGGGATGCGCGACGCCCTGCGCCCGGGGGGCCGCTGCGTGGTCGAGGTGCCCAACCAGGCGAACCTGCTGACGGGCGCCTACCTGCGCTACGCCGATCTCACCCACGAGTGGGGCTACACGGAGCAGAGCCTGCGCCAGCTCCTGGAGGACGCGGGCTTGCTCGAGGTCGAGTGCTTCGAGGAGCGGCTCGCCGCGGGCGGGCTCGCGGGCGGCCTGGCCAGGGTCTTCCGCGCCACGGCTCGCTTCGGGCAGCGCCTGGTCTACCGGGGCTACGAGCTGCCGGTGCCGCGGGTCCTCACCCCGGGCCTGTGCGCGACCGGCGTCCGACCGGCCGAGGGGCCGTGAGCGGCGCGCCGCGAGGACGCCGCCGCGTCCTGTACCTCTACAACGTTCCCGACTGGGCCATCCACAATGTCGGGCGCGACTGGGCCGAGCTGCTCCGGGACACGCACGAGTTCGCGCTCGTGCGCTTCGGCCAGCACGAGCAGGAGGATCCCGGCGCCTGGGACCACGTGGTGTGGGGCTACAGCACGCTGGGCTACTCCGGGCGAATGCTGGTGGCGAGCCTGGCTCGCCGGCCGCGCGCCTGGCTGCGCTGGCAGCGCCGCACCTCGCCCCGGCTCGCCGCCGTCGTCCAGGATCCGAGCGAGGTCTTCCCCGAGGTGCCGGACTGGCGGCACGCGCCGCCCCGGCACGCGCACCTGGCCCGCTTCTCGCGGCTGGCGGTGACGTCGAACGAGCTGCGGACGGCTCTGCAGGCGCTCGGCTACGAGCCCTTCCAGGTGGGCACGCGCTCGCTGCTCCCGGCGCGCGATCCGGCCGCCATCGGGCTCGAGCGCGTGCGCGCGTTCACGCGGGCCCTCGAGTATCCGCGCAAGAACCTGCCCCTCTTCCGCGCGCTGCAGGCCCGCCTGGGCGCGACGCTCGAGCGCTGCGACGCGCTGGTGGGCGGCGCCGTGCTCCCGCCCGCCGCCTATCTGGAGCAGGTGGACCGCTACAACTGCTACGTCTGCACCTCCTGGCAGGAAGGCGGGCCGCTGCCGCTCCTGGACGCGCTGCGCCGGGGCTGCGTCGCCCTCACGACACGTGTCGGGCAGACCGACGAGTGGATCGAGGACGGCGTCAACGGCTTCTTCTGCGAGGGCGAGGACGAGTTCGCCCGGCGGCTGCTGGAGCTGGACGGGGATCCCGGCCGGCTGCGCGAGATGAGGCGGGCGTCCCTGTCCCGGGCGACGGTCGTTGACGAAGAGGCGCGGCGCGCCCGGCTGCGCGCGTTCCTGCCATGAGGAGGCGCCCGCCAGCCGCCGGACCGGGGACGAGCGCGCCGGGAGACGAGGCATGAGGATCGGCCTGGACGCGCGCAAGCTCCGGGATGGAGGCATCGGGACTTACATCCGCGAGCTGTTGCGCGCCTGCGCCGCGCGCGGCACGGAGCACGAGTGGGTGGCGCTCGTGGACCCGGCCGACCTGGGCGTGGGCGGCTGGCCGCGCGTGCGCGAGGTCGCCGTGCGGGCGCGCAAGTACGGGCTCGACGAGCACCTCGTGGTGCCGTGGGCGGCGCGGCGGGCGAAGGTGGAGCTGCTGCACGAGCCCCACTACACGCTGCCGCTCGGCTGGCGGGGAGCGGCCGTCGTCACGGTGCACGACCTGATCCATCTGCGCCATCCGCGCTTCTTCCCGCCCGGCGCCGCGCTCTACGCGCGCGCGGTGGCGGGCCGGGCCGTGCGCCGCGCCCGGCTCGTGATCGCCGACTCCGAGCACACGCGGCGCGAGATCCTCGAGCTGCTCGGGGCCGATCCGGCGCGGGTGCGCGTGGTGCCCCTCGGCGTGTCGGCCGCGCTCTCGCGGTGCCCGCCGGAGGAGATCGCCACGTTCCGGCGGGAGCGCGCGCTCCCGGCCGACTACCTGCTCTACGTGGGGGCGCGCAAGCGCCACAAGAACCTGTCCCTGCTCCTGGCGGCGCTGGCGAGCCTGCCCGCGGGGGAGCGCCCGCCGCTGGTCCTCTCGGGTCCGCCGTGGCCGGGGAGCGAGCCGCTGGCCCGTCTCGCCTCGGGGCTCGGCCTCGACCGAGCCGTGCACTTCGCCGGCGACCTCGGGGACGAGCGGGGCCTGGCCTGCCTCTACTCCGGCGCCGCGCTCTACGTGCACCCGGCCCTCGACGAGGGCTTCGGCCTGCCGCCGCTCGAAGCCATGGCCTGCGGCACGCCGGTCCTCTCCTCCACCGGCGGGGCGCTGCCCGAGAGCGTGGGCGAGGCGGGAGCGCTACTGCCCCCGGCCGATCCCGAGGCCTGGGGGCAGGCGATCGCCACGCTCCTGCGAGACGCGGCGCGACGCGCGGAGCTGGTGCGCCGCGGCCTGGCCCGGGCGCGCGAGCTCACCTGGGAGCGCGCCGCCGAGCGGACGCTGGCCGTCTACGCCGAGGCGATGACGGCCGGGCGCGGATCCCGCGGCCGCCGCGCCACGAACGCGTAGTTCTGGCAGAGGGGCGAGAGCAGGGCGCCGAGCAGCGCGTCCGCCGCGTCCCAGACGTTCGCGACCCAGGTCGCGCGGCGCAGGGCCCGCGGCAGGCGCGCGAGCGCGTTCCGCGGCAGGATGCCGTAGCGCCCGACCTCCCGCAGCTCGAGCCCGGCCTCGCGGGTCAGGCGCGCGACGTCCGCGCGCACGTAGCGATGCGGGTGGTGGTGCTTGCCGGGCACGCGGCTCGAGAGGAACTCGATCCAGCTGTACCGGTTCGGCAGGTGATAGCAGAGGAACACGCCGCCCGGGCGCAGCACGCGGCGGATCTCGGCCAGGCTCTCCGGCTCGCTCCCGCCCGTCTCGCGCACGTGCTCGAGCACGCCCACCGAGGTCACGGCGTCGAAGCTCGCGTCGGGGAACGGCAGGCGCACGGGATCGCCGGGGCTGCCCGGCACGTAGCGCTCGTAGGGCTCGCCCAGCCAGCCCGCCTGCGACGCGCCTTCGAGGTCGAAGCCGGTCGCGTGGTAGCCCGAGCGGGTGAGGAAGTAGGAGAAGTGGCCGCTGGCCGTCCCCCAGTCCAGCACCTGCGCGCCCGCCGGCACGTGGCGACGCACCAGGCGGTAGAGCCGCACGTACTGCCGCGCCCCCGCCAGGCTTCCGAACTGCGGCCGCCACGCGCGATCGGGCTCGTCGCGCGCCACGAGCTCGCGCAGGAAGACGTCGTCGGACGGCGCACGCGGGTTCACGACGCCAGCATGGAAGGCCGGCGCGGCCAGTGCAAGGCGCGGGTCCGGGGGCGGCGGCAAGCCCGGGTGGCCGGCCGCCCGCGCACGGCATAGAGTTCCCACCACGCCCCCCTGCCAGCCGCACCCGAACCGAGGAGGCCCCATGCCCAGTGCTGAATCCCGTAGTGTCGCGCCGTGGAGCCGCGGGCGCCCGGCGCTCTCGAGGCCCACGCTCCCGCTTCGCCGCGCGCGCACCGCCCTCCGCGCCGCCGCGGTCGCCGTGCCGCTCTGCGTCGCGCTGGCGAGTTCCTTCCCGGCGGCGGAATCCCGCGCCCAGGGGCCCGCCTCACCCGCGGATTCGTGGCTCAACGCCCGCGCGTACCCGGACCTCCAGGCGGCGGTGAACGCGTGCGGCACCGGGCACACGCTCTTCATCCCCGCGGGCGACTACCACGTGCCCTCGGGCGGGCTCGTGCTCACGAAGCCCATCGCCATCCGCGGCGAGCCGGGCACGCGCCTCCTCGCCCACGCGGCCGCCCCCAACGAGCCCGTGATCCGGATCGACCCGGGCTCGACGCTGATCATGAACATCCAGCTCCACGACCTGAAGCTCATGAACGCCTCCCGCCCCGACCGCCCGATCCCCGGCAACTATGGGCTCGTGTGCGAGGTCGTGGGCACGGGCGCGAAGGTCGGCGACCTGCTGCTGGATCGAGTGCTGGTCGGGTACATGGGCGACGACGGCATCCATCTGGTGGGTGCCGGCACGGGGGATCGCTGCTTCGTGTACGTGACCCTGCGGAACGTGAAGTCCTTCCAGTCGCGCAAGGACGGGCTCGTGCTCGACGCGGCCAACCTCGTCTCCATCTACGACAGCAACTTCAGCGACAACGACGGCTGCGGGATCAGGGCCCACGGAAGCTCCCTCCAGCTCCTGGGCTGCTCGTTCCAGAACAACTGCCGCTCCGCCGCGCTGGACGAGAGGTGGGCCGGGCAGGCCTATCTGAAGTCCTGCCTCTTCAACCGCTTCGACGCGTGCGTCTGGGAGCAGTTCGCGACCCCGGGCCAGCCGTCCAACAAGCGGGCCCTCACGATCGAGAACTCGGTCGGTTGCACCGTGGGCAACTGCTGGTTCCTCAACCCGGTGGAGGATCCGGACCCGCGCCAGCGCGCCATCTACGTCACCTACGGAGACCAGCCCGGCGTGATGGCCTGCACGCTCCTGCCCAACCGCTTCGACAACGTGAGGACGGCGATCGAGGTGGACGCGACGCCCGGCCATCCGGCCCAGGATTGCGTCGTGTTTCCGCAGATGGTGGCCAAGGGCACGGGCGCCATGATCCTGCCGGACGGAGAGGCCAACAGCGGGCTCGTGCGCCTCGGCGGTCGGACCCGCGACGCGGCCGGGGAGCCGGTCACGCGCGGCGTGAGCGTCCCCGCGCTGCCGAGCGCGAGCCTGCCCACGCTGGGCAGCAGCGGGGCGGGCACCGTGGTCTTCGATCTCACGCGCCAGAAGCTGCTCGTCTGGGACGGGAGCGCCTGGCAGGTCGTGCAGTCGGAGTAGAGGGCCTCAGTGGGCGCTGGCGTCGCGGAACACGCGCGCCAGCGTGAGGAGGAGGATCTTGAGGTCGAAGGCCAGGGACCAGTTGCGGACGTAGTAGAGGTCGTACTCGATCCGCCGGTCCAGGGGCGTGTCGCCGCGCAGCCCGTTGATCTGCGCCCAGCCGGTGAGTCCGGCCTTCACGTGATGGCGCAGCATGTAGCGCGGCACCGAGGCGCGAAACTGCTCGACGTACATCGGCCGCTCGGGGCGCGGCCCCACGAGGCTCATCTCGCCGCGCAGGACGTTCCAGAGCTGGGGCAGCTCGTCCAGCGAAAGCGGGCGGAGGACGCGGCCGGCGCGAGTGCGGCGCGGATCGCCCGGACGCGTCCAGCCCGGCTCGCCTTCGCTCTCGGCGTCCATCCGCATGGTGCGGAACTTGAGCATGCGGAAGCGCCGCCCGTTCATGCCCACGCGCTCCTGGGCGTAGAGCACGGGTCCCCGCGAGTCGAGGCGCACCCAGAGGGCGAGGGCGAGGAGCACGGGCGACAGCAGAACGAACCCGAGGATCGAGAACACGAGGTCGAAGCTGCGCTTCAGGACTGCGTTCCACCCCTGCCCGGGGCTCTCCGTGACGAGGACGACGGGCATGCCGTCGAAGTCCTCGACGCTGGCGTTCAGGGTGAAGGCGCGGGCCAGGTCGGGCACCAGGCGCACGGCGACGGTCGAGTCGGCGAGTCGCTCGAGCGCCTGGCGCTCGGCCTCGTACTCGGAGCGCGCCAGGGCCAGGTAGACGAGCTCGGTGCCCGTGCGCTCGACGAGGCCCGGCAGATCGCCCACCGCGCCCACCACCGGCACGCCCTCCACCGCGGCGCCCACGAACGCCGGATCGGCAGCCACGATTCCCTTCACGTCGAGACCGAAGTCGGGGTGCGCGCGGACCTTGGCGAGCAGCGCGGCAGCCAGCTCGCCCGTACCCACGACCAGCGTGCCCCGCAGGTTCCGACCGTGGCGGCGCAGCCCGCGCAGGATCAGGCGGAGGACGATGCGACTGGCGAGCAGGAGCGTGGTCGCCAGCACCGCGAAG
Source organism: Candidatus Eiseniibacteriota bacterium (assembly GCA_033853925.1). Taxonomy (GTDB): domain Bacteria; phylum Eisenbacteria; class RBG-16-71-46; order RBG-16-71-46; family RBG-16-71-46; genus JANXPZ01. The sequence goes on from JAWOLC010000041.1 coordinate 24,262, forward strand.
AACAGCAGCGTGAGCCGCGACAGCTCGCCCTTGGTGAAGAAGGACGCGACCGCCGCGAAGGCGGTGACGATGACCATGCCCTGCACGAGCGCCCACAGCTCCTGCGAGAGCCGGGCCGTGCGCGCCGAGCGGTAGATCTTGAACGTGCGCAGCACCAGCAGGGCGAAGAGGGTGAGCACCGCGCCGAACCAGAGGTAGAAGGAGAGCGGCGGAATGCCGAGCGGCACGGGCAGGCCGAGCGCGTGGAAGCGCAGCCAGTAGGCGGCGAGCCAGGAGAGGGCGACCACGGCGGCGTCCAGCGCGAAGATCCCCGTGGCGAGGATCTGGCGGTTCCGGAGGATCATGCCGCGAGACTACCCGACGGCGGGGACTCGGAAAAGACGCTCGGGACGACCCGTCCCCCCGGCGCTCGACCCTGCGCTCGCCGCGGCCGGGGGAAGCCTCCCGCTCGGACTCAGGGCGAATCGCCCGGCTTCTTCAGGACGGCGGCGAACCGGAGGTACACCTCCGGGTCCACCTCGCGCTCGTTCTCGATCACCACGATCCGCAGGCGCAGCGCGCCGAGGTGATCGCGGACACGGGTGCCCAGGTGGGGCACGTCGTAGAACCGGCCATGCCGGTCTCGCCAGCCCCGGGCACAGTAGAGCACGGCGTCGCTCTCGAAGGGCAGGCCCCGCCGGGGGAGCACGGCCGGGTCGGTCTGGATCGCGTACGTGTCGTGGAGGAAGAGAGGCACGATGCAGAGCGCCCCTCCCGGCCGCAGCACCCGCCCGGCTTCCTCGATGAAGCGACTGTCGGCGTCGCCCTCGAAGTGCTCGAACGCGTTGTGCAGGGTCAGCTTGGTGGCGAAGCCGTCGGGCACGGGCATGGCGCCGGCGTCACCGCCGATGCGATCCCCCTGGACGCCCCGCCGGTAGGTCAGGTCCTGGCGATAGACGGTGCAACCCGCCAGCTCGCGGTAGATCGTCGGGGCGGGAGAGCCCTGACTGGCCACGTCGATGCAGACGTCGTCCGGTCCGAGGCGGAGCAGCCGCATGGCCAGGTAGTGCTCGAACGTCTTCTCGGCGATCCCGCGCTCGCGGCCCCGCCCGTAGTACGCGGGAAAGCGGTCGTAGCGAGCCGAGGACACGTACCGCCGGTAGTCGTCCAGGTCCACGCGCATCGCCACGACCTCGAAGCCTCGCCGCACGAGGTCCTGCCGGATCGACTCGTGCAGCGCCTGATCGTGCGGCACCGCGCCCACCCGCTTGGGCGGCCTGAGGGCCGCGAAGCGCGCGGGCCCGGAGACGAGCCCGACCGTCTCCGCCAGCGCCGCCCGCAGGGCGCGGCGGGGGCTGCGCAGGATGGTGCCGACGCGAGCGAGCATGGGGCGATGGTAGCGGACCGCTCCGCGGCTCGACAACGCCGCCGGCGCCCGCGCCGGCCGCTCCGCGAGGAGTCGAGTCACCGCGCGGCGGCCGAGCGGCGCCGGCGCGCCTCCACGACCTCGGCGATGAAGCCCTGCGCGAGCCGGCCCATGGCGTCGAGGGTGAAGCGGTCCCGCGCGATCGCGCGCCCGGCCTCGCTCACCGCCGAGGCCCGGCCGGGATCGCGGAGCAGCACGGCCGCCGCCTCGGCGAGCGCGACGGGCGTCTCCGCTTCCAGGAAGTCGCGACCCGGCTGGAGATGGAGCCCCTCGGCGCCGAGGGCGGTGGACACCACCGGCAGCCCCGCTCCCAGCGCCTCGACGATCTTGACCCGCGCCCCCGCGCCGACCCAGAGCGGCACCAGCATCAGATGGGCGCGGGCGAACTCGGGAGCCATCTCCTGCACGTAGCCCACGGGCTCGGCCCCCGCCGCCCGCGCCGTCTCCGCCAGGTCCGGCGGGAGGTCCTTGCCCACGAGACGCAGCCTCACGTCGGGGACGAGCGCGCGCAGGCGCGCCCAGCCCTCGACGAGGAAGCGCCGCGCGCCATCGCGGTTGGGCGGCCAGGCGAAGCTCCCGTTGAGCAGCACGGTCGGGGCCGGGTCCGGAGCCCACGGCAGGAACCGGCCCAGGTCCAGGCCCGCAGTCACGGTCTCGACCCGGGTGTGCGGGGAGAGGCGGCGCATCTCGTCCCGCTCCAGGTCCTGCATGGCGAGCACCAGGTCGCAGCGGTCGCAGAGCCGCGCCTCGACGGCGCGCATGCGCCCAACCTGGTGCCGCGCGTAGGCGCGGGCCAGCGGCTGTCGCAGCGAGGCCGCGTAGCGCGCCAGCCAGTTGTGCTCGAGGTTGTGCTGGCGGAGCACCGTCGCGGTGCCGGCCAGAGCATCGAGGGCGGTCGCCATGTGGAGATGATTCAGCAGCACGAATTCCGGAGCGCGCTCGGCCACCAGACGGCGCAGCGTCGACTCGAGCCCGCGGTCACGGTAGCGCGTCAGCATGTAGGGCCACCGCCCCAGGGTCCCCCGGAGCACGGCCTTCCACTGCGCCGGGATCCGGTGCGGCAACCGCACCACCTCCACCCCCATCGCGGCGAAGGTCGCGGGCAGGGGCTCGTGCTCCTCGCCGGGCGGGACGAGCGAGACCAGCGTCGTCTCCCACGCCTGCGAGCACCACCAGACGCTCTGCCACATCGTGTGGCGGCCGCCGTCGTCCAGGGGCCAGGGCAGGCGCGGTGTCACCACGATGGCGCGGGCGCGGCTCATTCGACCTCCCCCAGGCGGGTGCGCCACACGGCGCCGAAGCGCTCGAGCTGGTCGCGGGTTCGGGGGCGGAGCCGGCCCCGGCGCCGCTCCGCCGCCGCCACCACCGACCACCCGACGAGCCGCACGGCCGCGCCCGCGACGAGGATCGCCCGCGAGACCGCCGCGCGCCACGCCCCGCGATGTCGGCGCAGGAAGGCCAGTCTGCCCTGGAGGTTGTGCAGGTAGAGCCTCCCGGATTGCCCCACTCCGGACGCGCCCATGTGGTGGAGCACGCGCACCGCCCGGGAGCCGACGGTGGAGAAGCCCGCACGCGCCGCCCGCCAGCACCAATCCGACTCCTCCCCGTAGAGGAAGAGTCCCTCCTCCAGTCCCCCCACCGTCGCATACGCGGACCGCGAGAGCGCGAGGCACGCCCCCGAGACGTACTCCACTCCCCCTTCCCCGCCGCGCGGCGAAGGGGCGATGCTCGGGCAGCCGTAGCCGAGCGAAGCGGCGAGGCGATGCAGCCCGGCCATCTCGACGAGCTGGTTCAGGATCCCGGGGAACGCGAAGCTCCAGGGCTGCTCGGAGCCGTCGGGGTTCACGAGCGCGAGCCCCACCGCCCCCGCGCGCGGATGGCGCGCGAAGACCCGAACGAGCTCGGCCAGCGCACCCGGCGGCAGCTCCGTGTCCGGGTTCAGCAGCAGGAGGACGTCGCCGCTGGCCCGGCTCAAGGCCTGGTTGCAGCCGTGGGCGAACCCGTGGTTCCGCGGATTGCGGATCAGCTGGGCCTCCGGAAACTCCGCCGCCACCATCTCGGGGCTGCCGTCCGCCGAGGCATTGTCGACCACCCAGGTCTCCACGGCCACCCCGCGCTGGGCGCGCACGGTCTCGAGGCAACGGCGCAGCAGGTCGCGAACCTCGAAGCTGACGATGATGACGGAGACCCCGGGCGGAGCGCTCACGTCGGCGCGCCCGCCACCGCGGCATCCCTCCGCCAGACGATGCGCCAGAGCCGTGGCGCCTGCAGCGAGAGCGCGACACCCCACATCAGCGCCAGGAGGAACGCCGGGTTGACCATGGCCAGAGGGTAGTTCGTCAGCCCGAACACGGCCGTGTAGACGGTCGCGGCCATCGCCCCGGCGGACCAGCCGGCCGCCTCGCCGCTCAGGCGCCAGGCCCCGCGCAATCCGAGGAGGGCGCCCTCGAAGAGGACGAGCAGGAAGGCCAGGAGGCCGACGAGCCCCTGCTTGAGCCAGACGAGCAGGTACATCTCGTGCGAGATCCACTGCGTGGACGTCGCCGACTGGAAGAACGGGTAGCGCACGTGGAAGCTGTACCCCAGCCCGTGTCCGAGCCAGGGCGCGTGCCGGATGTCGCGGAAGACCGAGAACCACTCCACCAGACGGACGACGTTGGAGGCCGTCTCGCTGCCGCGCGCGGTGCCGATGCTCGAGGCCGCGCGCCTCCCCAGGATCTCCGAGATGTTGCTCCAGCCGAACCAGGCCGCGACCAGGCCCAGGGCCAGCGAGACGGCGAGCCACGAGAGAACTGCCCAGCGGACCAGGTTGCGCCAGCGCTCGCCCACGCCGGGCCCGCGGCCCACGTAGAGGATCGCCGAGGCCAGCAGGCCGGCGGCCATGCCCAGCCAGTAGCCGCGGGTGAACGAGAGGATCTGGTGCAGCACCAGCGCGCAGGTCACCAGGAAGAGGAGGAAGCCGCGCGTGCGGCTCCGCGTGCGCAGCATGAGATTGAGAGTGAGCAGGCCGATCATGCCCGGCATGGCCGAGAAGAAGATGCCGCCCCGGCGCATGCCGTACGTCACCCAGGCATAGAGCCCCAGCAGGCAGTGGCCGAGCCCGGCGAGCACGAACGACGCCAGGATGAACTCGAGGTCGGCCGGACGGAGGCGCAGGCCGCCGACCATCAGGGCGATGAGGAGGCCCAGCAGGGGCATCAGCTCGAGCCCCAGATAGCGCGGCGAGTTGCCGACCGCCAAGCCGTGCAAGGTTCCCGCGAGGGTGGTCGCCATGAGGAGCGCGAGGGAGACGGTCAGGCGTGAGCGCGGCAGGGCCCAGCGGCCGGCCCGCCAGTCGTGCACCAGACAGGCCAGCGCGTAGAGGATCAAGAGGGTGAGGCCGCTCAGGTAGAGCGTCAGGTGTCCGCTGCCGTTGTCCACGAAGCTCGCGGCCAGCACGACCAGGGCGATGGCCGGGACGAAGAGGAAGGGCAGCGCCGTGAAGCCGATCCCCAGCGCCGCGAGCCCCACCGCGGCGGGCCAGCCCAGGAGGAGATTGGCGGCCAGGGCGGCGAGGAGCGTGCCTCCGAGAACGACCTGCCGGATCTCGAGCGGGGACCGGGCGGGCAACAGCGCCCCCGCACTCGCCAGCGTCTCCGCTCGGGACATGCCGAAGGCCCCCCCTCGCCGCGCCGGGGCCGCCTCAGGTCGCGCGGGCGGAGGCGGCCAGCCGCCCCCCCCCGGCGAGCACGGCGTACGAGGTGCCCACGCCGAGACTCAGGAGGAAGGCCACGGCCATCAGCACGCCCCGGTGCGGCCGCGCCTTCTTCTCCGGCGGGACGGCCCGGTCGAGCACCTCGACGGTGGGCGTGTCGCGGGCCTCGTCGATGCGCGCCTCCTCGTACTGCCCGGTCAGCAGCACGTAGACCTGCTCGAGAGTCCGCACGTCCCGGTACAGCCTCGCCAGCTCGAGCCCGGTCTCCGGCAAGGCGCGGAGCTGCCGATCCAGCTCCGCGAGCTGCCCCGTCATCTGCGTGATGGCGTCGGACTCCCCGCGCGTGTAGCTGCGCGCCACGCCCAGGCGCACCTGCAGCGCCGCCCGCTCGGCGTAGAGCCTGGCCGCGGCATCCATCGCGCTCGACATCTCGCGCGAGAGGATCACCGTCTTGTGCTGGGCCTGATAGTCCGTCAGCCGCTGCTCGGCGGCGTCCAGCTCGGTCCGGGTCTTCTCCAGGCGGCTCTCCACGAACATGCGGACGCGGCGCCCCCGGGTCATGCGCATCTCCCGGTTGAAGCGATCCAGGAGGTCCACGTAGGCGTTCGTCATGGCCGCGGCCTGCTTGGGGTCGCGATCCTCCACCGAGACCTGGATGAAGCCCGCCTCGGACACCTTGAAACGGGAATGGCCACGCAGCTCCTTCTCCGCGTCGGACAGGTAGCGCACGCGGTAGCGGTGCTGCAGATCGAACTGCCGGATCATCTCGTCCAGCAGGCGCCGGCTGTCGAGGATCGCGACGAAGACGTCGGCCGGAGTGGCCTCGGTGGGCACCTTGACCCCCACCAGACCGATCTCCCGGAGCAGCGAGCCCAGTCCGACGCCCGACTCCTCCGCGCTCGGCGGGAGCAGGGTGGCCTGCGCCCGGTACCAGTTGGGCATGAGGAAGGCGACGACGCCGGTCAGGATCGTGGCCGCCACCACCAGCGCGGCGATTCCAGTCCGGCGCGCCCAGACGCGATCCCACAGGGGTCCCAGCTCGACGATGTGTTCCCGCAGGCCCCTGCTCCCCGGAGCGCCGTCCGTGGGCGGGGCCTCCGGGCCGCGGACGGCGGGCACGCTCCGCTCCTCGCGCCCGTTCATCGCAGGCTCCGGATGGCGATGACGATGGTCGCCACGCTGGTCACGGCGAGCAGGACTTCCTTGGCCTGCTGCCAGACGGTCACGTCCGGCTTCTCCGGCACCCAGACGAAGTCGCCGGGGTCCAGCGTGTGCACGTTGCGGGCCAGCAGGGTCTGGCCGGTCACGGCTCGGGTCACGCGCACCTTCCCCCTCCACGCCCGGTCGGTGTAGCCGCCCGCTTGGCGCACGCACTCGGTGACGCTCTGGCCGGGCGCGTAGGTGAGGATGCCCGGACGCCGCACCTCGCCGTCCACGCGAACCGAGGAGACGAGCCGCTCCACGAACACGGTGTCGCCGTTGCGCAGGAGCAGATCCAGATCGCGATCGGCGAGCAGCCGGCTCCAGTCCACCCGATAGACCTCCTGGAGCCCCGCCAGCTTCGTCCGCAGCACCTCGTACTCCGAGGCCGTGAGGTCGTTGCGCGAGAGGCGGAGCATCCGCTCCAGCTCCGGATCCTTCTCCCCGCTTGTGGAGCTGCGCCGGTGCACCCGGATGGAGGAGAGGTCGGCGGCGGGCTGGAAGCCCCCGGCCGAGGCGACCATGAGGCTGAGCCGGGTCTGCCCCTCGCGGATCGGGTAGACCCCGGGACGCTGCACCTCGCCGAGGATCGTGGCCTCCTGCTGCACGTGGTACTGCGGGACGTAGTAGACGTAGACGCGCTCGCCGTCGCTCAGGGAAGGATTCGCCCGCCGCGCGTACACGTCCTCGAGGTTCACCCACAGGGACTCCGGCGAGAGCGCGTCCTTGAAGCGGACCAGGAGCACGCGCCCGACCTCCGCCGAAGGCAGCGGGTCGCCCGCCAGACGCAGGAGGGTGACCAGGCTGTCCGCCGTCCCCAGCTCGAAGCGTCCGGGCCGGGCCACCGCGCCCAGCGCCCAGATGAACTCGGTGGCGCTCGGCACCTGGATCACGTCGCCGTCCTGCATCCAGGGATTCTGCGAGGCGTCCCCGATCTGGAAGAAGAGATCGAGATCGCCCCGCTCGCTGGTTCCGTCCCGGTGCCGGACCTCGATGCGGCGCGAGGAGGCGCCGTAGGCGAGCTGGCCCGGCGAGAGGACGTCGCCGAGCCGCTGCGCCCCGTTCGCCACGGCCGGGCCCGGATTCCTCACCTCACCCGTGAAGTAGACGAGGAACGTGCGCGGCCGGGCGAGGCGCACGTCCATGCTCACGCCCCGGTACTCCTTGTCGAGAACGCCCAGCACCTGCGTGCGCACGGCCTTCAGGGTGCGCCCGCCGACCTCGAGCGTGCCGACGTCGGGGAGCATGATCGTGCCCTCGGGGCTCACCTCGAGGGGCACGCTGCGCGAGACCCGCCCGCCCAGCGTGAGCAGGAGGAGATCGCCCGGGCCCAGGCGGTAGAGCTCGGGGTCCACGGGGCCGGCGAGCGGCGTGGCGTTGCGCCCCGGGAGCGCCGAGAGCGTGGCGGCGCCGATCTCGCCGATCCGGGTCGCGTCGGGAAGCAGCGGCTCGAGGCCCGTCGGGCTCGGGAGCCCCGGCGCCTCGGAGGCCTCGCCCGAGTGGCCCGAGGAAACCTGGCCGTGGGCGAGCGCCGGGACGAGGAGCGCGGTCGCGGCCAGCAGAACGAGCGTGCGCCTCACCCCTGCACCTCCTTGAGCACCTTCCGCTGGCCGTACATCCGTTCGTAGTACGCGCGGAATTCGCCCTGCTTGATCGGCCGCCACCAGGCCTCGTTGGTCCGATACCACTCCACCGTCTGCCGAATCCCCTCCGCGAAGGAGACCGCGGGCTTCCAGCCCGTGAGCCGCGCGAGCCGCGTGCAGTCGAGGGCGTAGCGCCGGTCGTGCCCCGGCCGGTCCTCGACGTGCCGGACGAGCGACTTCGGCTTGCCCAGGAGATCCAGGATGGTGCCGGTGATCGTGAGCACGTCCAGCTCGTGCCCGCCGGCGATGTTGAACGTCCCGCCCTCGATGCCGGGCTCGGCGAGCAGGGTCACGAGCGCGGCGCAGTGGTCTTCGACGTGGATCCAGTCCCGTCGGTTGAGGCCGGTGCCGTACACGGGCAGCGGCTGGTCCTCGAGGGCGTTGGTCACGAACAGGGGCACGAGCTTCTCCGGGTACTGCCGAGGGCCGTAGTTGTTGGTGCAGCGCGTCACGATCACGGGCAGGGCGTACGTGGCCCAGTAGGCGAACGCGAGGCGGTCGCCCCCGGCCTTGCTCGCCGCGTAGGGGCTGCGCGGCGCGAGGGCCCAGTCCTCCGTGGCGCGGCCTTCGAGGACCTCGCCGTAGACCTCGTCCGTCGAGATCTGCACGAAGCGCTTGACCCCCTGCCGGCGGGCCTCCTCGCAGAGGACGAAGACCCCGTAGACATCGGTCTGGAGGAAGGCGCCCGGGGCCTCGATCGAGCGGTCCACGTGGGACTCGGCGGCGAAGTTCAGCACGTAGTCGCAGCCCGCCATGGCCATGGCCACCGCCCCGGGGTCGCGGATGTCGCCGTGGACGAAGGTCAGGCGCGACGGGGGAAGGCCGTCCAGGTTCTCCCGCCGGCCGGCGTAGGTCAGGGCATCGAGCACCACGACGTGGGCCTCGGGGAAGCGCGCCAGGAAGTGGTGCGCGAAGTTCGAGCCGATGAAGCCGGCGCCACCGGTCACCAGCACGCGGCAGCGATCCAGCCGTGCGGCCTCAGCCATCCTTGCGGCTCCAGTCGTAGGGCACCTCGCCGCCGTGCGGGGCCACGCGGAACTCGTCGGGCGCCTCGTAGACGTAGTGCTCGGTCGGGATGTTGACGAGGTACGCGGGCTCCGTGCCGATCCCCTTCATCCCGTGCAGCACCAGGGGCGGGATGACGAGCAGGATCCGATTCTGCTCGCCCATGAAGAACTCGTTCACCTCGCCCTTGGTCCGGCTGCCCTCGCGGGCGTCGTAGAGGACGACCTTCGCCATCCCCTTCACGAACACGAAGTGATCCGTCTGCTTCTTGTGGTAGTGCCAGCCCTTCACCACGTCCGGGTAGACCACCGAGAGGTAGACCTGGCCGAAGCGCTGGAAGATCTCGTCGTCGTCGCGCAGCATCTCCATGAGGAAGCCGCGCTCGTCGGGGACGACCTTGAGCGGCTTGATCCGGACGCCGTCGATCATGCCTTCCTCCGGCGCGCGCGCGGCGCCCCGCGGCCGCCGGTGCATCCCCGGCCGACGCCCACGTGCTCGAGCCCGGCGGCGCGCACCTCGTCGGGCTCGTAGACGTTGCGCAGGTCGCAGAGCACGGGTCGGCGCAGCAGGCGCTTCAGCCGCGCGAGGTTCAGGTTCCGGAACTCGTTCCACTCCGTGACGATGGCGACGGCGTCGGCGCCGTGGGCGCAGTCGTAGGCGTCCCGCGTGAAGGTGACGCTCTTCATGCCGGGCAGCGAGGCCGCGGCCGGCATGGCCACGGGGTCGTAGACGCGCACGTGCGCGCCGCGCCGCCGGAGCGCGGCGATGATCTCCAGCGCGGGAGCCTCGCGCAGGTCGTCCGTGTTGGGCTTGAACGCGAGCCCGAGCACCGCGATCACGCTCCCCCGCGCGGGCCGGCCGATCCCGCCCAGGATCTTCTCGGCCATCCGCCGCATCTGGTACTCGTTCGCCGTGATGGCCGCGTCCACGATGCCGCTCGGCACCTTCGCCGCGCGCGCCATGGCGGAGAGGGCCAGGGTGTCCTTGGGGAAGCACGAGCCGCCGTAGCCCGGCCCGGCATGGAGGAACTTGGCGCCGATGCGGCGATCCATGCCCACGCCCTTGGCCACCGCCTGCACGTCGGCGCCCAGCGCCTCGCACAGGTTCGCCACCTCGTTGATGAAGGAGATCTTCGCGGCGAGGAAGCAGTTCGACGCGTACTTGATCAGCTCCGCGCTCTCCAGCGTGGTGACGACCATCGGCGTCTCGATCAGGAAGAGCGGGTCGTGGATCCGCTGGAGGATGTCGGCGGCGCGCTTGCTCTCGGCGCCGATCACCACCCGGTCGGGGCGCAGGAAGGTCTCCAGCGCCGCCCCCTCGCGGAGGAACTCCGGGTTCGAGGCCACGTCGAAGCGCGCGCCGCGCTTCGCGTGGCGAGCGATGAAGGCGCGCAGCGCCCGGGCCGTGCCCACGGGGGCCGTGCTCTTCTGCACCACGAGCCGGTAGCCGTCCAGGTTCTGGGCGACGACCCGGGCCACGTCGTAGATGGCGCTGGTGTCGGCGCTGCCGTCGGGCCGGGGCGGCGTGCCGACGGTGATGAAGACGACCTGGCAGCCCTTCAGGGCCGCCACGAGATCGCTCTCGAAGCGAAGCCGTCCCTCCTGGACGTTCCGCTGCACCAGCTCGGGGAGCCCGGGCTCGAAGAAGGGCAGCTCCAGCCCGCGCAGGCGCTCGATCTTCTGCGCGTCGCTGTCCACGCAGGTGACGCGATTCCCGAAGTCGGCGAGGCAGGTGCCGGTGACGAGACCCACGTAGCCCGTGCCTACGACGGTAATGGAGTACACGTCAGCGTCCTTTCACTGAGATGGGTCGGCGTTCGGGGGCGAAGCGGCCAGGGCCGTGGATGGTCTCGGTGGTCGGGGCACAGTGAGCACCACAGGTTAGAGGCACTCCGGGGGACGGTCAACCCACTGGCTGGCCGTTCGGCCGCTCCGCTTTCGTTGCTCGGCCGTGCGCCCGAGGCTACCCTCGCGGCGCGTGCCTCGACTCCCGAGGGGCCCGGCCGATCCGCGGCGAGCGGCGCCCGGCCCCGCCTCCACGGATGGGGAGAACCTCGATGAAGCATGACGAGCCGGCGGCGACCTCGGCGCCTGCGCCGGCCCCGGCCGAATCGTCCGCCGCCGAACGCGCCTCCCCGTCCCCGCCTCGCGCCGGGGCGCGCGCGCTGCTGCGCGGCACCGCGTGGAATCAGCTCGGCCAGCTCCTGCCCGTGCTGGCGGCGCTGCTTCTCGTGCCCCGTCTCGTTCACGGCCTGGGGGTCGAGCGCTTCGGCGTGCTCTCCCTGGCCTGGATGCTGATCGGCTACTTCACGCTGTTCGACCTCGGCGTGTCGGGCGCGCTCACCCGACTCGTGGCGGAGAGGCTCGGGGCCCGGCGCGAGGCCGAGGTGCCGGCGCTCGTGTGGACGTCCCTCGCCTTCACCGCGGCGATGGGGGCGCTGGGGGCGATCCTGCTCGCCTCCCTGGCGCCCTGGCTGGTGCGCGGGGCCCTGCACGTGCCTCCGCCCCTGCGCGGCGAGACGCTCGGCCTCGCCTGGGTGCTGGCCGGGTGCCTGCCGATCGTGACGGCGACCTCCGCGCTGGCCGGGGTGCTGGCCGCGCAGCAGCGCTTCGGCGTGCTGAACGCGATCCGGATCCCCATGGGCGTGATGACCTACGCGGGGCCGCTCCTCGTCCTCCTTTGCTCCTCGAGCCTGGTGCACGTGGGGCTGGCGCTGGCCGCCGTGCGCCTGCTCGGAGGGCTCGCGCACTTCGCCGCCTGCCTCGCCGGCACGCCCGGACTCCGCGCGGGCCCGGTCCTGCGCCGGCGCCTGCTCGGGCCGATCGTGAGCTTCGGTGGCTGGATGTCGGTCACCGCCGTCGTGGGACCCGTCATGGTCTACTTCGACCGCTTCCTCATCGGCGGCATGCTCTCCCTGGCCATGGTCGCCTACTACACCACGCCCTTCGACCTCACCTCGCGCCTCATGATCCTCTCCATGCCGATCGTGAACGTGCTCTTCCCCGCTTTCGCCGCGAGCTACGACCTGGATCGGGCGCGCGCCGCGCGGCTCTTCGCCCTGGGCGTGCGCGCGGTGATGGTCCTGATCTTCCCCGTCGCCTTCCTGCTCGCCCTGTTCCCCCGCGAGCTGCTCACCCTCTGGCTCGGCGCCTCGTTCGCCGCCCACAGCTCCGCCGTGCTGCGGCTGCTGGCGATCGGCGTCTTCCTCAACGGGCCGGCGCTGGTGGCGCTCTCCCTGGTGCAGAGTTCGGGCCGCCCCGATCTCGGGGCGCGCCTCCACCTGGCGGAAACCCCGCTCTACCTCGTCGGCCTGTGGCTCCTCATCCGTGCGGACGGCATCGAGGGTGCGGCGATCGCCTGGCTGGCCCGGGTGGCGGTGGACACGTCGGCGCTCCTCCTCCTCGCCCACCGCCGCCTGCGCGGCCAGCGGGGCGGCGCGGGGGCGTCCGCGCTGGCCACCGCCGGCGCGCTCGCCGCCCTCGCCGGCGGCGCGGCCATTCCCGGCTTGGCGCCGAGGCTGGGCTTCGCCGTCGTGGTCTTCGCCCTCTACGCGCTGGCGGCCTGGCGCCACGTGGCCCTCCCCGGGGTGCGCGCGCTCCGCGAGGCCGGCCGAGTCCCTTCCGCCTCATGAGCCCCGCCGGCACGCGCCACGACGTGGGCTCGGCGCCCGCCTCCGCCGTCGCCTGCGTCGCCTGCGGGTCGGCGGGCGTCCCGCTCTACCTCGACCTCGCCGACCAGCTCTACGGAGCGCCCGGGAGGTGGCGCATGGTTCGCTGCTCGGGGAGCGATTGCGGCTTGCTCTGGCTGGATCCCCCGCCGAGCCAGGACTGCCTGCACCAGGCCTACGAGGGCTACTTCACGCACGAGGCGCCGCGCGCACGCTCGGCGCCGAGCCTGCGCCTGCGCCGCTGGATCAAGGAGGGCTACTACGCCGCGCGCTTCGGCTATCCCGTGCGCGGCTCGCTGCCCAAGCGGCTGCTCGCCCTCGCGCTCCTCGCGCGCCCCGGACTCGGCGAGAGCCTCGATGCCGCGATCCTGTGCCTGCGGCCTCTGGCCGGCGGGCGCCTGCTGGACGTCGGTTGCGGCGCGGGAGCGATGCTCGCGCAGCTCGGTGCCCTCGGCTGGCGGGCCGAGGGCGTGGACCTCGATCCGGCGGCCGTGGCCGCCGCCACCGTGCGCGGGCTGCTCGTGCACGCCGGCTCGCTCGCGCAGCAGCGCTACCCGGACGCGTCGTTCGACGCGGTGACCCTGAGCCACGTGCTCGAGCACGTGCTCGACCCGCTGGGCCTCCTGGCGGAGTGCCGCCGCGTGCTCGAGAGCGACGGCCGGCTCGTCCTCGCCACCCCCAACGCCGCGAGCCTGGGGCACGAGCGCTTCGCCCGCCATTGGCGGGGCCTGGAACCGCCGCGGCACGTGCACGTCTTCACCCGCCAGGCCCTCGAGCGGCTCGTGCGGGCGGCGGGGCTCCGGGCCCTCGAGTTGCGGACCAGCGCGCGGCTGGCGGCTTTCATGCACGCCGAGAGCCGGCGCATCGCCGGGGAGGCCGGAGCCTCCACGACCGACGCGACCGCGCGCCGCTTCGCCCGCGAGGAGAAGGCGAGGCTGGCGGCCGACCCGTGGGCCGGCGAGGAGCTGGTGCTGGTGGCGGCGCGGGCCTGAGCCCCCTGGCACTCAGGAGCGCGCCCGCCACTCCGCCAGGACGTCGGCCAGCGTCCGCTCGAGCGGGATTTCGGCGCGCCAGCCGGCCTCGCGCGCGATGCGGCCCGGATCGCCCACGAGCCAGGGCACGTCCGCCGGGCGCAGGCGCTCGGGATCGGGATCGACGCGCACGGGGACCTCGGCCAGCGCCACGAGCCGGCTCACCACCTCCGTGAGCCGCTCGCCCGCGCCGCGGCAGACGTTGTAGGCGGCGCCCGAGCGCCCGCGCTCGAGCAGGGCCAGGTAGGCGCGCACGACGTCGCGCACATCCGTGAGGTCGCGCGTCACCTCCAGATTCCCCACCCGCAGCACGGGCTCGGCGCGCCCCGCCTCGATCGCGGCGACCTGCTGCGCGAAGTCCGGCAGCACGAAGCCGAGCGCCTGGCCCGGGCCGGCGTGGCTGAACGCGCGCGCGCGCACCACGTCCAGGCCGAAGCCGCGGGCCGCGGCCCCGGCGATCCCGTCCGCCGCCGCCTTGGAGAGCGCGTAGGGGCTGACCGGCGCGAAGGGCGCGTCCTCGGCGACGCGCGTGCCCTCGGGCTGCGGCCCGTAGGCCTCCCCGCTCACGATCACGAGCACGCGGGCCCTGGGCGCCGCCCGCCGCACCGCCTCCAGCAGGTTCCACACGCCCAGCACGTTCGTCTGGAACGTGCCGGCGGGATCCGCGAACGAGCGGCCGGCGCTGCTCTGCCCGGCGAGATGGACGATCGCGTCCACCCCCGCCACCGCCTCCACCAGCGGCTCGAGCGCGCGCACGTCCGCCGTGCGCCAGCCCTCGAGCGGGGCTCCCGCGGGCGGCCCCGGCTCGATCCCCAGGCCCACGACCCGCGCCCCGGCCGCGACCAGCGCGCGCGCGAGGTGCGGACCGACGAAGCCCCCCGCTCCCGTGACGAGGATCCTGCACCCTTCGAGGTCCACTGCGTCGCGCCTACCGCGCCCGCCAGAAGTCCAGCATGTCCCGCAGGGTCCGCTCGAAGGGGATCGTCGGCTCCCAGCCGGTCGCCCGCGTGAACTTGGTGCGATCGCCCATCAGCACCGGCACGTCGCTCGGGCGCAGGCGCAGGCGATCCTGGCGCACCTCGATCCGGACCTTGGTCATGCCGAGCAGCAGGTCCAGCACCTCCTGGATGCTGTAGGCGCGGCCGCTGCAGAGGTTGTAGACCTCGCCGGGCTCGCACTTCTCGAGCGCGAGCCAGTAGGCGCGCACCATGTCGCGCACGTCGGTGAAGTCGCGCTTGGCCTCCAGGTTCCCCACGTGGAGCACCGGTGGCTTGCGGCCCTTCTCGATGTCGGCGATCTGCTTGGCGAAGTCCGAGGCCACGAACACCGGACCGCGGCGGGGGCCCTCGTGGTTGAAGCCCCGGGTGCGCACCGAGTCCACCTTCCAGGACATCCAGTACTGGTAGGCCAGCAGGTCCTGCGCCACCTTGCTGACGGCATAGGGCGAGAGCGGCCGCAGGGGATTCGTCTCGCGGATGGGCAGCTCGTTCTCGAAGACCATGCCGTACTCCTCGCTGGAGCAGGCGATCTGGATGCGGCACGAGAGGCCCAGCCGGCGCACCGCCTCGAAGACGTTCAGCTCGCCGAGCACGTTGGTGGTGAGCGACTCGGTGGGCGCGCTCCAGGAGGTGGGCACGAACGACTGCGCGGCCAGGTGGAAGATCCAGTCGGGGCGGATCCGCTCCAGCGTGTCGCGCGTCGAGGAGGCGTCGCGCAGGTCGCACTCGACCAGGGTGATGCGCTCCTTGAAGTGCTCGATGTTCTCGGTGGGGCTCCGCCAGCGATGGATGCCGAAGATCTCGCAGTCGTTCCGGGTCAGCATGTAGTCCACGAGGTGGCTGCCGGCGAAGCCGGTCACCCCCGTGACGAGCACGCGGCGCATGGTGGAAGCCCCCAGGGTCGGTAGGATGTCGGGCGGACGCGGGGAGAAGCTAGGGGTTTGCCCTCCCGAGGTCAAAGCCCGCGCCGCGCCTCGGGGCCGTGCTCGCCGAGTCGCAGCCCGCCACCCGCGCGGTCGCCCGGCCCGGACCCCCGTGCCTCTCCCGCTCGCCCGAGGTCCGGCGTCGCCTGGCCCTGCGTCGCCTACCGCCGCCACTCGATCCAGGCTACTCTGCGACGAACCGCCTTCCTCGTGGCGGCCAGCTCGCCTCGGTCGGCTCGGGCGGCGGCACCGAACCCCCAGGCGGACCGGAGGCAATGCCATGGGCTCGCAGACCCGATCCATCCGCGTGGGGCTCGATCTCCTCTGCCTCGCGGGGCCCCGCACCGGCATCGAGGCGGCCGCCTGGTGGCTGGCGCGGGAGATGCCGCCCCTCGCGGCCGACATGCGCTTCGTGTTCTTCCTCCCGCCGGGAATCGAGCCTCCGACGGAGGGGCGAAACGTGGAGCTGGCTCGCGTGCCGGCCGCGACGCGCCGGATCCTGGCCGAGCAATGGCGTCTGCCTCGCGTCGCTGCCCGGCAGGATCTGGACCTGCTCCACTCGATCGCCTACGCGGCGCCGGCCCTCTACTCCGGGAGGAAGCTGCAGACCGTCCACGACCTGGGATTCCTGGTGATGCCGGGGAGCATGCCGTGGCGCTATCGGCTCTACTGGCGATGGGCCTACGGGCCCGGGGCCCGGCGCTGCGCCGGCCTGACGACGGTTTCCGAGTCCACGCGCCAGGACCTCGTGCGCTTGCTGGGATGGGACGCGGCCCGCATCGCCGTCGTGCCCAGCGCCGTGGATCCGGTCTTCACGCCCGCCTCCGCACCCGACGAGCTGGCGCAGCGGTTGAAGCGGATGGGCGTGCCCGAGCGCTACGCCGTGTTCGTCGGCACGCTGCAGCCGCGCAAGGGAATCGACACGCTGTTCGAGACGGTCGCGCGGATCCGGCGCCGCCACCCGGACCTGCACCTCGTGCTGGCCGGGGCACGCGGCTGGGGCTACCCCGCACCGGAGGCGATGGCTCACCGGTATGGGATCGAGGGGGCCGTTCATCACCGGAGCGGGATCACGCTCGCGGAGATCGCCGATCTCTACCGGGGAGCGCGGCTCCTCCTCTTCCCCTCGCGCTACGAGGGATTCGGGCTGCCGCCACTCGAGGCGATGGCTTGCGGCACGCCGGTGGTGGCGACGGACACCTCCTCGCTGCCCGAGGTCTGCGGCGACGCCGCCCTGTTGGCCCCGGTGGGTCGGGCCGACCTCCTGGCGGAGCAGGCGGAGCGCGTCCTCGCGGATCCCGACCTGGCTCGAGGCCTGATCGAGAAGGGCTTCCGGCGCGCGGCCCAGTTCACCTGGCCGGGTTCCGCCGCCAAGATGATCGCCGTGTACCGGAGAATGCTCGAGAGGAGGCCGCGAGCCGAGGGCGGCGAGGCCGGGACCGGGGGGATCAGCGGGCGGGATTCGTCGGGGTCCGTGGCGGCCCGGGGTGAGAGATGATCGAGCGTCAGCCCATACGCTCCAACATCCGCTGGCTCGCCATGGCCAACATCGCCATCAAGCCGGTATGGTTCCTCTTCCTCCTCTATTCCACTCGCCGCCTCGGCGCCGACGAGTTCGGCCGGACGATGCTGGCCCTGTCGTTCGTCTTCATCCTCTCCTCGATCTTCGACGGCGGGATCGACATCCACGTCATTCGCCGGCTCTCTGCCGATCCCCAGGCGTATCCGCGGCTGGCCGCCCACTCCTACACGCTCCGCGTCCTGAGCGCCCTGATCGTGGCCGCGATCACCCTGGGGCTGGGCTTCGTCCCCGGCATCGTGCCGGTCGGCCTGTCCTTGATCCTCCCCGCCCTGGCCTTCGGCCTCTTCAACAACGTGCTGCTGCACACGCGTGCCATCTTCCGCGCCTTCGAGGTGATGCGCTTCGAGGCTCTCTCCATCGTCGTGGAGAAGGGCGCGGTCATCGCGGTCTGCCTCGTCCCCCTCGTCCTGGCGCCGCGGGCGCCGAGCTACCTGCTGGCCTATGCCGCGGCCTACGCCGTGGCGGCGCTGGTCACCTTGGGGATCGCCCGGCGCGTGGCGGGGCCGCTGCGCGGGCCCGTGGAGGTGGGACAGCTCTGGCACGGCGTGCTGAAGCCGGCGCTCCCCTTCGCCTTGATGAATCTCTTCATCATCGTCTACTTCCGCTCGGGCACGCTGCTGCTCTCGTATCTCACCGGCCGGGACGAGCTAGTGGGCTACTACAACGCCGGCTATCGCCTGGTGGAGTCCTACATGCTGTTCCCGCTGGTGATCACGGCCCCGCTCTACCCGGTCCTGGCCCGGCGACACGGCGAGGGCAGCGCCCTGAGCCCTCTGCTGCTGGAGGCCGCCCGGGCCATCCTGGTCGTCTCCCTGGCCATCACGCTGCCGCTCGCCCTCTTCCATCGCGAGTTCACGGCCTTGCTCTTCGGGCCGGGCTACAGCGGCGCCGCCACCTGCGTGGGCATCGTCGTGCTGACCATGATCCCGGTCGGCATGACCCTCGTCTTCGGCTCCCTGGTGGCCACCAGCGGCCGCCAGCCTCGCGGGAACGTCTTCATCCTCGTCGTCACCGTGCTGAACGTGCTCCTGAACCTCGTGGCCATTCCGCGCTTCGGGGCCGCGGGCGCCGCCGGCGTGACGGTTCTCACCGAGCTGGGGATCATGTCGGCCAACCTCTGGGTCGTGCGGGACTTCGTGCGCTGGGCGGACTTCGGGAGGATCGCCGCTCGCCTGGCCCTGGCCACGGCGATCGCGCTGGCGGCCGGACTGCTGCTCGGTCCCCGTCTGCTCTTCCCCGTGGGACCCGCTGTCACCGTCGCGGCCTTCGGCGCCGCTTGTCTCGGGCTCCGCCTGGTCACCCTCGACGACGCGCGGCGGATGATCGGGTTGGGCGAGGTGGCGGCCGGGGCCAATCCCGCGGCCGGCCGGCTCGATGGAGACGAAGCTCCTCCAGCATGAGAGGAGCGGGGGGATCCGTTGGCCGCACCGGGGTGCGCGCCTGCGGGCGGAATTCCTTCTGGCGCCCTCAGACGGCGAGGGGGGCAGGAGGTTCCTCGGTCCTCATCTTCGCGACGCCCAGCACCTCGGACATGGGCGCGAAGCGGAAGTCGCCGAGCAGCCGCCGCAGCCGTCGCTCCGTGGCCCCGAGGTTGGCGTAGTGCGTCAGGGCGATGCGCCACGGCAAGGCGATGCGAGGCTGTTCGGGATCCAGCTCCCAGGGATGCACGTAGAAGGCCACGGGGTTCCCCTCGGCGTTCGCCCGGCGAAACGCGGCCCGCGTCAGCGCGTAGGGCAGCAGGCGGAAGTAGGCGCCGCCCGCGACGGGCAGGTTGCGGCCGAGGATCCGCCAGGTGGTGAGCGGGAACTCGGTCAGGGTCCCGCCCGCGACGGGCCGCGGGTGCGGCCAACGCGGCGCGTCGTGGATCCCGTAGCGGTAATTCAGAACGGGGAAGATGCTCGAGTCGTAGCGCAGGCCTGCCGCGCCGACGATCTCGAGCGCCCAGAGCGAATCCCGTGTGATCGAGAAGAACGGGGCCCGATGGCCCACGATCTTCTGGCCACTGAGGTCCTCGAGCAGGCGGATGGAGCGGGTCAGCTCGGAGCGGAACCGCTCCGGAGGCATCTGGTAGACGAGAGTGTGCGACCAGCCGTGCGTGGCGACCTCGTGACCCCCGGCGACGATCTGGCGCACCAGCTCGGGATGGCGCTCCGCGACGGCCCCCAGCACGAAGAAGGTGGCACGCGCCCCCGCTTCGGCCAACAGGTCGAGGAGTCTCCGCCCCGAGATCGCCAGGCGATCCTCGAACCCGTCCCAGCGCTCGAGGGGAATCTCCAAGCCCTGGTACCAGTCCTCGAAATCGACGGTGAGCGCGTTGGTCAAGGCGAAGGTCCTCTCGCTCGGGCGCCGCCAGCGGAGCCGGCGCCGAGGGCCGCTGAAGGTAGAGGGTGGCCCGCGGCGCGGTCAACGAGCGGGCCGCGGCGGGCTCGGCTCGCCACCCTGCCTCCGCGCCCCGCAATTCCCTTTGCGCTCCCCGACGGAAGGTCGTCGTTCGCGGCGGGCCGCCACAAGGCGAGGCGCGGGGGCTCTCCGGTCGGGGTTCCCCTGACTTCCCCGCGGCGCGCAGAAACGGTAGGGTACTGTGCCCCGGCGGACCGTGGCACGGCAGGGTACCGCGCCCCGACAGGCCGCGGCGCCCCGCCACGGCAGGGTTCCTTGCCCCGGCGGGCCGCGGCGCTGCCACGGCAGGGCACAGTACCCCGGCACACCGCGGTGCCGCCGCGGCGACGAAGCCCGTCATTCACCCGACCATGAACGCCTTCCGCTTCCGACATCTGGGTCTGGCGGTCTCCGATCTCGAGTCGGCGACTCGGATCCATCAGGACCTCTTCGGCTGGAAGCTTCTCTCGGGTCCGTTCGAGGATCCGGTGCAGGAGGCCCGCGTGGCCTTCGTCGGCACGGGGGAGCCGGGCGGATTCGTGCTGGAGCTCGTCGCGCCCGCGCACGAGCGCTCCCACGTGGCCCGGCTCCTCGCCAAGGGGATGGGGGCCTATCACATCTGCTGCGAGGTCGACGACCTGGACGGCGTGGTGCGGGAGCTTCGCTCCCGGGGCTGCCTGATCGTCCGCGAGCCGGCCTCGGCCGTCGCCTTCGAGGGACGCCGCATCGCCTGGTTCTACACTCCCACTCGGCAGCTCATGGAGCTGGTGGAACGTGAACGCTGAGCCCGAGGCGCTTCGCGGCCTGATCGACGAGAGCATCGCGCGGGGCGAGGCGCTCCGAGCGATCGGCTACCTGACCGAGCTGTGGCAGGCCTCCGCGACGCCGGCCACGGCGGGATTCGTCCTGTCACGCTGGGAGAAGGTCGCCGGCGCGCGTGCGCTGCTGCCGGTGAAGGTGGCGATCCTGCGCTCCTTCACGGTCGAGCCGCTGGTTCCGCTCCTGCGGGCCGGCGGGGCGATCGGAGGACTCGACCTGCAGGTGCAGCTGGGGGAGTTCAACGCCTACGCCCAGGAGATCCTGGATGCGGAGTCCTCGCTGTATCGCTTCCGTCCCGACGTGGTCCTCCTCGTGGTCCAGACCCAGGACGTCGCCCCCGAGCTGTGGCGAGACTTCGCGGACCTCTCGGCCGCCGAGGTGGAACGGGCCGCAGACCGGCTGGTGGAGGAGTTCTCCACCTGGGTGCGCGCCCTCCGCTCGCGCCTGAGCGCCACGATCGTGATCCATGACCTCGAGGTGCCTCCCTGGCCGAGCCAGGGCGTGCTGGACCGCCAGGGCGAGGGCTCCCAGGCCGCGGTCATCCGGCGCGTCAACCAGCGCCTTTCCGAGATGGCCAGGCAGGCGGCGGGAGTGCACATGCTGGACTGGGACGGGCTGCTGGCTCGGCACGGCAAGCTCGCCTTCCACGACGCCCGACGCTGGCTCGCGGTCCGCATGCCCATCCAGGCGGACAAGCTGGCGGTCGTCGCGGAGGAGTGGCTGCGCTTCATCCACCCGGCCAGCGGCAGGGTGGCCAAGTGCCTCGTCTGCGACCTGGACAACACCCTCTGGGGCGGGATCGTCGGCGAGGACGGCTACGACGGGATCCAGCTCGGCGTGGAGTATCCGGGTGCCGCCTTCGTGGCCCTGCAGCGCGCCGTGCTGGACCTCTTCCAGCGCGGGATCATCCTGGCGATCTGCTCCAAGAACAATCGCGACGACGCCATGCAGGTCATCGCGGAGCATCCGCACATGCTGCTCCGTCCCCACCATTTCGCGGCCATGCGGATCGACTGGAGCGACAAGGTGGAGGGCCTGCGGCAGATCGCGGCGGAGCTGAACGTCGGCCTCGACTCGCTGGTGCTCCTCGACGACAACCCGGTGGAGTGCCAGAACGTCCGGGAGAACCTGCCCGAAGTCGGAGTGCTCCACCTGGCGGGCGACCCCGTCGGCTATGCCGAGAGGCTCCGCCGGCAGCCGTGCTTCGAGCGGCTGTCCCTCTCCGCGGAGGACAGGCAGCGGGGCGGGATGTACGCGAGCCAGCGCCGGCGCGGCGAGCTGGAGAAATCCTCGGCCCGGATCGAGGACTTCTACCGCTCCCTGCAGATGAAGATCGAATTCACCGAGGTCTCAGCCGCCACCCTGGCGCGCGCCGCCCAGCTCACCCAGAAGACGAACCAGTTCAACACCACGACGCGGCGCTACACCGAGCAGCAGCTCGCCACCTTCGCCGCGGATTCCTCGCACCGGATCTTCACCGCCCGGGTGACCGACCGCTTCGGGGACAATGGCATCGTCGGGCTGGCCATCGTGGCCCTCACCGCCGAGGAGTGGACGCTGGACACCTTCCTGCTGAGCTGCCGGGTGATCGGGCGGACGGTGGAGACCGCCATGCTCGCGACCCTCGCCGAGCGGGCCCGCTCGGCCGGAGCTCGCTACCTCGGTGGCGAGTTCCTGCCGACCAGGAAGAACGCTCCGGCGGCCGACGTCTACGCGCGCCACGGCTTCCGCCGCGTCGGCGAGGAGGCGGGAGCCTCCCGCTGGCGACTCGACCTGAGCGAGGACACGGTCGCCCCGCCCCCCTGGATCGACCGGGTCCTGCCGGCAGCCGGATGACCACGTCGGCCTTCCCGCCCTCGCCTCCTTCGGGAGCGACCGCGCCGAGCGGCGCTCCGGCCTCGGAGCCGACGGAGCGCGTGCGCCAGATCGTCGCGGACGTGTTCCAGCTCGAGGTGGGCCAGGTCCCGGCCACCGCCACCGCTCGCGACATCGATCGCTGGGATTCCGTCAACCATCTGAACCTCGTGCTCGCCCTGGAGAGCGAGTTCCACGCCACCTTCTCCCCCGAGGAGATCGACCATCTCGACAGCGTCGAGGCCATCGTGCGAACCCTGGAGAAGAGGCGTCTCCCCGCGGCCCCGCGGCCGGCGCCCTCCACCGGCGAGCCCGTCATCCGCCGCCTCGGGCCCGACGATCTCCCCGCGGTCGCGGCCCTGCTCGACCAGCGCGACGGCGTTCACTACGACCCGGGCGCGGTGGGGCGCTACCTCTGCGACCTCGATCCCCGTCGCCTGCTGGGCTGGATCGCCCTGGATGGGCAACGGCCGGTGGGACTGACCGTCCTCTATCTTCGCCCGCTGATCTGGGACGGTCAGATCCTGCGCGCGGGGTACTGGTCGCACCTCTTCGTCCACGGGGAGTTCCGCCGGCAGCTGGTCTACTCACGGCTGGTCCACGCGATGATGGAGGAGGCGCCCGCCGCCGGAGTGGACCTCATCTACACCGGGACGCGCCGCCCGGCCGTCGCCGAAGGGCACGTGAAGATGGGCTTCACGGCCCTGGGAACCGTGGGCGTCCGGGCGAAGCCGCTCCGCCCCTTCGCCCTGCTCGCGAGCTACCGCGGCTGGCAGCCACTGGCCGGAATGGGTCGCGTGCTGGACCCGCTCTACCGCCTGAGCGCGAGGCTCGGCGGGCGCCCCCCGTCATACCTCCGGATCGAGGCCACGGACTCGGCCTCCCCGCACCTGGCGGGGCTCCTCGAGATGCTCGTGCGCGGCGCCGGCCCGCGCGTCCGCCAGGCGTGGACCCCCGAGAGCTGGCGCCTTCGGTTCGCGGCGACCCTGGAGGGCTGGCCCTACACCTTGCTGCTGGCCTTCGAGGGCCAGCGCCTCCGCGGCGGCCTGCTCCTGCGCTCGGCTCTCCGCCCGGCTCCGACGACGCGAGCCCTCATCCCCCTCGGCATCGTGCTGGACCTCGTCGCGCCGCCCGGGGAGACGGCGGTCGCGACGGCGCTCCTCGCGGAGGCCGAAGGGCGCGCGCTCGCCCAGGGCTGCCTGGCCATGCTCTGGCTGGGCGGCGTGGCGGAGCTGGAGCCCGTGATGAATCGGCTGGGCTACCGGCCCTCGGCCGACTCCTATCGGATTCTCGTCTGGCCGTCCGCCCGCCTCTCCTCCACTCCGAACGCCAGGAGCCTCTCGCAATGGCGCTTCCCCTTTGCCGAGCACGACGCGTTCTGACGGGCAGGCGACGCGGCGAGGGTCGCGCCGCCCGGAAGCTCACCACCCCACCCCAGGTCGGGGAGCGGGCCGCGTCGGCCGTTCCCGGCGTGGACGGACGGAGCGGCCGCGCGGACACGCGGGGGACGTCGAGGCCGTGACATGAGGGCCCCGACCTCGCGCCGCCGGGTTCTCGTCCTCACCACGCGGATTCCCTTTCCGCCTCTCGGCGGAGACAAGGTGCGAAGCTGCTTCTTCATCGAGCGTCTCG
Organism: Candidatus Eiseniibacteriota bacterium; assembly: GCA_033853925.1. Taxonomy (GTDB): domain Bacteria; phylum Eisenbacteria; class RBG-16-71-46; order RBG-16-71-46; family RBG-16-71-46; genus JANXPZ01. The sequence goes on from JAWOLC010000041.1 coordinate 48,094, forward strand.
CCCGGCACTACGACGTGTGTCTGGTGAGCCTCTCGGACCGGCCGCTGGACGCCGGGGCCGAGGCCTACCTGCGGCGACACTGTGCCGAGCACGCCGTGTTCCCGGTGCCGCGCTGGCGCCACCTCCTCAACGTGGTGCTGGCCCTGTTCGGCCCGACGCCCCTGCAGATCGCCTACTACTACCTGCCCGAGATCGCCCGCCACGTGGAGTCCCTCGAATCCCGGGTGGACTTCGGCCTGCCCATCGGCCAGCGGGCGGCTCCCTACTTCCTCCGCTTCGCCAAGCCGTGCTTCCTCGAGATGACGGACTCCCAGACCTTGATCTGTCGCCTCGGAGCGCAGCACGACCGCTCCCCGCTCTGGCGGGCGATCCATCGCCTCGAGGCGCCCCGCATCGAGGCGTTCGAGCGGGCCTGCGTGGCCAGATTCCGAGCGAGCTTCTTCGTGAACCGCCGCGAGCAGGACTTCTACGAGCGGCCGGACCGCACGCGCTGGCTGCCGAACGGGGTCAGCAACGATCTCCTGCGGCGTCCGCGCGCAGGGCCGGTGGAGCGGGCGTGCTGCTTCCTCGGACGACTGGACACTCAGCCCAACGCCGACGCCGTGACCTGGTTCGGCGAGCACGTGCTGCCTCGCCTGCCCGCCGACATCCTCTGGCACATCATCGGCCCCGACGCCGGACCGCGAATCAGGGCCCTGGCCATGCGTCATCCGAACGTGCGCGTCACCGGCCTGCTGGACGATCCGTGGAGCCTCGTCAGCCGCTGCGCCTGCATGGTGGCCCCCATGCAGACCGGGGGCGGCAGCCAGTACAAGATCCTCGAGGCGATGGCGCTCGGCGTGCCCGTCGTGACCACGAGCCACGGAGCCGAGCCCATCGTCGGGGGCCGGCATGGGGTCCACTTCCTGGCGATCGACGATCCCGCGGAGATGGCCCGGGCCGTGACCCGGCTGGCGTCGGATCCGGCTCTCGGGTCGGCGCTGGGAGCGGCGGGCAGGAGCCTGATCGAGGCGAGCTACACCTGGGACAGCCTGGAGCAGCAGCTCCTGGCCGTGCTCGAGGCGGGCCTGGCGGCGCGCGGCTGAGACGCGCCGTGGGGGGCCTCAGGCGGCCGATTCGCCGCGCATCGCCTCGAACAAGGCGAAGACGTGGGCCAGCTTGACGGGCCAGCCGAAGCGAGCCCGCGCCCGCTCGAGGTTGGGAGTCGTGGGCACCGAGCCCGAAAGGACGGCCAGGATGCCCTCGGCCAGGCCCGCCGCGTCGCGAGGCTGCATGAGCACGCCGCACTCGAATTCGCGCACGATGTCCACCGCTCCGCCGGCTCGAGTCGTGACCAGGGGAGTCCCGCAGGCCATGGCCTCGGCGCCCACCATGCCGAACCATTCCAGGTCGCTCGGCATGACCGCGACGTCGGCCGCCCGGTACCAGTTCGGCAGGCTCGCGTTCGGCACGAAGCCCGCGAACCTCACGCGCGCGCCGAGCCCCAGCTCTGCCACCCGGGCGCGCAGCGTCTGTTCCCGCGGGCCGACCCCGATGACGAACAGGCGCGCGGACTCGATCCTCCGAGCCACCTCTCGGAACGCCTCCACCAGGGTGTCGACCCCCTTGTCGATGCGCAGGTACCCGACGTAGAGGACGACCCGAGCGCCGTCCGGGATGCCGCACTCCCGGCGCGCGGCCGAGCGGTCGCCGGGGGCGAAGCGCTCGAAGTCCAGGCCCACGGGCGAGAAGGACACGCGGGCCGCGGGAAGCCAGCGCTCGAGGTAGCCGCACTCCTCGGAGCTGATCGCGAAGAGGTGGGGAAAGCGCTGGAGCGCCCGCCGCTCCCAGGGGGCTTGAGCCCGGTAGATCCACCTCAGCCAGCGATGCCGGCTGATCCGGAAGCGGAAGGGCGCCGGGAATCCTCCGTGGCTCTGCAGGATGGCGGGGGTGTGGGCCAGGAGGGGGGCGAGGAGATAGGCGTGCAGGTTGTACGAGCCGTGCACGATGAAGCAGGTGCCCGGAGCGAGCCGCGCGCGGCGCACGGCTCGCAGGAGCGGAAGCGAGACTTCGTAGCCGAAGGAGGCGTAGAGGGAGGGGAAGATGCGATGGAGGACTCCGGCCTCGTCGCGCCAGACCGTCTCCCGACGCAGCGTCCGCTCCGGCCGCCAGCACTCCAGCTCGATCCCCGGATCGAGCGCGTGGATCGCCCGCGCGAAGACCATCGGCCAGCCCGTGTTGTAGTGCACGGCGTCCATGCCGGGGTAGTGGCGAACGAAGGGCGATATGGAGTGATGCAGAACCTGGATGATCTTCATCTCACGCCACGTCCAACGCGCGCGGCTCGGGCACGGTGGCCTCGAGAGGCGTTCATCGCCGCGAAGAGGGCATCCATTCGGGCCAGCTTCGCGGGCCAGCCGAAGCGCGCCCGCCCCCGCCCGACGTTGGGCGTCGTGGGCACGGACTTCGACAGCACCGCCGCGATGGCGTCGGCCAGGGCGGGCGGGTCGCGCGGCGGCACGAGCACGCCGCATTCGAACGCCCGCGCGATGTCCGTGGTCCCGCCCACCCGCGAGGCGACGATGGGCGTGCCGCAGGCGAGCGACTCGACGGCGACCAGGCCGAAACCCTCCCGCAAGCTGGGCATGACCGTGACCTCGGCGGCCCGGTACCAGACGGGCAGCTCCGGATTCGGCACGCGGCCCACGAAGCGCACGGACTCCGCCAACCCCAGCCGCTCCACTTGCGAGCGGAGCTGGCCTTCCAGGGGGCCGCAGCCGATGACCACGAGGCGGAGGCCGGCGATCCGGCGCCTGGCCAGGCCGAGCGCCTCGAGCAGGTGCGGGACTCCCTTCTCGGGCGAGAGGCGTCCCACGTACAGCACCAGCCGGGCCTCCCGATCCAGGCCGCAGGCGCACCGGGCCGCCGCGCGGTCGCCGGGAGAGAACCGAGCGAAGTCCACGCCGACCGGGGAGACGGTGACCCGGTCCGCCGGCAGCAGGCGGGAAAGAGCATTCCGCTCCTCGTCGTTGAGGACGAAGACGTGGGGGTAGCGGGGCAGCGTCCAGCGCTCGACGGGAGCGACCGCCAGGAGGGCCCACCTCAGCCAGCGGTGCCGGGTGACCCGGAAGAGGTGATGCGCCGGAAAGCCGCCGTGGCTCTGCAGGATCGCCGGCGAGCGCGCGAGCATGGGTCCGAGGAGGTAAGCGTGCAGATTGTAGGACCCGTGCACGACGAAGGCGACCTCGGGATCGCGCGCCGCCGCGCGGACCGCCCGCAGCAGGCCGGGCGACCACTCGTAGCCGTAGCGCAGGTAGAAGGACGGGAACACGCGGTGCACCGTTCCGTCGTCGTCGCGCCACCCGTAGGGGCCGCGGAGCGTCCGCTCGGGCCGCCAGCATTCCACCGTCACGCCCGGATCGTGAGCCCGGATCGCCCGGGCGAAGATCATGGGCCAGCCGGTTCGATAGCGCCGCGGGTCCGCCTGGGGATCGTGCAGGTGGAAAGGAGAGATCGAGTGATGCAGGACCTGGATGCATCTCATGCGGCCGTGAAGTCCCCCCTCTTGCCCGTCGCCCGCGGGGCCGCCGCGCCGAACGGCGCCTGGCGAGCCCCTCGAGCCGGACGCGTCACACGGCTCCCGCCGGCAGCTTCACCACGAGCACGCTGCACGGCGCGTTCGCGACGACGAAGCTGGCCACGCTCCCCAGCAGGAGCTTGGCCAGCCCGGAGCGGCCGTGCGAGCCCATCACGATCAGGTCCGCCTTGCCCGCCCGAGCGGCGTGGACGATCGCCTCGCGCGGGTCGCCGCGCACCACCTGACCCTCGGCTCTGAGCCCCGCCGCTTTCAAGTCGGCCTCGACGCGAGCCACCAGCTCCTCGCCGTGCTTGAGCTGCTCGTGGAAGAGGCCCTCGCCCGACGGGCTCCCCGGGGCGTAGACCTCGGCGTAGGCGCTCACCACCGGGCGCGCCGCCGCCAGCACCACGACGTGCGCCCCCCCGGGCCACTGCACGCCCTTCACGAACTCGACCGCCGCCCGCGAATGGGGCGAATCGTCCACCGGAACGAGGATCTTCATCACGTCCTCCTGGAGAGCCTCCCGGCCCGAGGCCGCTGCCGCGCAACGCCCTTCTCCCCCCCGGCGGCTGGGTCCGCCAGGGCCGATCGGGCCGAAGACTGCGCCCCGGCCGCGCGGTTCGCAACTTCCGAGCCCGGCGGCTGGTCCCCCGATCCGCTCGCCGCCGCATCCGGGCCCGTGCCGCCGACATCCGCATGGTTGTCAGACCTGTGCTAGTCTCCTTGACCCGGTGCCTGACAAACTGTCACCTCCGCTGGCCGCGCCTGTCACCCGTTCGTACGAGGAGATCATGGCGCATCCGCATCCCGAGCCCGTCCCCGCCCACTTCCCGGCCCGGATGGACATCGAGCAGGTCCGGCACATCCTCCCCCAGCTCATCGACGCCCTGAGCGACGCGGTCGTGGTGGTGGACCGGACCCAGAGGGTCGTGGCCGCGAACCGGCGTTACCTCGAGACGTTCGGCAACCGGCGCGAGGGCCTGGTGGGCACGCACTGCCTGGACGTCCTCCACTGCCCCGACGGCGACGGGCAGGGTAACCGCTGCTCCGCGTGCGAGGCGATCGAGTTGAAGCGCCCCGTGCGCCGGGTGCGCAACATGACCGATCCGGGTGGCGCCCAGCGCCGCTGGGAGGCGACCTACAACCCGCTGATCGGACCCGATGGCGAGGTGAGCCACGTGGTGGAGGTCTGGCGCGACATCACCGAGCGCAGCGACCTCGAGGCGCAGCTCGCGCACAGCGAGCGGCTCGCATCGCTCGGCACCCTCGCCGCCGGCGTGGCCCACGAGCTGAACAACCCCATGGCCGCGATCCTCGCGGGCGTCGAACGCCTGCGGCGCTGGCTCACCCGCGAGCACCGGCTCGCGCCGCACGACAAGGAGGACGTGGACGCCGTGCTGCACGGCATCGAGCGCGAGACGCAGCGCTGCACGGAGACGACGGAGAAGCTGCTGCTCCTCGCCCAGCCCTACCGGGCCGCGACCTCGTGGGTGGACCTGAACCGCGCGGTGCGTGACATGCTCTCGCTCCTCAACTACCAGATGAGCAAGCAGGGCATCGCAGTGGTGCAGGACCTGGATCCCTCGGCGCCGCCGGTGTGGGCGCGCGAGTCGGGGATCCGCGGGATGTGCATGAACCTGCTGATGAACGCCGTGCAGGCCATGAAGGACGGCGGCATGCTCACGGTGCGCACGCGCTACGCCGGCTCCACCGTGACCCTGGAGATCGCGGACACGGGGCCCGGCATCCTGCCGCACCACCTGGACCGCATCTGGGACCCGTTCTTCACCACCAAGCCGATCGGCCAGGGCACGGGACTCGGCCTGTCCATCACCCGCCAGAGCGTGGACCGCTACGGCGGCACCATCCGGGTGGAGAGCCGACCCGGCGAGGGCGCGCGCTTCATCATCGAGCTGCCGGTGCGCACCACGGGGGGCGGGGATGTCTGAGATCCGCCTGCTGCTCGTGGACGACGAGGACTTCTTCCGCGAGAACGTGGCCAAGGAGCTGACCCTCACGGGCTACGCCGTGGAATCGGCGGGCTCGCTCGAGGAGGCGCGACGTCTGCTCAAGCAGCACGCCTTCCACGTGGCGGTTCTGGACCTGAGGCTTCCCGACGGCAGCGGCCTCGATCTGCTCACCGAGATCAAGGAGCTGTCGCCGATGACCGAGGTGGTGGTGCTCACCGCCTACGGCACGATCGAGGAGGGCGTGCAGGCGATCAAGCAGGGGGCGCACGACTTCCTCACCAAGCCCTGCAAGCTCGGGACGCTCGAGGCCGTGCTCGAGAAGGCGGTCGAGAAGCAGAGCCTCGAGCGCAGCCACACCGCCCTCGAGCGGCAGGTCGAGCGCCTCCAGCCCAGCCAGCGGTTCGTCGGCCAGTCGCCGCAGGTGCGCGACATGCTGCGGCTGATCGAGCGCGTGGCCCCCACGGACTCGACGGTGCTGATCCGCGGCAAGAGCGGCGTCGGCAAGGAGATGGTCTCGAACGCCATCCACCGCCAGAGCCCGCGCGCGCGCCAGCCGTTCGTGGTGGTGGATTGCGCCGCGCTGCACGAGAACCTGCTGCAGAGCG
>JAWOLC010000042.1:0-2949 GCA_033853925.1 Candidatus Eiseniibacteriota bacterium
GGGCCCGGGCCCGAAAAAGCCCTGCGGACGCGACTTTCGCGCGTTCAGCTGCAATCCCGGAGGCCGCGATCAGCGGCCTCCGTTTTCATAAGGCGACGTCGTGACCTCTGAGCGCGGCCTCTTCCTCGTCCTCGAGGGCCCGGAGGGCTCCGGCAAGACCACGCAGGCGACGCGACTGGAGGAGTGGCTCGTCGCCCGCGGGATCCCGGTGCTGCGCGTGCGCGAGCCCGGTGGGACGGCGGCGGGCGAGGAGATCCGTCGGCTGCTGCTGCACAGCGGCCAGCTCCCGGCCCGGGCGGAGCTGCTTCTCATGGAGGCGGCGCGGGCGGTGCTGGTGGAGGAGCGGATCCGGCCGGCGCTGGCGGAGGCGAAGGTGGTGCTGGCCGATCGCTTCGCCCTCAGCTCGCTGGCGTACCAGGGAGTGGCGCGTGGGCTCGGCCTCGACCACGTCCGGCTGCTAAATAGTATCGCCACGGGCGGGCTTGCCCCCGACCTGACGATCGTGCTGGCGGTGCCCGCGTCGATGGGCGAGAGCCGCCGTTCGGCGCGCGGCGCCGCGGATCGAATCGAGAAGGCCGGGCGCGACTTCCACGAGAGCGTGGCCCGGGCATACGAAATGCTCGCCATCCAGGAATCCGGGGTGGTGCGGGTGGATGGGACGGCGTCGCCGGACGAGGTGCACGAGCGCATCGTGGGCGTGCTGCTGGAGCGGTTTCCCGAAACTTTCCGCGCGGGCGAGGGTTAAGCAGGGGCGGGCGGACTGCGGCGCGGGGCGTCGTCGCCCCGTCGCCCCGGACCGTCCGGACAGGGAGGACCGATGAGGATCAAGCGATCGATGGTGGCGCCGGCGGCGGTGGCGATCGTCGCCCTGGTCACCGGCGGCTGGCTGCTGCAGCAGGGCGTCGGCCAGGAGAACAACGTCTACTTCCAGGCGCGGCTCTTCGACGATGTCCTGCACCAAGTCTCGGACCACTTCGTGGAGCCGAAGGAGCCATCCAAGCTCTACCGGATGGCCATCGACGGCATGCTCCAGGAGCTGGGCGATCCTCACTCGGTCTTCATGGATGCCAAGGAGTATGAGAACCTGCGCATCCAGACGCAGGGCGAGTACGGCGGGCTCGGCATCCAGATCCTCAAGAGCAATGGGCTCATCACGGTGGTCGCGCCGCTGCCGGGCACCCCGGCGGAACGCGCCGGCGTGATGGCGGGCGACGCGATCATCGAGGTGAACGGCGAGTCGGCCCGCGGCTGGAGCGAGGACGAGGCGGTGGCCAAGCTGCGCGGCCCCAAGGGGAGCACGGTCGACCTGAAGGTGCAGCGCCCCGGCGTCCCCGCGCCCATTCCCTTCAAGCTGACGCGCGAGGAGATCCACGTCCGCTCCGTCCCGGCGGCGTATTCGCTGGGCGACGGGATCGGCTACGTGAATCTGACCGTCTTCAGCGAGAACAGCACCGAGGAGGTGCGTCAGGCCGTGGACTCCTTGCGGGCCAAGGGGATGAAGGGCCTGATCCTCGACCTGCGCGGGAACCCGGGCGGCCTGCTCGACCAGGGTGTGGGCGTGGGAGAGCTCTTCCTCAAGCGCGGGCAGACGGTCTCCGAGACCCGGAGCCGCGTCCCCGGCCAGAGCTCCAAGTACGAGGCGGAGGAGTCCGACCGCTATCCCGGCCTGCCCGTCGTCGTGCTGGTCAACCCCTATACCGCCTCGGCTTCCGAGATCCTGGCGGGCGCGCTCCAGGACCACGACCGCGCGCTGGTGCTCGGCCAGACCACCTACGGCAAGGGCTCGGTCCAGACGCTCTATCCGCTCCAGGGCAACAACTGGCTCAAGCTGACGACGGCGCGCTGGTACACGCCCTCGGGCCGCTCGATCCAGAAGCCGTACGGCATCGGCCGCGACAGCACCACCGACGCCGACAGCACCGACACGCAGCCGGACAGCGCGGCGACGAGCGCGAGCGCTCGGGGGAAGCCGGTCTATCACACGGACTCCGGTCGCATCGTCTACGGCGGCGGCGGCATCGTCCCCGACGTGTTCGTGATGCCCGACACGCTCACGCTGGCCGAGCGCACCTTCATCCAGTCGCTCGAGTCCACGGGCTCGAAGTACGGCGACGCACGGCTGCAGTACGCCATCGAGTACGCGCACCAGCACCCGCAGCTCGCCCGGGACTTCACGATCACGCCGGAGATGCTCGGCGGCTTCTACGACCTGCTCCAGCAGCGAGGCGTTAAGCTGGACCGACCTGCCTACGATGCGGCCTCCCGCTTCGTGGGCCGGGACCTGGGGCTCATGGTCGCGCAGGAGAAGTGGGGCCAGCGGGCGCGTATCGAGCGCGGCAACGTCGACGACCCCCAGGTCCGCACGGCCATGGACCTGCTCGTGCGCTCGCCTACGCCGCAGGCGCTCCTCGCCGCGGGCCAGCGCTACGCCCTGGCGCACCCGGCGCCGGCCACGGCGGGTCCGCGCACGGCGGCCAACCCGCACCGCTGAGGCGCGGGGAGGCGGTGGCGCGGGGAAGCGGTGGAGCGGGGAAGCGGACGCGGGGACACGGGGACACGGGGCCCGGGCGGCAGAGGCCACCCGGGCTCCGTCACGTTCGGGAGCGACGACGCCGCGTTCCCCCGGACCCTGCGGCCGCCATCGCCGTGTCCCCGCGTCCCCGTGTCGGCCGGAGCGCGCGGAATAGCGCGCGCCGCGGCGGCAGCCCCCTGCCATCGTTTTCGCCCCGTGTCAACCGGCCCGGGCGCCTGTCCCTTTTCCTTGCTACGGCGCATCCTGGGCGCGCGCCCCTTTCACGGAGCAAGGAATGGCGGATGACCGGCTGCTCGTCTTCGCCCGCCCGCCCGAGGCCGGGCGCGTGAAGACGCGCCTCTCGCCGCCGCTGCCGCCGGACGAGGCCGCCGTCGTCTACGAGGCCTGCCTGCGCGACGTGCTGGCGCTGGCCGCCC